>CAZNBA010000041.1:0-16775 GCA_964571395.1 uncultured Muribaculaceae bacterium
TAAATAAAAAGGCTTTTATTCTGGCCATTTAACTGTACATTTTTGAAATCTCCTCAGGATCAACATCGGGAGGCATCTTACCCTCAAACGACATAGAGAGCCCCTCTGTAATCTTATCCACCAGTTCCTGTATTTTGCCACCGATAATCGTTTTCAACATAAAATTGAGCTCAGCATCAAGTTCCAAATGAAAATCCGTTACAGCAACATCAACGGCATCAAAAAACAGAACAAGCTTGAATTGGAAAGGTGAATTCCCGAACTGCTCATATGACACCGATGAAAACGGAAGACGCTCCACAATCTTCAATCCCATAGAAAAGCCCTGAAAGGTACCTTCAATAGTATCTTCAGTTGTTTTTACCCCTTTTTTCTTATCTTCTGGCAAATTCTTGACAAGATTATTCATATCGGCAAAAATGCTGTACAATGCATGAGCAGGCGCATTCACCTGAATAACTTTACCTTTAACCTGTGTATTTCCCATAAAACTACTTTTCACAAACACATTCAGAACTCTCTTTTCCCCACATCTCCGGATTTATTCTCCATTGCATAAGGACATCCATCTCCTCCTTCTTAATATATTTCTCCTTAACTGCCTCTTCCAAAAGGGCTTCATAATGGCTCAACGTATACAACAAAACGTTGGCCTTTTCAAAAGCTGTGATTGATTTAATAAAATTATAACTAAATATTGCAACCATTCCCTGAACAATCGCCCCGCTCTTCAGCAGGCAATCAACCGCAGACAAGCTACTTTGACCGGTAGAGATAAGATCCTCTATAACCAACACTCTCGATTGATCAGGTAAATACCCCTCGATCTGCGCATTAAGCCCATGATCCTTTGGCTTTGGCCTCACATATACAAATGGTTTCCCAAGAGCCTCTGCAACGAGTACACCATAAGCAATTGCACCTGTAGCAACACCGGCTATGACATCGAAATCCTTAAAATGTTCATTGATCAACTTCACAAAGGCATCCGTTACAATCTTACGGGCTTCCGGATAAGAAAGGATTTTTCTGTTATCACAATATATTGGTGATTTCCAACCTGATGCCCATGTAAAAGGCTTCTCGGTATTTAATTTTACAGCTTTATGTTTTAAAAGTTGTTCCGCTATAATTTTTTCAATTTCCATAATAGAATGTATCTTTGTAGCAAAGATAATAAAAACCTGACACATTTAATGTATAATATCTATTTCGGTAAACGATGCATAACTCTCTGCACCCCCGACGAAAAAGTAATGAAAGATCCCAATGTGGTAATTCTTAGGACAGACGATAATTTCAACTACACGCAAATTCTCGAAATATTGGATCATTCACCGGCAATAAGACATATTATGCTCTATACCGACAGCAATATAGAATACGCCTTCAATAAATTCAAATCTATGTTTAAAGAGATTAATGCCGGCGGGGGAGTTATAGAAAACGAGCAAAAGGAATTTTTACTTATATACAGAAATGAGATGTGGGATCTGCCAAAGGGTAAACAGGAACCTAATGAAGAGATCTCAAAAACAGCTCTGAGAGAGGTTGAAGAGGAGTGCGGAATAAGCGGAATGACTATTGGAAAATTATTATGCATCACACGTCACTGCTATAAATTGAATGAGAAATTCATACTCAAACATACATGGTGGTACACAATGAAATACAATAAAAACAATACTCCAATTCCTCAAATTGAAGAGAATATTACAAAAATAGAATGGGTAAAAGCAGAACACCTTCAAAATTATATTAAGGAGACCTATCCCTCTATAAAGGAGGTATTCAAAGCAACATCAACTATTTAATAAACAATAACGAACTGCGCAACAGCAATCATTTTTCTCTATTCTACTATGATGTTATTATCAATATCGTTATTAGGGAGGATTATTTTGCTTTCGGAACAGTGAAACTGAATGTAGATCCCTTTCCATATTCAGATTCAAATTTGAAAGTACCACCGTTTTTCGTAACAAAATCTTTAACAAGAAGTAATCCTAAACCAGATCCCTCTTCATTTGCAGTACCGAATGTAGTGAAGTGAGTGGACATATTGAATAGTTTCACCTTATCTTCCTCTTTTATACCTGTTCCGCAGTCCTTTACGCTTATAATTGCAAAGTCACTATCTTCGCTTAGAGTAACATCTATCCTGCCTCCCTCATGACTGAACTTGATAGCATTACTTAACAAATTACGCAAAACCGTCTTAATCATATCAATATCCATTCTTACATGGATACTTACATCATGATGAAATTCCAGATTAAGTTTCTTTATCTGCGCCACAAGTTTAAAGGTATCTACGGTATCAGCCAATACCTCAACAATGTCGGTATTCTGATACACCACATTCAACTTTCCAACCTGGCTTTTTGTCCATTTTAAAAGATTATCCAAAAGACTGAAGGTGTTTTCTATAGTTTGATTGGCTACATTCAAAAAATCATAGAGATCATCTCCTATCTTCTCTTTGGTAAGATTCATTGCCAACATATTGAGAACCATCTTCACCGATCCAATAGGCGAACGTAAATCATGAGCTATTACAGAATAAAGTCTATCTCTTCCGACAATGGTATTTCTCAACTCCTCTGTCTGACGTGTAATAATTCTCTTTGCAGAGACCAAATATAACTGATGGGAGATCCTTATCAAGAGTTCCTCCTTATTAAAAGGTTTTGAGATAAAATCATTACCTCCGCTCTTAAAGCCATCTACAATATCTGATGAAGAATTAAGCGCAGTAAGATAGATTATTGGGGTTTCAGAAAATTCCGAATATTCACTCTCCTCTCTTATCTTTTTGCCAACTTCATAACCACTCATACCGGGCATCATCACATCCAAAAGTATCAAATCGGGTTTTTCGGTTTTCAAAGCTGCTAAAGCAGACACTCCATCGCTTGCGATTGCTATATTATAGCCCTCTCTCACTAGCAAAGACTTTAGTAAAATGACATTCGACATGACATCATCCACTATAAGCAATTTAAAATCTTTAGCAACTATTTCCAAACTCATAACTATATTTTTAATAAATTTTTAAAATACTCTATAGTACTTTCCAATCCCGTTTCCAATGGGATAGAAGGGCTGTAATTAATTATCTGCTTTGCAAGAGTAATATCAGGCTTTCTTCTCTTTGGGTCATCATTAGGTAACGGCTGCGTTATGATTTTTGACTTTGAACCAATCAATCCGATAATAGTCTCTGCTAACTTCAAAACGGAGATTTCGTGCGGATTTCCCAAATTGACAGGACCGGTAAAGCTATCCTCCGTTGCCATAACTCTTATCATTCCCTCTATAAGATCGTCCACATACTGAAAACTCCTTGTCTGCGACCCATCGCCATAAATAGTAATATCCTCATTTTTAAGTGCTTGAACGATAAAATTAGAGATAACCCTACCATCATTTATATTCATGTTAGGGCCATATGTATTAAAAATCCTTATTATTTTTATTCTCACTCCGTGCATATGATTATAATCCTTACATAGAGTCTCCGCAACTCTTTTACCTTCATCGTAACAAGAGCGCTCGCCTATCGGATTTACATTCCCCCAATAGATCTCGCGCTGAGGATTTTCTGTAGGATCACCATATACCTCACTGGTAGAGGCCTGCATTATCTTTGCCCTCACCTCTTTTGCAAGACCAAGCATATTTATTATGCCAAGAACCGATGTCTTTGTTGTCTTAATTGGATTATATTGGTAATGAATAGGCGAAGCAGGACAGGCAAGATTGTATATTTCATCCACCTCAGCAAAATAGGGATTTATTACATCGTGGCGAACAAGCTCAAATTTTGGATTATGCCAAAGTGCGCTGACATTATCCTTGGTGCCTGTAAAGTAGTTGTCCAGACAAATTACATCATGCCCGTCAGCGACAAGTCGCTTGCACAAATGAGAACCAACAAAGCCCGCACCTCCTGTAACAAGAATTCTTTTTGTCATAAAAATTGTAAATTCGATTCTTTAATTTTGCAAAATTAATCAAAAAAATGCAATTTTACACTGCTTTTTATCCTAAATATCACATTACTATACCACTTCCTTATCATGCCCTTTTTGCCTTCTCCCAAACTCCGCTTCCCTTACGTTTGGTCAAATATATCGCCCCTGCATATACATTTATATTCATAAAGATAAAATAATAAACAACATACGGCAATTTCTTTTTTATTCCAAACTTTGAAAAACACCATCCGGCTACACCGGTAACGTAAAATAACAACTGCAAAAGTATCATTATATTATATATCATACCTGCCGAACCAAAAACAAGCAGCAGATTAAACAATAACATAAAAGGAAGCATTAGAGGAGCCAGCGTCCAGCGTAAAACTCTGTGTGAAATATACTGAAACGAGAGCGTGCCGTATCTGAAAAGATTCAAAAGCCTTCTTAAACGCCACACCGATTGAAGACCTCCAGCAGAAATTCTTACCTTACGCTTTGCCTCCTCATACATATCAGCAGAGGTGCCTTCAACAGCATAAGCATCTGAACAATAAGCAATTTTATAACCTTTAGAGGCAATATTCATAGAGAGCATAAAGTCATCCAACAATGTATCTTTTGAAAGTTTCTCAAACAATGCAGTTCTTACTGCAAATAGCTCCCCTGCCGCACCGACTGCCGTACATAACCTATAATCCATAGCTTTGAGAAAAGACTCGTATTTCCAATAAATGCCCTCGGTTGCCACAGCTCCCTTACCGGCCTCACCTTTCTGTACTCGTTTTTCACCTGCTACACAACCTACAGAGGAATCAGTAAATTCCAGCACAATATTTCTTATCGATTCGGCATTGAGCATCGTATTAGCATCGGTAAAGACAACCAGAGGCGATTTCACAAAGGAAATTCCTCGGTTGAATGCGGCAGCTTTCCCCATTCTATCAGCACTGTGCTCAACAATTATTGCAGGCAACTTGCCATCGGATTCAACCTTCCTCAATATCTCAACAGAACCGTCATTGGTACCGTCTGTAACAAACAATATTTTAAGTTTCTCCATAGGATAATCCAAACTGCGGCAATTCTCAATCTTTTCTCGAATAACGCTCTTTTCATTATAAGCGGCAATAAAGAGAGTCACCTCAGGTAACTCCCCGTCAGACGGAATAATTTTATCCTTCGGCTTGCATACGCTCTCCTTTATCTTTACCAGCAGGAGAAGCAGCAGACCGTAACCAATATATGTGTAAAAAACAATAAATACGGAAGACCAAAGTAATATTTCAATAGTTTTCATTTATTTATATCTAATGTATCAGTAACTCACCAACCACCCTTTTCATCTGAACTTCCCATGAAAGAGTCTTTTCAATGGTAGCCCTTATTTGTGCGGGAGTCATCTTTAGGGAGTCATAAAAATTCAGTATCATTTGTATATCTATCGGGGAATCATCGGCAGGAGCCTTTATTACATAAGGCATGTGTTCAAAATCATCATCAATCTCGGAATATATAAACGGAATACCTCGCGCCGCATACTCCCTCGCTTTCAACGATTTCAGCCTTGTAATTCCACTTCGGTGCCGCCCGAGACTTGCTATCCCAAAATCGGCTCTTTCAAAAGCCGTGTCGAGTTCCTCCCCCGAAAGGTTACCGTAAAACAACACTTTGTCCTCAAGTCCCCTCTCTTTCACGAGAGCTCTCAACTGTTCATACTCAACCCCATATCCTTTACCCACCACATGAAACAAAACCTCTCTTAACGGTCCGCTCTCTTTTTTATCAGAAATTGAATTTCGCCCCGTCTGAGCCACAAGACTGTTCTCCTCTTCGTCTGGATTATAATTATAGTACCTCGACATTCCTTCTATTAATCTATCAAGTCCGTGCCAAAAATGTATCTCTGCTACACTCAATAAGTTAATGGATGCAGAGGTGTCATTTATTCTACTTTTGACCTTTATGGTGTCAAAATCTATTGCATTGGAAATATTGATGGTTTTGCAACCGAAAATCTCACGATCATCGGAAAAGGTAATGATTCTGTGCAGATACTTTGCCATTGCATTACGGAATAGCTTATCTATTAATAACATAGCATTATTTACTACTCCCGCACCCTTAAACTGCCCCTCATAAGGATAGGTCGGAATCTCAAGATCTACAACAACCCCCAACTTATTGATTTTTTTGAGCATTCTATTTAAAAAGGGATTTGCATTGTGTGCACTCCTTATATAAAGATATTCTATCTCATTATCCCTGATATATTTGGATACAGCTCTGAAATCATAGCGGTTACGCAATTTTGCCATAAATCCATGACCGAAATTTTTAATAACTTCCCCTTCAACCATACGCAATTGATCTCCGTTTTTAGCAAAAGACATTTGGCAAAGCCTCATATCCAGCCCATTCTTCTTAAAAGCCTCTTGCTGATATAAAACCTTCTTACAGATCCCATTATAGGGGTTCAACTCATAAAAAAATAAAAATAAAGCCTTCATATTTCTTATTTTTTAATTAACCTGCTCTTCAACTTTCGCATAATATCAAAAAGGTCATATTCGCCTGTAATCTGAACATAGGGAATAACAACAACAATAAAGAGAAGAGTCTTTGCCAGCAACGATAATAATAATCCGCAATTCATAGGAATTAGCGATACCAACCACATTACCACGGCAAGGCAGAGCGATAACAGTAATGCTCTCGCAAAGATCTTCACTATCCCCACAATACTGCGTTTCAAGACAGCACAATAAAGCAATAAATAGGCCTGAAAAAAGTTTATTATAAATGTCACAACAATACATCCTGCAATAGCTTCGAGCGTACCGAACACCAATAAGCCAACCACTATTCCGGCAACATTTAGGACAGTAGACAACAGTCCGCTTACAAAGAGATACTTGGTTGAATTGGCAGCCTGAAAAATAGGTCCGGTTGTAGAGACAAGAATTTGAAATCCCACAGAGAGGGAAAGAATTTTGAAAGGCATAACTGAGAGTTCCCACTGCTGACCAAAAACAATAAGCATTATTTCACGCGCATTGAAAAAGAGGAATACAGATAATGGGAATCCGATTATGGCCAATAATTTAACCACTTTCAAATACGACTTATCAAGTTTTTCAAAATCATTCTGAAAATCGGAAAGAACCGGATGAAGTACAGGAGAAATCACAAAGGTTAGATTTTGTAAAGGGAGCATCATCATTCTATAGGATTTTTCATAGTACCCAAGCAATTGCGCAGACATATATTTACCTATCAATAACTTATCCAAATTTCTTGAAAAATAGAGGAAAATATTAAACAGAAATTGATAAAAAGAGTAAGAAAAAATCTTACCAAGAGGCTCCATTGAGAATTTCAATCGCATTTTCATCGGATACTGAAACATATTGATTATAAAAATTGCTACAGCCGATAATATCGGATTCACAAGCAAAGCATAGATACCTGCACCCAACAGGGCAACAACCACTGCTGCAAGACCTGTAAAAAATTGGACAGCAAATGTCCTGCCGGCTATAAATCCAAATCGTTTATCTCTATAAAGCAACGCATTAGGAACAATATTCCACGCGGTAAAAAGCAATTGAAAAGTTAGCACATGACACAGTAAGACCAAATTCATATCTCCGTAAAAGGAGGCAACCGACCAAGACGAAAGATAAAAAATGAATGAAAGAACTATTCCCAGCCACAATGTAAAACTGAAAATACTCTGCAAATCGGGTTTACCAAGCTCCTTTTTTTGAATGATAGCAGGAGCAATGCCTATATCGCAAAAGATAGAGAAAAATGTTATAATTACAGTCACAATTGCAACTGTTCCAAAGTCTTGTGGAGAAAGAATACGTCCAAGAATACCCGCTACAACCAATTGTACAATAATACCTGAGTATTTTGCTATGGCCGTATACAACACACCGGAGACAATTTGTTCTTTAAACGAAGACATCCTCAATAACTATTTCACCATATTTGACTTCTCGTCTTTATAGCATTTTTTGCTTGTAAACAATCCGCCAAGACCTTTTATTGCCTTAACAGCTCTCATTTTAAAATTATCGGACAGAGAACCTCCCTGATTAAAAGTCCCATAACCGGTAACAACACGTGCTCCGCGGTCCTTTAAAAATGCAATATTACCATATTGTTTAAGTCCGAGCGCCAATGAACCATCCTCACCTCTTCTGATATCAATTCTTATACCCACTCTTTTTGCCAAATCTGTTTTAAAGGCAAACACCATTCCACGCACTACAAGTTCAGGCCTTTTAACATATTGAAAGCGCAAATAACAGTCCCTTAAAAATTCATATATGAACATCCCTGCTTTTGAATGTATCCCATCATCTACATAACTCCACAAAGCAGTAACTGCAACATTATCACCTATTTCAAGAACAGAAAGCATTTTCTCAAAGTATTTGGGCGGATATAATGTATCGCCGTCTATATTAATATAGTAACTGCCTGCAGCGTGTTCTATTCCACACTTTAAAGCCCATCCGGGACTGCGTCTTTTCTCCGAAAAGCACTTCACACCGCACCTTTCAAATATCTCCGAGGTTTTATCCGCTGAATCATTATCCACTCCTATTATTTCAATCGGATAGCGGCAAACAGATTCGCTTATACTCCAAAGACAGGCAAGAAGGCATTTTTCCTCGTTATAGCCTCTTACGCATATAGTAGCTATCGGCTGACTACTCTGAATAGCAGCCAATTTACTCTTAACCTCCTCACAAATTTCGTTCATTTGGAGATTGAACGGTTTATCATAAACCTGCAAATATTTTGAGTACCATGTCATACGATTAAAATAGATCTTTTAGATTTTCACAAAATTATAATTCCAAGTCTCATAATTCATTTTCCAGTATGTTCAGTATGAATGAAGGTTTTATTTGCGCCTCTGATTCTAAACAGATTACAAAACATAAGTATTGCAAGCCATGGGACATGTTTTATTGCTTTTTTAAATTTTCTATCAACCATATAGTCAGGCAATGCAAAGGCAAGGACAAAGGCCATCAATAAAAACAAGACCCACCATTTTATTGAATACACAGGAGCAAGCAGAGTTAAAACAACAGAGATAAATCCGAGTAGTCCCACAAGAATAACCCTAGGTAGCAACAGCCACTGAAAAATTTTATTGCAATAGTCCCAATTACCGATTTTTATCGCATACGGTAAGTCTTTTAATGAAACCATTATTATATCAATCTGAGCCGCCATCCACCTTCTTCTTTGCGTATAAAAAGCTGATGACTTACTAATTTTTTCATCCAGCACAAAGGTATTTTCCAAATAGTCTGTAAAAATACCCTCTTTAAGAAGAAGGCGTTCAAACTCCTTATCTTCTCCGGCAGAATCTGTATTAAAAACATTCTTAGCAAACCATTTATACTTAAAAGCCATCCCTGAACCGATAATGGAGGCAGAAAGCCCAACCCTGACAGGAGCCTTTCTGAAAAGAGAGTTGTTAATCTCCTCACTTACAGCATCAAGTATAGAAACATTTGTATTCCTATTTTTAGCAATACGGTGAGTCTGAATAGATTCCATGCCGTTATCAAAGGCATCCCAAATATCATGCAAAAAATTACTGTCCACAATATTGTCAGAGTCCAAAATAACAGCAATATCATATCTGTCTATTTCAGAATAATCTTCATTCAAATTACTTATGGCATATTTAAGAGCATTTGACTTGGAACTCTTTTCAAATTTTGGTGTAAACAGTATTATTGGCTTTAGGAAGAGCATTTTGTTGGTCTCATCACTCATGTGATCAGATATTACCACAACATCAAAAAAGTCTCGGTCAACAGATTGAGAGAGAATGGCATCAACCGTCTTTTCTATTACAGCATCATCTCCATAGGCAGGTATTAACACAACCGTTTTGAATTTGGCTGAGGTTTTAGGGTATTTACGGCTCTCCTTCCTGAATGAATGACAGGCAAAATAGAACAAATACGCAACCTGAATGAGGATAAGCGTAAAAAGTAAGAGATCTATTATCTCAAATATTAATTTTATTCCGGCCATTTTAATAAAAATCTTCTATAAAATAGATGCAAGTTTTCAAAGATAACACTAAAAACGCTTCCAAGATCTAAAAACCTTCCGATTCGCAAATATAAAAGCTCCAGCACCATTTACAACCGCTACTGCAAGCCCAAATTTGCGCTTCACAAGTGAGGCTGCAATTTGTTTAGGGACGGCTATCAGCAATTGATAAAGAATGCTCAAAGCAGAAATAGGAAAATTTCTGTTTCTTATGGCATATATAAGTCTGTTTCTCACCATATATTTCACCTTTAAAGGGGAAGCAGCACCAACAGTCATACTCTCCTTATGATAAACTTCGCATGCAGGTTCATACCATATATCATAACCGGCTCTCTTTATTGATTCGCACCAATCCAACTCTTCATAATAGAGAAAGAAGAGTTCAGGCATCATACCTGCACGCTCCAATGCCTCACGTTTTATCATCATTGCCGCACCGTGAAGAAAGGCTGTTTCACCTGCAACATCATATTGACCGTAATCCTTTTCCCCACAGCCTATTCCTCTGTTCCTTAGTGAAATTAATGAGAGAGGCGTATATCCTGCATATTGAATGGTATCGGGACAATAATAAAATAGTATTTTGGGCGATACGGCTCCAATGGCAGGAAAATCATCGAGCCTCCGAGAAAGTTTCATCAGAGAGTCATTCCGTATCTCCGTATCATTGTTTATCAAAAGGAGATTTCTCCCCTCAGACCGCTCAATCCCCAAATTGTTTCCTCCGGCAAAACCAAGATTTTTGGAACTTCTTATAACAGTTATGTCGGGATACTGCCGCATTATTTCTGAGGCCTCATCGGCAACAGAACCATTATCTACTACAATAATTTGACATCTATTCAAATCCAAATATTTCCGCAACGAATCAAGTAACTTGACAGTATGCTCTATCCCGTTATAGTTTACAGTGATGATTGATATCTCAATATTATTGTGTGTCATTTTATTATTTTACTAAAAGAGCAAACTGATAGCACCAATTGGGAAGAGTGTAAATCTTACCTTTAATTTTAATGTTATATTTATCACCCTGAGAATCACGTAAATTACCGCGCGACCCCAACACATTACCACTTTTCATTGTCTGGCCATTAACCGCATATCTCACACTCGTACCGCGTACACTGCCATTACAATATAATAAAACCGATTCCGGAGTAAGTTGCACCTTGTCTAAAATATCACTACCAGATTCATTCACAACAGAAAATCCGTAATTTTTCACCTTCCGTACCGAGAGCGTATCAATCGAAAGAGGTGGAAAGGGAACATTAAAAAATACCTGCACTATAGTATCATTATCAACACTATATGAATCAGGGTACAAAAAAGATTTTCGTGGTTCACCATGCAAAAGCCTTTGAGCGGACAATGCGGAAAGAGCGCCAAAACGCTTCTGAGAGAGGCCATCCATATGTACATATTGATCAACATAAGAATATGGATATAATGGACCGCTCGGAATAAAATTTGTGTCATTTACTACAAGATCCAACTGTGCCTGAGGCACCTCCAGTGCACGCAGCAAAAAGGAGGTAGAATCATAATTTTTAGATAATGTAATACAATTCACCTGATCGCAGATAAATTTCACCTCCTCCCTTTGTCCTGTTATTTTTCTTATATCGTTGCTCATATCTTGCCTCAACTTGGAGAGTGTAGTTTTATAGGCCGCTCCACTGCCATCGGTAATATCCGTCTCTCCATGCATATAGCAGACAGCAGGTACTCTGAAAACGACACCACGCTTTGAAGCCCTGTCATACGCCGTTTTAATCTCACTCATAAACTTGTTATATGGTTGAGTTCCCTTCACTAATCCATTTATTGCGGTAGCTCCTCTGCCTCCTGGAAAGATACAAAGTGCCTGCCCCTTCTCAATCATATCATTGTCTATCATATACTCTGCCATACCGTAAGAGGAGAGTTCAAAGGAACGCTTTTTATATCCGATTAATCTCTTGATTCTCTGCTTTAGCCAAGTATCGGCAAAATAACCGAAATCGGTATCGAGATTCTGAGTAAGAATTCGTCCACCATAAGACTGCAACTCTTTATTATCGGAAATACGCTCCGCCTCCTCGGCAAGTGCAAGGCTCTGCCCATACACGGGAAACGCTAAAATTTCCTTATATTCAATTTTTTGGCTGCATCCGCTCAAAAGGAGCACAACTGATATGGGAAGAAGTAAAAGTTGCCTCATTTAATATATTGTTTTAAAATTTTACTAATAAAACTTGAATATCTCTTCGCACCCGCATGATTAAAGTGCCCAACATCCGAATAGAGTTCCGGATGATCTCTAAATTCCTCAACATTGTAGCAATCAATAAAGGTCATTCCAAATTTATCTGCCAGATGCTGTGGCAATTGATGGAAACAGGTATCTGTTAAATTCGGATACAACGCTGGCGATTCAAGAAGAAATACTTTAATATTGTGATCCTTACACTTCTGCACAAATTTTTTGAAATAATAATATCTTCTCGGATCCATTTTGTACGGAAAAGTTTCCACCTCTTTGGGCGTTACTGCTGTATCCACAATAGCATCGAGTCTGTAATAGCCCTTTGAGTGTTCATCCGTTCTTTTAAAAATATTGCCAGAAATTAATCTTGGAAGCTCGCTGTTGTATCTGTAAATACGCGATATAAGGAATTTGTAGTAAAAACCTCCCTCCTTCAAAACTTCGTCGCATCCCTCACTTACTCCAATAAAAGGTCCCAAAGAGCCTACTCGCTCCCATCCGGTAAAAGGAACATCATAATAGTTGGAGGGATGATACTCAAAACAGATATATTGCGGAGAATAGCGTTCAAGCATATTGCTTAAGAAGCCATACTGGAAAAAGATATTCCTCATCCCCCATAAACCAGCATTGAAGACAGTTTTATTCAAAGAGTCACTAATAATTTCCGGTATATATGAATGATGACATCTTGAGCTTCCCATGAAGACCACAGAATCCTCAATTCTATAGGTAACATCGCACATCTTTGCAGCATCCACAGTGGTAGTTTTCTTAAAAAGATAATGCAAGGCACTTCCGGCAATAAAATCTATTGCAAAGAAGAGAACTGCAATTATCGCTATACTTTTTATCAATCTCTTTATCATAATCTCTAAAATTGAAAATAAATAAACTGATTCCCGTCAAAAACACCAAACATTACTATTATGACAATCAACATCGCTATGGAAAAATATTTCACAAATGGTCTGCCTGAATACAATAAAGATTGTTTTCCATAGTATTCCTCCTTAAAATCCTTAATAAACAAAATAGCAAGACAAAACAGGCCGTTGGCCAAAGTATTTACATCCACAAATAAAGGTCCCCATGAAGTAAAGATTTTTCTTACTACATTACAACTATCACGTACAGTTACATTATCGTTTATCCCAAATATCTGAGAAAAGGCGAACATTATAAAAACGATAGTACAGCACACAAGAGTCCACCACCATTTTCCTGTAAGAGACAAACGCTTTTCCATGCCGGCACGAGGTTTATTGGTGGCTGCATCAAAACAGAGAAATACCCCCTGAATAAGTCCCCATATTATAAAACCGAACGTTGCTCCATGCCACACTCCACTTATGAAAAATGTAAGCATCAACGCGGTAAAAATACCATATATCTTCCAATTTCTCAATTTAAAGGAGAGCGGAGTATAAATGTAATCGGTCAGCCATTTTATAAGTGAAATATGCCACCTCCTCCAGAACTCCGACATTGACGTTGCAAAAAAAGGCCTTTTAAAGTTCTGTATTACCTCTATTCCCATACATTTTGCAGTACCGATTGCCATCAGAGAATAACCTCCCAAATCGGCATAAACCTGAAACGGATACAGTAACGTTGCAAAAGCGAGCGACGTCCCGTTATGGTTGGGAATATTGTCATAAATTGCATTCACATATATTCCGAGTCTGTCGGCCACACATAATTTCATGAAATATCCCCATAAAATTAACTTAAAACCGTTGGCCAAATCATCATAAGTACTGTTTTTAAGACTCTTGAATTGCGGCAACATATTATGCGCACGTTCAATGGGACCCGACAGAATTATAGGGAAAAAAGAGAGGAATAGAGAGGTGCGGCAGAGATTTTTTTCACACTCTATCTCCTCATTATATATATCTACAAGATATCCTATTGCCATAAAGGTATAGAATGAGATGCCTACCGGCAACAACAGCGAGAATTGCGGTACATTGCCCGGTAAATTTAAACTGCTCAATAATGAATTGAATAAACCGGCAATAAAATCATAATATTTATAAAAAAAGAGAGGAGAAATGACAAGAATAATTGAGAGCCACAATGCCAACTCCCTCCTGCCATCCGCCTTAATTCCGGCAATTATTTTTCCTCCAAAAAAGGTACATAATGAGACACAAAAAAGAATAATCGCAAAAACAGGCTGCAAATTAATATAAAATAAGTAGCTCACAATGAGCAGATAAATCACCTTCCACCTGTCAGGTACAAGATTATACAGAATAACTGCGACAGGCAAAAACAATAGAAAAGAGAGAGAGGTAAAGATCATTGCTGCTCCAATTTAGACTGAATAGTTTGAATGAGATCTCCTACATTCTTCATTTTATTCAAATCCTTGAGCTTAAACTTTATTCCAAATTCCTTTTCAACGGCAGTCACCATTAGCATATGGGTAAGAGAGTCCCATCTGTCAACATCATTGGCCGACATTGAATCAGTCAAAACCAATCCTTCATCCATAAAAACCGTACGAAAGATGTTTGTAAGTTTACCAACAATAACCTCATTTTCCATAATACAAAATTTAAATATATGTAAATAATAGCTTTCTATCTATTTTCCCATTTTTGTTTAAAGGAAACTTCTCAATAAAAATAAGCTTTGCGGGCATCATTGAAGAGCTCAATCTCTCTGAAAGCCTATCAAGTACCTCTTTTTGAAGCATAGGCCGATGTTCGATAAACATTGCAAGTTCTGTCATCTGAGAAGAATCGGTATAAGGAATTACGATAACATTCATTCCAAGAAGAGCCTGAGCCCTGTATTCTACCTCCCCTATCTCTATCCTTAACCCGCCATGCACCTTAATCTGGGAGTCTTTTCTTCCTACAAACATGAGATCTCCCTCCTCATCAACAAAGCAAATATCACCTGTCTTATAGTATTCTTTACCTTCATGGCAAAAAAAGGCATGTGCATTCAATTCATCATCACCCACATAACCATTAGTCACCTGAGCCCCCTGTAAACACAATTCTCCATGCGTTCCATCTGGTACCTCATCATTATTATCACCTACAATCATAGTAACTACCCCATACAAAGGTTTTCCAATAGATAATGCTCCATTATATGATTTGTCATGTCCGGTATAATATTTATAATAAGTGCACCATACAGTTGCCTCTGTGGGACCGTAATAGTTCTCAATAGAGGCATTTGGTATACATTTCTGCCAATCAGACAATACATTAACAGGCAGTTTCTCACCAATGACGTAACAATATCTTAAAGAGGGTACTTCAAACTCATCAAAATAGGGCTTAAGCGAGAGAATTGTAGAGGGACCTATCATTGCTATCGTAAGGTTCTGTTCCTCAAAAAGATCATATATATACAGATATTTTATAACATTGCCGGGCACAGTATAACAGCAAGCTCCGGTCATCATTGGCAACAGATACGCAATCACGGAGAGATCAAAGGTCAGATCATTACACTGCAAGACTTTATCCTCGTTAGAAAAACTATATCCTTCACGTTCGAAGGCATAAAACATCTGCAAAAGATTCCTTCTTGTTATGGGAACCGCCTTTGGAACGCCAGTACTACCAGAAGTAAAGATAACATAAGCCTCACGCGAATCATCAACTCCACCCTCATAAATAATATTACCTGGAACAACCGGCACATTTCCCTCTTCTGATTGTGAAGTACTGTCAAAGATTCTCGCCGTTTGTGAAATATTTACCATATCATCTCGCCCTGTTTGCGAAGTATGTATCACGTTACCGCACAATGAAGAAAATTTATTCTCCTGCGAAGAATCAAGAATGGTGTCAATTTTAAGAATATCAATCATTTGCCCTGCTCTTTGCAATGGTTCTGAGCTATTAATGGGCATATACGCTCTTCCGCACGCCCACAATGCAACAATTGAGGCGTAAGTTGTAATATCATTATTTGCAACAAGAGCAACAATACGGGATTCTCCTCCGTACATTTGCAAGAGACGGGAAACAAATTCTATCTCAGAAAGAAATTGAGAATAGGTATAACCTCTCCCCTCTATAAAGAAGGCATTACGATTGGAATTTTTTCTTGCACAATCAATAATTCGGTCCAATATTAAACTATAGAATTTATCCTCCATATCATTCAACTATCATACTTTTCAACTTGATTCTATCTATTTTATCACTCGAATTCAGCGGAAAAACAGGAATAAACAGATATTTAGAAGGCACCATATAGGCAGGCATCTTACCTCTAAGATACTCCTCAAGCTTGCCTGTATCAAATTTTTCACTCTCAATAAACAAGGCGAGTTGAGTAAGGCACGATTCATTTTCGAAAGCCATTGCTACAACATTTATATTAGAAAGGAAGGCTCTTGAATGAAATTCCACCTCACCAAGCTCTACTCTAAAACCCTGAATTTTAGCCTGATTATCTATCCTGCC
>CAZNBA010000042.1:0-16729 GCA_964571395.1 uncultured Muribaculaceae bacterium
CCTCGGACCGAAAGGTCCGTTAAATAAGTGCAACGCCTGTTGCACAGAAGCGCCTATTGAACATTGCCGTTTACGGCATGCTCCTCGGACCGAGAGGTCCGTTAAATAAGTGCAACTCCTGTTGCACGGAAGCTCCTGCTGAACATTGCCGTTTACGGCATGCTCCTCGGACCGAGAGGTCCGTTAAATAAGTGCAACTCCTGTTGCACGGAAGCTCCTGCTGAACAACGTATTCGTGGGGGTGGGAATAATAACGTTTCTTGTGGCGGTTTTAATGCTGATGAGCTGTTCTAAGTTAAGTTTCCAGTATCGGGGTTCCCAAAATAAGTACTTCGCACAATATCAGCGCTTTATCTAAAAAGTCAACCTCGCTACTGGCAGTACAAATTTCAGCAGAACGCGCCAGAGCGGGGAGCCGTATTCCAGTATCAGAGTAACTAAAAAGGCTACTGCTCATAATATCAGAACTTTGCATAAAACGCCAACCCCGCTACTGGCAGTGCAAAAATCAACGTGGTTAGGTCTGAGACTCCTCCTGAAGCATTTTAAGAGGTTCTTTAGGAAATCTTCTCAATATGTTCCTTCTAATGCTTCTCAAGGAGTGGCTCATGATGCTCTTCACATGGTTCTTCAAGGAGCTTTATTGTGAAGTTTTTTAGGCCTTCCAATAGATATTTTTCTTTGAAAACAGACTCACAATCCACATGGTAAAGAGGACGGCCACTGCTGCTCGGGCAACGCCAACCATGGCATGCCCTGCCGGATATGAAGCGTTATATAAATCCGCCGCCCATACAAGTTTGATGGCAGGTATTATTAGAATATAGTAGGCTACGTAACTCATAAGAGGGTTTTTGCCGGCTCCGCTGAAGATATTTGTAAAGAGACTGCCAGGGATGAATTTGCAGATACAATCGCAAATCATCAGCAGAAAGAGGCTTATTCCACAGGTTGTAAAGCAGTAGGAGATGGTGCATGGTACTTTTTTAATGCCGTCGTCAAGCGGATCCATAATCAGTCCCCACATAAGAAGCAGTGCCCCGGTTAGGAAAAGTTCTTTGTATTGTGGAATTTTCTTGAAAATTAAGTACCCCGATATAGCAAGAGTTATGGCTGTAACCACAAGATTGAGCTTGATTTCTCTCATATAGAGCGCATAGCAGTTCCATACGACGAGTGATGTCAAGATAGCGTAGATATAATAGCCGCCGTTAATATGCTTATAATACTCTTTGTTGTTGATCTTGTTGTATAATATCTCTCCTGCAAAGATTGCCGGAATGAGCAAAAGAAGAAAATAGATATACTCTATGTTGAACCACCAGCGAATCTCCTCTTTTGCGTAAGTTCTTGCCGGGATGTCATATCCTTGAGAAATAAGAGTAAAGAGTAGAATAATTGCAAAAATAACTGCCCTTATCGAACGTTTCTGCCTTGTGAAGAACCAGAGCAGACTTCCAAAGAGATAAAGAAAAGAGAGAAGAAATATAATTATTCCGCGCCTCTGCACGTTTATTACTTCGCCAAATTTTACATGTCCTATATAAATTACCAAACAGCAGAGTGCGAGTCCGAATATTCTCATTGCAGTGACTGCCGATTTGGTTTTGATGAAACGATACTTCTCTAAGTTGCCGTATAGAGGAAAGAGGGATATGAACCCGCAGACTGTAAGCGCTTGTGCCCACTGAGAATTGATGTCCGTAAAGTTCATAAACACATATAGATAAGAGAAGAGCCAGAGCATTATAAATCTGTGTAGCACAGAAGCAGTGTATTCTTTTGCCGTTATACCCTTTTCAACTCTTTTTATTCCCGAGAGCGGAATAGCCACTCCCATACAAAAAATGAAGACAGGAAAGACGAGGTCTACCCAACTAAGGCCGGCTATTGACATATTCAACTCATGAGTAGGTGGCGGGTTCTGGATGTGGTACATCCAAGCAGGGAGTACCTCGTGAGGAATAATTGCGCTGAATACCATTCCGAAAATAGTAAGTCCGCGTAACAAATCCAATGATAGATATCGGTCTTTCATCTCATTATTTACTAAACTTTTTATTTACTGAACTTTGCAATAATTTCTCTTGTCTTTGCAATCTTTTCATCTAAAAGAGCCTGACTCTTTGCTTCCGCAATAAAGCGCAGAAAAGGTTCCGTGTTCGAAGGTCTTATATTGAACCACCACTTCTTGAATTCAACCCTGTATCCATCAAAATCCATAGTGGCTGTCGGTTTTTCTTCATTTGTAAAGTAATCGCGTACGGCATCCATGGCCGCCTTTTTCTTTTCAAGTTTAAAGTTAATCTCGCCTGAATTTTTGTATTTGGAAATTTTTGCAATTGCTTCTGATAGTTTTATTCCCTTATGTTTAAGCGCGGAGACAATATCGAGCACTATTAAAGAGGCCATGATGCCACTGTCGGAATAAAAGAATTCCCTAAAGTAATAGTGTCCTGCAAGCTCTCCTCCGTATATACCATCAATTTCCCTTAGTTTGCGTGCTGCAAAGGCTCTTCCTACCTTCCATGTCTGCATTTTGGCTCCCATCGGTGTCAGATATTCTCCAACTGCCTTTGAACTTCTGATGTCCTGTAAAACTATGCCCTTAAAACCTCTCTCCTCAATCCAGTAGTGTCCGAGAAGAGCAATAATCAGATCGGGCGAGATGAAATTGGATTTTTCATCTGTAAACATTACCCTGTCGGCATCTCCGTCATATATTACCCCGATATCGCATTTCTCTTTTTTTACGAGTTTCTGGAGGTCGATAATGTTCTCAGGCATGAGCGGGTTTGCCTCATGGTTTGGGAATGTTCCGTCTATCTCTTCAAAAATATAGTGGACATTCTCTGTGGCCGGCAGAATCTTCTCTACTATCATGGAGGCCATGCCGTTTGAAAAATCTATTCCGATATTAAGATTGGAGTAGTCCGCTCTGTATTTTGAGAGGAATTTGATGTACTCCGGTTTGATCTCCTTCTCTTTGACTTTACCAGGTTTATCTGCTTTGACACACTCTTTTCCGCTGTTTATCCAATTTTCTATCTCTCCGAGTCCGTTGTCATACCCTACAGGCAATGCGTTTTCGCTGGAGACCTTTAATCCGTTGTATTCTTTTGGATTATGCGAGGCGGTAACCTGAACTGAACATTTATAGCCGTATTTCGCAGTGGCGAAATAGACCATTGGGGTTGTAGATAAACCTATATCGGTTACATTTGCTCCGGCATCGGTGATGCCCTTTATAAGCCATTCTCTTATCTCCGGAGATGAGATTCTTGCATCTCTTCCAACCAAAATCTCCTTTGTTTTCAATAGTTCAGGCAAGAAAAATCCTACCTTGTATGCAATATCTTTATTAAAATCCTTATTGTAAACCCCTCTTATGTCGTATGCATGAAATGCTCCCATATTCTTATCTCTTTTTATTTTTCCAATTTAATTTTATAACGTGCTCTTACTTTGCCGGAAGCTATATTGTTTAGTTTAGATTGTAACATTTTTTTTCTTATTTGACTTACTTTATCGGTAAATACGTGCCCTTCAAGATGATCTATTTCATGTTGGACCATCCTGCACCCGAACCCGTCGAACTCCTCTGTAACCTCTTTATACTCTTTGTCGAGGTACTTTACGGTTATTTTTTTGGGACGTATTACGTTAGCGTGAATGTTTGGAAGACTAAGGCAGCCCTCTTCATATTCAACGGTCTCCTCGCTCTCGCTAGTTATTTCTGGATTGATCATTACTCTTTTAAAACCTTTGAGTTCAGGCATATCCTCTTCATCAAAGCCTGAACCATCCACTATTACTATTCTAAGTGATTTTCCCACCTGCGGAGCAGCAATTCCAACTCCGTCGGCCTCCTTCATTGTATTGTACATATCCTCTATAAGTTGTTGGAGGCCATCCTCCTTATCAACTTCAACCTCATCGGCTCTTTTCTTAAGTACATCCGAGCCATAAACATATATAGGTAATATCATATCAGTTTGTTGTTTTTTTTATCAAGGTATGACTGCAAAATTATTGCCGCGCTGATTCTGTCCACAGAGCCTTTTTCTCTTCTGTCTGATTTTTTCATGCCTCCTGTTATCATGGCTTGTATTGCAATTTGTGACGTGAATCTTTCATCCTCCGGCACTACAGGAATTTCAGGAAAATTCTTTTTTAAAGTTTTTAAAAAAAGATCCACAAATGGAGTACATTCTGCAGGTTTGCCGTTAAGATTCATTGGATAGCCTACAACAAAAAGAGTTACTTTCTCTTTGGAGGTATAATTTTTGAGGTAATTGACTATATTTGCAGTTGGAACAGTTTCAAGGGCTGAGGCAAAAATACCAAGAGGATCGCTGACGGCAATCCCCGTTCTTTTTTTGCCATAATCAATGCCAAGAATCCTGTCCATATTTTGCAAAGTTAATTTTTTTAAACTGATATGCAGCAAAGAAAGCGTAAAAACCGGAATAAATTATCTAACAAGTTCCGTATAGCTATATTTAATGATACGACCCATGAGAAGTTGTTCGCATTCAGAGCAAATGGTACTTGGTCGCTTGTTACTATCGCCCTTGTTGTGGTTTTTCTGATTGTTTCTGTTACAATGCTCATATCATTTACTTCGTTGCGTGAATTTATACCTGGCTATCCATCGGCAGAGAGCAGACGAACCCTAATCCAAAATCAGATTAAAATTGATTCCCTCCAGCGCGAGGTTGATTTATGGAGATTGCAACTTGTTAATGTCCAGAGGATAGCTACAGGCAAGGAGCCGTTGCAGATAGATAGCCTTATGCATATTGCCAATGGAGGTGAGAAAGAGAAGATAGACCGTCCGTTCCTTGCACAAAATGATTCTCTCTTGAGAAAAACCGTTATGGAGGAGGAAAAATTCAAATTATCCTCTGCTCCTAAGAAGATATCTCAGATAGAGGGGCTCCATTTTTTTCCTCCTGTAAAAGGCATTGTTACACAAGAATATAGCACCGCGATACGGCATCCATATACCGATATAGCAGCCGAGCCAAGCAGCGTTGTCTCCTCCGTGCTTGCCGGCACGGTAATAGCTGCCGAATGGAACGATGATGACGGATATGTGATGGAGATTCAGCACGATCATAATCTTATCTCTATTTATAAGCATAATGCTAAATTACTGAAGAAGAAGGGAGATAAAGTTTCTGCAGGTACGCCCATTGCCCTTGTTGGCAATACCGGGAAAAATACAACCGGCTCGCATCTTCATTTTGAATTGTGGCACAGTGGAGAACCTGTAAATCCTCAAACTTATATTAAATTCTAAATTTCGGTTTGATGGAAAAGAGAAGAATAGCAATTTTAGGTTCTACAGGCTCAATCGGCCGACAGACATTGGATGTTATTTCTGAGCATCTTGATATTTTTGAGGTGGAGATGCTGACTGCAAATAATAATGCCGATCTTCTTATTGAACAGTCTTTGAAGTTTGCCCCGAATTGTTCTATTATCTGCAACAAATGTTTGTACGGGAAAGTTTCTGAGGGGCTGGAGCAAACTGATGTCAAGGTATTTGCCGGAATAGAATCTGTAAATGATTATCTGAAAAGTTCCAATATAGATATTGTTGTGGCCGCGATGGTAGGATTCAGCGGACTTGAACCTACTCTGACTGCAATAAAAAGCGGGAAAGCAATAGCCCTTGCCAATAAGGAAACTTTGGTTGCGGCAGGTGCGATTGTTACAAAAACCGCAATGGAGTGCAATGTGCCTCTTTTGCCTGTTGATTCGGAACATTCTGCAATTTTTCAATGTCTTGCGGGTGAACATTCCGGAGTTGAAAAGATAATACTTACTGCATCGGGTGGTCCTTTCAGAGATTACACCTCTCGTCAACTTGAGAAAGTAACCAAAGAACAGGCGCTTATGCATCCAAATTGGAGTATGGGAGCCAAGGTAACAATCGATTCTGCAAGCATGATGAATAAGGGAATGGAGATGATTGAGGCCTCATGGCTCTTTAATATGCCTGCTGACAAAATTGAGATTGTGGTGCACCCTCAATCTATAATTCACTCTATGGTGCAGTTCTCGGATGGCGCTGTAAAGGCGCAACTTGGCGCTCCCGATATGCGTTTACCTATACAGTATGCTCTTTCTTATCCTATAAGAATTCCGTTGAGTACAGAAAGAATTAATTTCTCAGGAATAGGTCAACTTACCTTTTTTGCTCCCGATATCGAAAAATTTCCTGCCCTCGGGCTTGCTTATGAGGCATACAAAAAGGGAGGCAATATGCCGTGCATAATGAATGCTGCAAATGAAGTGGCTGTGGAGGCATTTTTAAAGGAGGAACTATCTTTTTGCAAAATACCTGTGCTTATAGAAAGGACAATGAACAGGGCCGGATACCTCTCTTCGCCGAGCATAGAACAGATTTTTGAAACTGACAATGAAGCCAAGTTATTGGCAAAAGAGATATTAAATACAATTTAAATTAAAAAACAGACTATTGATATGAATACTGCGGTATTAATGAAAATATTACAGGTAATAATGGCACTTGGCCTGCTTGTGTTGATACATGAATTCGGCCATTTTATCTTTGCAAGACTCTTTAAAATAAGGGTGGAAAAATTTTATCTTTTTTTCGATCCATGGTTCAGCCTCTTTAAGTTTAAGCCTAAGAACAGCGACACCGAGTATGGTATAGGATGGTTGCCTTTGGGAGGATATTGCAAAATTGCCGGAATGATAGATGAATCAATGGACAAGGAGGCAATGAAACAGCCGCCACAGCCATGGGAGTTCAGAACAAAACCGGCTTGGCAGAGATTACTGGTTATGTTTGCCGGTGTGCTATTTAATTTTCTGCTTGCCATAATTATCTATTGGGGCATAATGCTTACATGGGGTGAAAGCTATATTAAGAATTCAGATGTCAATACCGGAGTCTATGTAAGTGAACTCGGCAAAGAGATAGGTTTTCAGGATGGCGACAAGATATTGTCATTTGATGGCGTACAGACGGAAAAATTTGAGGATCTTCAAATAGATCTTATTCGTACTCAGGCGAGATGTGCAAAGGTTTTGCGGGGAGGAGATACTGCAACTGTAATGATAGATCAATCCTATATGCCTGTGATTCTGAAATCTCTCAAAAACGAGAGAATGTTTGAATATGGCCTGCCTTTTGAAGTGGCTCAAATACCGGATAGCTCCATTAATGTAGGTTCTGGGCTGAAAGTCAAGGACAGAATAATGGCGGTAAACGGCGAGTCCTCTGGAATGTTGTTTGAGGTGCAGGATTGTCTTGTAAAGCATAAAGGCGATTCGATTGTGGCAACAGTTGCTCGTGGGGAGGAGTTAGTTCTCTTGCCTCTGGCTGTAGATACATCAGGAAGAATTGAGGTTGCGGTTAATATTAACCCGCAGGATTTTTATAAGGTTACCGAGAGAAAATATAATGTTATGACTGCATTCCCGGCGGGGGTGAAAAAGGCTACGTCGACAGTCTCAAATTATCTTATGGAGTTGAAACTTATTGCTTCTCCAAAGACGGAGGCTTACAAGTCGGTAGGAAGTTTCATAGCAATAGGTAAAATATTTCCCGATACGTGGGATTGGAGAATCTTCTGGAGTATAACAGCCTTTCTGTCGGTTATGCTTGCGGTACTTAATCTGCTTCCGATTCCGGCGTTGGACGGAGGTCATATAGTATTTACTCTTTATGAGATGATTACAGGCAGGAAGCCAAGTGATAAATTTCTTGAGTATGCTCAGGTAGTTGGGATGGTTCTGCTTATGGGACTTATGATTCTTGCCTTTGGAAATGATATATTAGGCCTATTCAAATAATTTAAAAACAGTATTATGAAACAATCAATCAAACTATTAAATCAATTGGCACTGATAGCCGCTATTGTGCTATGTGTAGTTTCTTGCAAAAATTCGGAGATGAAATTAAAACCCGAAATAAGCGGAAAGGCCGGAGAAGTCATAGTGGTAGTTGATAAGTCTTTCTGGGAGACAGAAGTTGGTGCCGAGCTGAGAGGTTTTCTTGCAAAAGATTACCCGATGATTCCGCAGAGGGAACCTTCATTTACTCTTATAAATATTCCCCCCAATGCCTTTACGAGTATGCTGCAGATACATAGGAATATAATTATTATCAATATCGACAAAAAACAGGCTGAGAGTAAGGTTGAGTTGAAAGAGGATGTATGGTCATCTCCTCAGATTGTTGTTATTGTAAATGCGCCTGATGTCACCTCTGCTCTTTCTGTGATAAAACAACAACAGGAGGTTATTTATAGTGCAATAGATCAGGCTGAAAGAAATAGAATAATAAGAAATTCAAAAATCTATGAGGAAAAATCACTGAGAGAACTTGTTTCATCGGAGTTTGGCGGGTCTCCATTTTTCCCTAAAGGATATTCTCTTAAAAAGCAGTCAGAAAACTTTATCTGGATTTCGTATGAAACCACAAAAACCAATCAGGGTATATTTGTATACAAAATTCCCTTTACGGATTCAACATCACTCTCTCTTACCAATCTTATAAATTCCAGAAATGAAATTTTAAAGATGAATGTTCCGGCAATGATGGAGAATAGTTATATGACAACAACAACACAGGTTGCTCCTGAAATGAGATGGGTTAAATACAAAGGTAAAACCTTTGCCGAGGTGAGAGGGTTATGGGAGGCGCAGAACGATTTCATGGGCGGGCCATTTATACAGCATGCTTTCTTTAACGAACAGAGGGGAGATATATTGGTTATGGAGGGGTTTGTATATGCGCCCGGGACAGATAAACGCAATATGTTGCGCCAGGTGGAGTCCATTATATATTCTTTTGAGTGGGCGGGAAATAATTTGTAGGATAAAAAAATATTTCTACCTTTGCAGTCCCAAATAAATTGGGAGTTTTAAGAGCGATTAAGGTGGGTTCGTCTAAAGGCTAGGACTCAAGATTTTCATTCTTGCAATAGGGGTTCGATTCCCCTACTCACTACCAAATATTAAAAATTAATATAAATGGCAAATCACGCATCAGCAGACAAGCGCCAGCGCCAGAGCGCAAAGCGCAGATTGCATAATCGCTATTATGCAAAAACAACTCGTAACGCTATCAGAGCATTACGCAATACAACGGACAAAAATGCAGCAATGGCTTTACTGCCAAAGGTATATGAAATGCTTGATAAACTTGCAAAGTCAAATATCATTCATCAGAACAAGGCTGCAAATATTAAGAGTGGAATAGCTGTTTACGTAAATAAATTAGCGTAAATTTACCTTTCAGCACTCTTTTGAGATAAAACTTTCCAATCTTTGGAAAGTTTTTTTTTAAATTGTATGAAAAAGTTGACTATAAAGGAATGGGATGAGGATGAGATGCCGCGTGAAAAATTTATGGTTAAGGGGGCGCAGAGTCTCAGTAATGCCGAACTTTTGGCAATTCTTATCAGGTCGGGGAATAGAAATGAGAATGCGATAGAGCTTGCACGGGCAATACTAAACAGTGCGGACAATAACTTGGGTAAGCTGAAAAGGTTCTCATATGATGATTTTTACAGGTTTAACGGGATGGGTTCCGGAAAGATAGTTACTATTCTCTCCGCGTTTGAAATTGCGAGACGTGCAGAGATGGAGACCATACCGTTGCCGCAAATATACTCTTCTGAGAGCGCTGTTAAAGTTATTGCTCCTCTTTTAAGGGATCTGCAGCACGAGGAGTGCTGGGTCTTATATTTAAATCGTGGGAATAGGCTTATTGCAAGGGAAAAACTCTCAAGCGGAGGGCTTTCGGCTACAGTGATGGATATGAAATTTATCATTAAAACAGCTATCGTAAAATTGGCGAGCTCAATAATACTTGTTCATAATCATCCGAGCGGCAATAGAATGCCGGGGGAGGAGGATAAAATTCAAACGCAGCGATTGAAAAGTGCAGCTAAACTTTGTGATATTGAGTTACTTGATCATTTAATTGTTGCAGGAGGGAAATATTACAGTTTTTGTGACGAAGGGGCATTATAACTTCTCTATCTTTTTGTATCTTTGAACAATTTATCATATATGAGCCGGAATACCTAAACAATCAATTTATAGAGTGAACCGGAACATAAAATTTTAATAACTTAATGTTCGAAATTTTTTAACAGTATGAAATTAATTAATCTTGGAGCGAGTAATTCCGTAATGAACCGTTTTATTGCGGAGATTAGAGATAAAACCATACAAAAGGATAGAATGAGATTTAGGAGAAATCTGGAGCGGATAGGTGAGGTTTGTGCTTATGAAATTAGTAAAACTTTGTCATATTCAATTGAGGAGATAGAAACCCCTCTTGGAATAGCTCAATGCAGTCTCTCCACAGATATGCTTGTAATTGCCTCCATCCTCCGCGCCGGAATCCCGTTACATACCGGATTGTTAAACTATTTTGATAAAGCTCAAAATAGTTTTATTGCCGCCTATCGTAAATATGGAAAGGATAACAAATTCACTATTCAGCTCGAATATGCAAGTAAACCTGTCATTGAGGGTAAAATTCTTATAATAGCTGACCCGATGCTCGCAACTGGCTCTTCCATGGTGCTGGCATATAAAAAATTAATTGAAGATGGAGAACCCGTGCATACTCATATTGTCTCTGCAATTTCGAGCCGGAGCAGCCTTGCTTATCTATCAAAAAATCTTCCTCATAAAAGGGTTACTTTATGGGTAGGAGCAATAGATGAAGAGCTAACCAACAAATCATATATCATTCCAGGTCTTGGCGATGCAGGTGACCTTGCTTTCGGCGAAAAATTATAATATCATAGAACTGATGAGGAGATTGGCGAGTATTTCAACCATACTATTCTTTCTTGTTGTTTTGAGCTCCAAGATTGCAATGGCGCAGACTGTATTTAAAGAGGGAACTAAATATGGCTACAAGGAAACAAATGGCAAAGTTTTAATTAAACCTCTTTATGACCTTGCGTATGAATTTGGAGAGAATGGAATTGCAATGGTCAAAAAAGGAGATAAGATTGGTTTTGTGAATCACAGAGGGGAGGAGATTGTTCCACCTAAATATTCGTTGGCCGGTTCATTCTCTGAGGGACTTGCGGCAGTTGCTATTGGTGATTTATGGGGTTACATAGATGTTAACGGGAAAGAGGTTATTCCATTGGTTTTCTCCTCTGCCGGAGATTTTAAGGAGGGCTTTGCAATAGTCATAAGAGATCATAAATCTGTTTGTATAAATAAAAACGGAGAACAGATTATATCTAAGAGGGTCAGAAATATAAATCAATTCTTTGAGGGTTTCGCCATAGTGCGCTCATCAAGCGGTAGATATGGCTTCATTGATACGACAGGCAAGGTTGTCATCTCAACAAAATATCTTAATGCTTATGACTTTTCTAATGGTATTGCGGCTGTTCAAACCAGAGGGGGATGGATGTATATAAACCGAGACGGTAAAAGCCTCTCTCAGCAGAAATTTGATGAGGTAGACAGGTCATTTTCATGCAAAAGATCATGGGTGAAAATTGACGGAAAATACGGATATATAGATATAAATTGTGCAGTTGTGATTCCGGTAGTATATGATGAGGCAGGCCGTTTTAGTGAAGATGTAGCAGCGGTTAAGGTTAATGGAAAATGGGGAACAATAGATCTGTCTGGAAAGCAGAAAGCTTTACCCGAGTATGATGATATCAAAGAGTTTTCACATGGGTTAGCTGCTGTTACAAAGAGAGGTAAGTGGGGGTATATCAATAAAAACGGAGAGGTGGTTATCCCCGTAAAATATGATTCTGTTGGTGAAAGCGCTTTAGGTGGAGTGGTAGAGGGCGATTATGGAGAGTTGCGAAAAGTTTCGCTTAATGGGGAATCGGGCTTTGCCGATCTCTCCGGCGGGTGGTATAGTAGCCAAGAGGAGTATAGTAAGGTTGTAGTGAAAAGACATTTTGCAATGGCTAAAAGTGATTTCAAGATAGGAGTATATAGTCAGCAGAAAGGAACATATACTTTTACCTCGCCTACTTACGGAAAATTTACTGTCAAGGTTTCTAAGAAAATAGCTAAAGCCTTCAAAGCAAGGTGTTCTGTGAGTATTGAAAAATCACAGAAGGGTATGACTGACAATAAGCCTGTAATAGTGAAACTTGCAGTGATATACGGGAAGAGGATTTATTACTCTTTATAGAGGCTTTTGACCGCCACTCTTTTTGAATCCGGGAAATTTCTTTTAATATAAGATTTGTATATGTATTTTATTGCAGCTCTTTGCGGAGTCTTGCAATAGGAATGTTTAGTTGTTCTCTGTATTTTGCAACTGTTCTGCGTGCCACAATATATCCTTTTTTCTGGAGTACCCCGACAAGCTCCTCATCTGTCAGAGGTTTTATCTTATCCTCTTGATCTACGCTGTCGCTAAGAATTTTTTTGATCTCCCTTGTGGAAACTTCCTCTCCACTCTCTGTCATAAGACCTTCAGAAAAGAAGAATTTTAGAGGGAAGATTCCGAACGGAGTTTGAATATATTTGCAGTTTACCACTCTTGATATTGTTGAAATATCAAGGCCGGTCTTTTCTGCAATATTTTTAAGCACCATAGGTTTGAGTTTTGTCTCGTCGCCATCCATAAAATAGTCGTGTTGAAAATCTATAATGGCGTTCATGGTGTTCTTTAATGTATTGTGTCTCTGCTTTATAGCCTCAATAAACCATTTGGCGGAATCGAGTTTCTGCTTTACGAAAGAGGCGGCCTCTTTATCTGCCCTGCTGTTTCCGCCGGAGGATTTTTCCAGTAACTCTGCATACCGTCTGTTTACTCTTAATTCTGGAAGAGAAAATTTTGGTTGTGTCATTATCAGCTCTCCATCTTTGTTTTCAAGAAGAAAATCGGGGACAATCTGCTGTGCCTGTTCAATATAAGAATCCTCAATCTGTCCGCCTGGACGCGGATTGAGTTTTACAATCTCTTCGATGGCGCTCTTTAGTTCATCCTGGGTTATGCCGAGTCTTGATAATATTTTAGAGTAGTGTTTTTTGGTAAACTCTTCAAAATAATCTCTGAGAATTTTAGAAGCAATCTCTTGTATCCTGTTTTTCTCTTTTGAATCTATCTGTAGCAACAGGCACTCTTTGAGAGTTCTTGCACCTATCCCAACCGGCTCGAACTCCTGTATTATTTGTAATATTTTTTCAAGCTCATTGGCAGAGGTCTCTATGTTCAATCTGAATGAGATATCATCTGCAAGGGCATCAATATCTCTCCTTAAATAACCGTCATCATCGAGGCTGCCTATAATGAATTCTGCAATCTGTCTCTCTCTTTCACTCATCTGTCTGTATCCCAATTGCATTACGAGACTTTGCTGAAAACTTTCCTTCACTGAGAAGGTATTGTATTGAGGCTTAAGGTCTTTGCCCTGATTATTGACATAAAGCCGATATGAAGGTGTAGAATCATCCTGTGGTATCTCGCTTATGGAGATATTTTTTGGAGTATCATCATCTTCATCCTTACTGTCTGTAGCCTCATCGAGAACGGGGTTCTCCTCCAACTCCTTCTTTACCTTCTGCTCCAGTTCAAGAGTCGGAAGCTCCAGAAGCTTTATGGTTTGAATCTGAAGAGGCGACAGTTTCTGCTGTAGTTTTTGTTGTAACCCTTGTTTTAACATGCTACAAAGATAAAAATTTTAATTAACTTCGCACGTGTTTATCCAATTCAGTTAATTCTTTGCCATGCATATCTCAACAAATGAGACATTACTTATAGATGTTAAAAAGGTCATAGCTTCCAAGAGCAAAAGGTTGTCGAGGTTTATTCCTGAATTTGTTGTAAAATATTTGGAAAAAATTATCCATCAGAGCGAGATAAATGATTTGTTATGCAAATACGGGAATTTGGAGGGGGTGGAGTTTGCTTCAAAGGTGTTGGAGAGTCTGAATGTGGGGGCGAATGTAAGGTATCTTTCCGAAAGTGAGATAATGAGTGGTGGAAGGTATATATTTGTTTCAAATCACCCACTTGGCGGGTTGGATGGAATGGTATTAATCTCCGAAATTGGCAAAAAGTTTGGAGATATAAAGTTTGTGGTAAACGATTTTTTGATGAATATAGGCCCTCTTGAGAGTATATTTGTTCCGGTAAACAAGGTAGGAGGGATGACGCGCAGCTATTCAGATTCAATCAACAATCTCTATTTATCCCAGAATCAGATATTATATTTCCCTGCGGGGATTTGTTCGAGAAGGATTAAGGGCGAGATTACTGATCTTCGGTGGCAGACAAGTTTTTATAAAAAAGCCCTTACAAGCGGGAGGGAGATTGTCCCTATATATTTCAGCGGTAGAAACTCTAACTTTTTTTATAGACTTGCAAAATTTAGAAAACTGATTGGCCTGAAGTTTAATATTGAGATGCTTTTCTTGCCTGATGAGATGTTCAGACAGCGTAATAGTTGTTTTGAAGTTGTTGTCGGGGTACCTGAAAAGCCAAAGAAGTACCGCGACAGAAGAGAACTGCAAAAGTTTTGCGATGAAATTAGAGATAAAGTTTTTTCATTAAAATGATATTATGGAACCGATTATTCAGCCTGTGAACAGGAATCTGCTTTTGAAGGAGCTTGATGAGAGCAAATTTATAAGAAAGACGAGGAAGGGCGACAACTATCTTTACGAAGTTACGGCGCACGATTCTCCTATGGTGATGCAGGAGATAGGCCGTCTGCGTGAAATTTCATTCAGGATGGGCGGTGGAGGTACAGGCAAGTCGATTGATTTGGATCAGTTTGATACAGATCCGCATGATCCTTATCGCCAGCTCATTGTATGGGATCCTAAAGATGAGGAGATAATTGGCGGATACAGATATATTAATTGCGGCGGGCTTGATGTTTTAAAGATGGCTACATCAGAACTCTTTTCGTTTTCAGAACTATTTATAAAAAATTATCTTCCGTTTACGATAGAGCTTGGCAGGTCTTTTATCCAGCCCAATTATCAGAGTACCAATTTAAAAAGGAAGAGTCTGTTTGCTCTCGACAATTTGTGGGATGGGTTGGGGGCACTTGTGGTAAAATATTCGAGTATTAAGTATTTTTTTGGCAAGGTTACCATGTATACCACTTATGATGTGCGTGCGCGTAATCTTCTACTTTATTTCTTGGGTAAGTATTTTTCTGATAATATGGGTCTTGTAAAGCCTGTGATGCCGCTTGACTGTGGTCCAGACAATCCCTATTTTGAGGAGTTGTTTAGAGATCTCGGCTATAAAGAGGCCTATAAGGTGTTGCAACATGAGCTGAAAAACAACGGAGAGCATATTCCGCCTCTGATTAATTCCTATATGAATCTTTCTCCTTCGATGAAAGTTTTCGGAACTGCCATAAATGGCGGGTTTGGCGGTGTTGAGGAGACAGGTATTCTTGTGAATATTAAAGATATATATCCAGAGAAGATAGAGAGGCACATTATGCCTCTGCGTGCATGGGCATACAAACTCAGACCGGTATGGTGGAGAAAAAGAAAGAAAGCACCTATATTGCCGGGTAATCTATAGCCTCTCTGACAATAAAGGCAGAAGGGTAGGAGAGTTTGATAATATCAAGCGCCCTTGCCGCGTCGGTTCGTGTTCTGAAATTTCCGACAGTGACTTTAAAAAAAGGATTTGAGGAGCTCATGTAGGCTGGAATATCAGGGAAGTTACTGTTAAATATATTTTTGATATACTCGGATTGAGAGCGTGCGTTTTGTGCGTTGTCAAAAAAAATGCGTATCCTATATCCGTTTTTCTTTTTAAGATTGTTTGTCTGAATGTAATTTATAAAGGTTCTCTTTACGTTCCAACTTTGATTTACTGTTATTTTTCCATTGCCCGTATCAGGTGATTCAAGAAGAGTAAATATGGAGGTGTGAAGAAGTGTGGAGTCGAGCAACGGGGCCTTTAATGGAGTGTTATTTATTGTGGTATCGTTCTGTACGGTTTCATTTTGTGCAAAAACGGCACTGTTGGCCAGCATAATGGTAAGCAGCGTAAGAAGTGTTAATATGTAACCTGTTTTTTGCATGTCAGCTATTTTATTTTAATTTTTTTAAGGTATTTGTTGAGAGAGATACCATTTTTGTTGAAATTTTTCTTCAACATTCCGTCTTTGGCTGTTATTTTAACATCGGCGGTAAAATTGTTCTTCTCCAATGCATTGATATCAAGCCCTATTGCAAGGAGGGAGAGAGGGTCGAGAAATTTGACATTCAAAGGAACAATTACTTCGCTTCTCGCCTTGGGCGGAATTGTGGTCTCCTCTTTAAGAGTAATTTCAGCAAATTTTACGCCGTCTCGGTAAATGGTCCCGTTTATGTTTGAAACTTTAATCTCAGATGAGGTAGGATTGTATATTGCAATATTGAGATAGACATCGGCTCCTGATGTGGATTTTAACCTGATTGTCTGGAGTTTTACCTCTTCCAACCGGATATCGCGATAGTTGGAGCATCCGTAAATAACTGCCATTGCAGTAATTACGAGTGGAATTATTTTTTTTGCAGCACTATTCATAATAAAGGCAAATATAGAAAATATTGTGTATCTTTGAAGTCCTATTTTCAGATATGAACAATATAACCAATTATCATTCGGTAAAACCCGTCATAGACGGCAGTGCGCCTCAACTTTATATAGAGAGTTACGGGTGCCAGATGAATATGAACGACAGCGAGGTAGTACTCTCCATAATGCAGAATG
>CAZNBA010000043.1:0-16614 GCA_964571395.1 uncultured Muribaculaceae bacterium
TCAATATGAGCAGGAATAAACAAACCACCAATAGAATGAACAAAGGCGGCAATCTGATCTACCGTCTGATCTATCGCTGAGATAAGAAGATACTCTTCCTCTTTCAGAACCTCTTCATTAGCATCAACAAGCAATTGATAACCAAACATATCAACATCATTCGGGATTTTCGGAAGATGTATCTCCAAATAGTTCTGGAGCTTATCAAGATTCTCATCTCCATCGGCAAAAGCCAAGCAGTGAGCCTCTTCTTTTGAGGTGATTTCGGCACCACAAAGAATATATGGTTCTCCTTCACCTACAATTCTTTTTATCTCCCTTCCTTGAAGCGTAGTATTATGATCAGTAATGCCAATAATATCATAGCCTCTTTTTAAAGCTTTATCGATAATCATTCTCGGCGTCATTTCAATATCGCCACACGGGGACAAAACAGTATGATTATGTAAATCTGCTTTAAAAGAGTTCATTACAAGAGATTATTTTATCAAATCGTAAATTTTACCGGCAATCTCAAAAGTTTGTTCCTGAGTACCCAAAATAGGGATATTTTCGTCATTAGAGACCTCGACAGTATCTGCCTCCGGTTCAAATCCCTTTACAATAACCACAACTGCAAGCTCCTTTAATGTTGCAATAGCCATTACATTCTTATGAACTTGTAACGTAACCCATACAGACCCCTCTTTTGCGAAGCCCATTACATCAGAAAGAAGATCAGACACATACCCTCCGCTAATCTCTCTATCCAATCCTTTTTCACCCGAAAACACTTTAAGATTAAGTTTTTCAGCCAATTCTCCAACTGTCATATTATTATTTATTAAATGTTAATGTATTTTCCTCTTTATCATTCTTCTCGCTCTCTTCATGTTCCTTATTTATAAAACGCTCCTTCCCCCATATACGCTCCATAACATCCACCCCATCCTCAGATTCAATAGACCCCTCCTTCACAAAACGTGTCTGCATAAAAATACAATTGATAAGAGAAGCATCATCACGCACAATATCCGCAGCAAGCGCCTCACAACTTGGAGCTCCGCAAGCACCGCAATCTATACCAGGCAAAAGTTTCTTGAGCATATGTGCTTTCTCCATCTTTTTTAATGCGATATCTATATTCCTGTCATATTTCACCATAGATCTTGGCTCAATTGGATCCATATGAATAAATGAGGCACACAAATCTTGATATATCCTGTTCAACTTATGCTCATGAGGATATTCCGCTGCTTTTCTCCTTAGATAATCGGCAATAAGAAACCTGTTATTTTGAATAAGTATGCCACCTGCACAAGATTCATCACAACCTCTCAACTCAAGAAAATCGATGTTTTTTCCAACCTCCTCATTTTCTAATTTTTCCAAGAACTCAATCACATTTTGCATGCCGTCAATTGAGAGTGAATTACCATTAATGAAGGCCGCCTCTCCACCGGTTGTTGGCCAAAGGATACCTTTAGAAGAGATCTCTGTATTTACACGCATTTTAGATCTCCCAAAGTTCTTGTTTTTATATGCATGAAGCACCTTGTTATAAATATAATCCATATTTATAACCCCATTTATAGGAGATGTATATCCTCCGACAGGAGATTTTAGAGCAGCAATCTTTGCAATACACGGAGTAAGATAAAATACCCCGATATCTGTTCTCTTCATTCCCTCACTCTGAGCACGTCTCACATAATACTGTGCTGTAACTTCAAGAGGAGGAACAAGCAACATTATCTTATCTATCAACGCAGGAAAACGAACCTGAATAAGTCTTATTACCGCAGGACAAAATGAAGAGATGACAGGCTTCTCCGTAGCCTTCTTGACATAATCATTAATTTCATCTATCAAAGTATCCACACTTTGTTCCACCTTGCATATCTCTGTAAAGCCAAGATCCGATAAAATCTGATTGATATCATTACGAGGAATATTCTCCTCAAATTGAGCATAAAAAACAGAGGGCACAAGCAGGACTTTGTATTTATAATTATAAATATCCTCAAAATCATCATCCACAACCCTTATAGCTCTGTTTGGACAGACTCTGAAACACTCGCCGCAATCTATACACCAATCTGCATATAAGACTGCTTTGCCATTCTGCACTCTTAAGGCCTCTGTAGGACATACCTTTATACAATGAGAACACCCAACACAAATTTCCTTCTGAATTTCAAGTGCCTTATGAAAAGTATTGTGTTCCATAACAATTATTTAGAGAATTTTATATAGATATATAAAGTGGTCCCGACTCCCACTTTAGTATCAATTTTTAGCTCATCGGCATTATCCTTAATGTTAGGCAACCCCATTCCTGCGCCAAAGCCCATCTCCCGCACAGCAGCAGATGCAGTTGAATAGCCCTTCTTCATAGCAAGTTCCAAATCGGGAATACCGGGTCCCTCATCGGCCAATACAACATGTATTCCTGAAGAATCTATATCTGCAGTAATTTTACCTTTATATGCATGAGCTACAATATTAACCTCCGCTTCATAAAGAGCTATAACGACACGTTTGATAACAGAAGGGTCAACTCCCAACTGTTTAAGAGTCTTTTTTATTTGCGAAGAGGCGTATCCTGCTCTCGTAAAATCTCCTGAAACAACATCGTACTCCAGTTTCATATTAATAAACAGGCATAAGGCCTGCTCCATATAAAATACCCGAAGTCTTATATAGAGAATAATCAGTTTGAATAACTGCCATTCCATTATCCTCAGCAAGGCTCAACATCTCTTCCGTAACTTTTTTACCTCTCACAAACAGAATGAATTGAACATCAGACATCTCTGCAGTGCGAATAGACTGAATATTTGCCAAGCCGGTAATTAAAATAAAATTATCGACTTTGATTGTAAGGACATCACTCATGAGATCCGAAGAAAATGCATAACTAACGGATTCATCCATTCTGTCCTCACCGCAAATGACTTTGCCATCAACCAATTTGACAATTTCCTTTAGTATCATAAGATAAAAAATTATGAACATGAAAAATGTTTGAACAAAACTCATGTTCGGTTTCATAACATATTAGGATTAAGTATGACAAAGCTAATAAAAAAAAACAAATGTAGCAGCAAAAATAATCTCTCTTTGTACCGCTACATTCAGCAATCCCGAAACGACTAATCTCTACCCGATAAATTTACTCCGTATAACTCGAATTATCCCAGCAATGAGTACATAGCTTGCACTTTGGCAACCCTATGGCTTTTACAAGATCATCGAGTCTTTGGAATTTCAAAGTTGTAAGCTGCAGATTCTTACACATCAGATTAACCATCTCTTTATGTTTGGGACTATCAGGATTCACGTATGTCTGTAATATCTCCTCAGTAAGATTATCTGTCCCTTCCATATTGCGGATAACTCTTCTCGTATAAAGATCAAACGTGCTTCTGGAAGTTGAAAAATTCAAAAACCTGCATGGATAGATTAGCGGCGGACAGGCAATTCTCATATGTATCTCCTTTACCCCTGCATCAAGCATCTTAACAACGTTATCTTTCAGTTGAGTACCTCTGACAATACTGTCATCAAGGAAGACAATCTTTTTCCCGTGAGTTAGAGCATTGTTCGGAAGTAATTTCATCTTTGCAACCAAATCTCTCATCTTCTGATTCTGCGGCATAAAACTTCTCGGCCATGTAGGAGTATACTTTACAAACGGTCTGCGATAGTCTATGCCCTTCTCATTTGCATAACCAATTGCATGAGCAACACCTGAATCCGGAATTCCGGCTGCACAATCCGGCTTAATTTCATCATCTCTGCGCGCGAGAGCAGCTCCACACTTATACCTGGCATCCTCAACATTTATTCCTTCATAAAAGGCCGAAGGATATCCGTAATAGACCCACAGAAATGAACATATCTGCATTCTTTTCTCTGGAGTCTTAACCGTTCTTATGCCATCGGCACTAAGTTGAACTATCTCTCCAGGGCCAAGATCACGCACATAATCATACCCAAGATTAGAAAAACTCGAACTTTCAGACACACAAACATATCCCTTGTCATTTTTCCCAATTATTATTGGAGTTCTACCAAATTTGTCTCTGGCAGCATAAATTGTATGATCAGTCATTACCAACATGGAGCACGACCCTTTTACTCTATTTTGGACAAGTTCAATACCCTCCTTGAATGAGGGTGCAAGGCCTATCATTAACGCAACCATCTCGGTTGCATTTATTGTCGAATCGGAAAGTTCGGAAAAGTGATGTTTTTTGTTCAACAGTTCGGCCGTTAGCTCCTCCATATTATCAATTTTAGAGACGGTCGTAACAGAATATCGTCCCAAATGAGAGGTGACTGTTATAGGTTGCGACTCCATATCAGAGATAACCCCCATCCCCATATTGGACTCTCTGAATTTAGGTAACTCTGATTCAAACTTATTCCTGAAATATCCATCTTCGAGAGAGTGAATGGATCTTACAAACTTTTCACCGTTATAAAAGACCATACCGGCGCGCTTTGTTCCCAAATGTGAATGATAATCCGTACCGTAGAAAACATCATCTACGCAATCGTTGCGTGAAACGCATCCAAAGAATCCTGACATATTTTATTTTTAAAATTGGTAATTCAACCGATGTGCAAAAATAAAAAAAACAATGATAGAGTACAATTGCAAGTAGTTTAATTTATGAACATTTATTTAACCGATTATTTTTAAAACAGAGAATGATTTTTAAAATGTATTGAATAATAGTTATATATTTGTAAAACATTGTTAATTATTTTCGAATAGGCTATTATACCTCTATTAAAAAATTAATATTTATCTATTCTACATGCGATATAAAGAGTAGCAGACAACTGTTTTTGATAATACTTAAATTATGTATTCAATAAAGAATAATAAACAAACACAGGTTGGGATACCCATAATTATTGCTATTCTTGCCGCTATCTCTCTGATAATTATGTTGAGTTGCAAAGTGGCAACCGCTCAATTCAACAGAAATGGTACACCGGCATACTCCGTGGATAAAGAATATTCGTTCAAAAATATAGTGGAGGCCGACGGTCTTTGCTATAAAACAGTTCTGGATATCATCAAAGACCGTTACGGTTATATGTGGATCGCCACTGAAAAGGGATTATCAAAATTCGACGGCAATCATTTCTTTACCTACAAAAATAGGAGGCAAGACACCACTTCTCTGTCGAACGACTGTGTTACATCGCTTACAGAGGATATTTTCGGAAATTTGTGGATAGGCACAAAGGAAGGGTTGAATAAATACGACAGAAAAAGAGACAGATTCATAAGGTACTCCGCAAAAAAGATTCCAGGCATAGTCTCTAACTATATCCGCGCTCTATATGCAGACAAAAAGGGCAACTTATGGATAGACTGTATGGATGCAACTTTGATAAGATATGAGATAAAAAGCGGGAAATCGACACATGAAAAACATATTACAAATAAAATTGAAGGTATCTACTATTATGATCATATCTTTGAGGATTCCCATGAAAGAATCTGGGTTGGCGGCCGATGCATTCCAGCACAGCAGGTAACATCAACTAATCCACTAAAAATAAAACTAATCAACAATAATAATGTTGATTATCATGCAGCATGTTATGCGGAGATGAAAGATGGTACTGTGCTTTGTTTCGACGGCAGCGGACAATGTTATAAATATCAAAAAAATAAGGAACTGTTGCTTTTTGACCATCAAACCCCAATTGCAACAAAGTGTGCAGTAAAGGATATCTACGGTAATATATGGATTGGCGGTGGAGGCGGCATAGCCAACTTCAACGAAAAAAAACAATACCTACCCGGAAAAAGCGCCTCAGGTTCTCTACTTTCGGAGGAGGTTATGTGTTTGTACCCCGACAACAAGGGAAATTTATGGATAGGCACCGATAAGGGAATCTCCATTTTCTCTTATTCACGCAATGTGGTAAAAAATTATGTACATGTGAATAAAGAGGGAAACCAAGTACCTATAACAGCTCTTATGCAGGACTCGGATAATCTGCTGTGGATTGGGACAGAAACAGACGGGGTTGATACATTGAACCTGCAGTCAGGTTTAAGAGGCAATATCAAATATTCTTTGCTTAAACAAAATCTCGATGCAGCGACCATGGCAAGGGAAAAACAGACCATACTGCAATACAAGCTGCATGAGTTCAACACTAACCGCTACAAAAACATTAACGAAAATAAGGTATCAACACTCTATCAAGATTCCAAAGGGAAAATCTATATTGGACTATGATCTCACGTGGGATTCAACATATATGATAAGAAGGTTAAATCAATCAGACGTTACGCCTTATGGAGCGAAAAGCCCACCATGCTACTGCCCAACCTGTTTAGAGGAAACCTGTTTGGTGCCAACTGGTATGCAGACTTCTTGGAAGACAGCAAAGGAAACTTCTGGTGCGCGACATGGGAGGCAATAGGCCTAAATTTATTTGAAAGAGACAAGGGGGCCTTCAGCGGAAAAAACTTCATCAACAAAAAAATCCCATTCACAACCGGGCCTGGGAGCTCATGGAAAGATAAAAAACGGAATCGCATCTATTTTATAATTGGCAGGGACTATTTTTATTATGACATTTCCCAAAAGAAATTTATAAGATACTCCAACACCTTCCCAACCACTTACCCCAACAGGGAGATATATGAAAAATATTACAAAGACATTCCCCATATCCCGTTGAATATTCCTCCGCGGACAAGAGAGATACAGATTACTCCTTTATCCTCAGATTCCATCATTTTGACCAGCAGAGAGTACATAATGATACATGATCTAAAGGCTGATAAAATTACAAAATTCATAAAGACAAATGGACAATTCTCGCATAAGCTTCTCCTTGGCAGGGATAAAAATACAGGATATAACTATTCGAATTCCACAATATATAGGGCTGATCTAAAACAAGGAACATATAATAAGCTCTCCGACTATTGCAAGAAGGCAGTAATTTCAAAGGATGATATTATATTATATTTATATATCAATTTAAAGGGTACATTGCTCTATGTAGGGACCGACAATGGGTTATACATTTATGACCTGGAACAGAATCACTTTTCCAAAGCAAATATAAAGGGCTATAGTGGAGGGAAAAAGATTATTAGCATTACAGAGGAGAGCAAAGGGCTCATCTATCTCTGCACCGATAACGGCATCTCAATAGTGGACAATCATAAAGAACATCGACATATATTGCAAGGCATAACTGTTAACACAATTCTCAACATACACAATAATAGGCAGTTTTTGGTTGGAACCGATTCCGGTCTTTTAGTACTTGATTCAAAAAAGATACACTTATAATCCGGATAGCGCCACCTCAATCTCACCTAATAGTATAAAAGATATCCTGGAGATTACAGCTGACATCTATTTTTTAATAAGGACCAATGAAGAACCTGTTCAGGTATTCGATATGCAATTGGGACAATTTGCCAACTTCCCCGATAAGGATGAATATGCTCTCAGTACACGACTCGCAAGCTGCATCATGGAGGATAACCGAGGGAATATCTGGTACGGAACCACAGAGGACGGCGTAAATATCATACACCTAAAAAGCGGTAAGATACGGCATTACAGATACTGCAGTTGGGACAAAAACTCCTTACCGGACAATAACATCAACTGCATAAAAATGGATTCCGATAAAAACATCTGGATTGGAACCGGACTTGGCTTATACCTCGTAAAAAATAAGAATATCCCCTCATTCGAAAACATTCCCGACGCCATGGATATTCTAAAAAAAGGAGGAGACAAAAAGGCCTTCTTTAAATTCAATACAGAAAGTATTGGAGAGAGAGTTAAACAATTCATAGCAAAGGAAATAATGAGCGTAGAGGAGGATTCCAAAGGCAGACTCTGGGTTGCAACAAGTTCCGGACTTTTTTGCTATTTTGTCAAAGAGAACAGGATAATGAAATTGCCGAAGCAGATGGGGTTCAGCTCCTCAAATTGGGTAAAAAAATCATCCGTAAAGTTGAGAGATGGCCATCTTGTCTTTGGAAATGATAAAAGCGCCGATATTTTTTCGCCTGATTTCCTATTGGGGCAAATAAGTTTTCCACAAATATTGATCTCCGATTTCAGATGCGGAAAAACAATCCGATACCCCGATATCTCCTCCATTCCTGAAGAGATTAAATTGAAACATAAACACAACAGTATAAGTTTTATCTTCAGTGCAGCCGACTGCCTAAATAATAAATTTACAAAATTTCGATATAGGATAAAAGGATACGAAGACCGTTGGAACTATTCCGGCACTGCAAACTGGAGAGCCTCATATACAAAAATCGCTTCGGGCAACTATACTCTTGAGGTAGAATGCACCAATAATGCCGGACAATGGCCAGGAAAGAGCATAGATGCAAATGGAATATATGATGGCCGCTACAAAGTAAGACTTATTATCATGCCTCCGTTTTATATGTCGTGGTACTTTATTCTATTTTGCAATTTACTGCTGATTACTCTGATATGGGAAGTTATCAAATTCCGCGAAAAGAAGATAATGAACGAGAAAAAGGAGCTGGAAAAGATTGTGGCGCAACGCACCAGCGACCTCAAACAAGAGGTTGACAGCAAAAATAAGTTTTTCTCAATAATATCACACGATTTGAAAAACCCTATTTCTGCCCTTGGTTTCACCTCAAAATTCCTGTATGATAAATACTCATGCATGAGTGAAAAGGAAAGAATGGAGTATATAGAGGTCATAAAATCGGCCTCTGAAAGCACTTCCGATCTGCTCAACTCAATATTAATGTGGGTTCTGTCGCAACGAGGCATGATTAAAACAAATATTCGTGAATGTGACCTGCGCAATCTTCTCCTGCAAACAGAAGAACAGGTAAAGCCAATGGTGAATGAGAAGAAAATCAACTTCATAAATCTTATTCAGGAGAAATACATTATACAAACCGACAGTGACCTTCTGATAATAATTGTGAGAAACATCATAAACAATGCCGTTAAATTTACACCAAAAAATGGTATGATAACGGTTGGAACTATAATAAAAAATGGTAAAAATGCCCTATATATAACTGATACAGGTATAGGAATGAGCCATGAAGTAATAGAAAAACTATTCAGGATTGATGCAAAACTTACCACCCAAGGTACACAAGGAGAGAAGGGAAGCGGATTCGGATTAATTATGTCCAAAGAGCTTGCTATGAAACTCGGTTATGAAATTATAGTAGAAAGCACAAATGGAAAGGGAAGTACCTTCTTTATTCTGATGCCTCTTCAAGATATTCCAATCCGCTGAAACGAACAAAAAAATCTGCCCCACACCTACCGTCTGCGACATCGGAAGTTTTAAGACAATAGAAACCCAATTTAACGATTGACAACTTATCCTTTGTTAGCATGCCCTCCTTTATCATCTCTTTTACAAAAGCCCTCTCTTCTTCCGTTATATTGGCATTAACCATCTTGGCAATCAGCAAGATTGTCATTTTCTCCGGTATAGTCAGCCTAACTATGGTATAATTTTCATGAATTGTATCTATGATAATATCAGACTTAGCAGTCCCTTTGATACAAAAAGGCAATATTTCAATAGCAAACCTCTGTAATTCATAATTCGTAATATTCACACCGTTCTTTCCGGTCTCACAACTATGCCTGAATAATAAAGCATATCCGTTTTTATCAGTTACAATATTCATTAAAATATTCCTTTTGTAATATTGCAAAAAGTGCGAACCTTATAATATGTGTGTCCAGGTATTACCACGTACCTCTATCACTGCATAAATAGAGCTCGCACAAATTGCGCAAACATCTACTTTTTACCAAGTGATAGCTACGATAAAGTGGTAATTTAGGACAGCTACAGTAAAAGTAAATACTTTTTACAAAAATTATATGTTAATTACATTCAATCAGTTTATTGTCTATTAAGTCTAAATTCAATACAAATTTACATAATCATTTTCTAAAATAACAATTCAAGATATTTTATCCTATACCTCAATACTTACTCTATTTTCCAGAAGTCTCCTGTTTTAATCTTTGTTTAAACTCGCCTGAATAACCTTGAGAAAGAGGCTTTGGAGGAATAGTAGAACAGTTGCCATTATTTGCAAAGGTGCCCTCCTCATTCTGCACCTTTGTATTACCATCTATATACTTAACAAGTAGATATGCATCAAGATTTTTCCAGGTTTCAAATAATCTATCCGCCTCTCTTACTGAAAATTTGGTAAGGTAATCCAATCTCTTTTTCGGTATCATGGCAAGTGCCGCATCATCAGTATTTTTCACAAGTTTAATCATCTCCTTTTCATGTGCATCAACAATCTCCCTTATCTCTTTCCCTATTTGATTATATCTCAGATAGGCAAATTGTGCGATTCTGTTTTGAAGCCAGAACATTGATGTTGGAGAATATGTTATCATATTGCCATTACCGATTGCATAATGGGCAGATATACCTCTCGAAGAGGTATATACCGGAGTAAGAGGCGATGTTGCCGCATCGTCCACCGCAAACCAGAATAGTCCTCCAATCTCATCTGGCAACCACCCTCTACACTCTCCTATAAACCAGAAGCCAGTCTGCTGAGTTGCAATTGCTCTTGGATTAGTAATCGACACTCCATCAACCTTATAGGAAGCAGGATTCCATCTATATGGAAGTTCATTACTACCAGCTCCTACTCCACATCGCATATCAAACTGAGTTCCCTCATAGTGATCTCTCATCATTCCGGAGACATCATTGAAATCAAGTTTTGCCTTCACCTTTACATATAAAGGCATTCGGTGCTGAGGATTACAGGCTGTGACAAAGTCTATATATTCAGCCATCTCCTCCGCTCCGTATTTATTGAAAAAACTCCACACTCTGCGTTCGCACCTACTCATGAGGCTCTCATTAAGAGGACAATATGTATCAGCAAAACTAAAGTCCTTATCCTTTCCTTTATAAAGGCCGGCTCCACGAGCTTCTCTTACCACATCAGCTGAATAGAGGCAATTCTGAGGATCATCGAATGAAATTGAGGTTATTCTCGCACTATTCGCATGAGCGGAGATACAACCGTCGGGAATTCTCACAGCAACCCAAACTACACCTTTATTTCTATTCTCCACATTTGAATATCTACCATTTAAGATTCGTCCTGGGACCTCCACATAATTTGGCTTTTTAGAAATTATCTCCAATATCCAAACCTCCTCCTTATCCCCGAATGAAAGAGACTCCCCTGATGAGGCATACCCGTACTCCTCCGCCAAGGAGGTATAAATCCGAATTGCTTCCCGGGCATTTCTTGCTCGTTGCAATGTGATATAAATCAATGATCCATAATCCAGGATCGCGGTAGTATCACGAAATTCCTCTCGGCCGCCCCATGTAGTCTCACCAATTACTACCTGATGCTCATTCATATTTCCTATAACATTATAGGTATATGCAACCTGAGGAATACGCCCCAAATATTTCTCCTTCCCCCATTCTCTTATCTCTACCATCTCACCGGAAATATACTTACCCTCTCTCAACACTCCTGGAATATGTTTTCCTGCCGGCATATAGACGAGAGTTCCGTATCGCGTATGAGAATCAGCACAATATGAGACCATTACTGAACCCTCTTTTGATGCCCCTTTGGAGATCAAAAGATTAGTGCAGGCAACAACACGTTGCGGAATCATGGAAAAAGAAAATACTATGATTGAAATAATTGAAAAGATCTTAAATTTAGTTTTAATCATCTCCGTAATAAATTTTTAGGTTACTAATCCTGACAGGGAATAACTATAATGATATAAAGATACAATAATTCCTTAAATGTACAATTGCATTACCTTAAAAACAACGAATAGAAAAAGAAGATCTATATCTCATAAAATCATCAGATAAAAAAATCACTCTCTACGCAAAGACACGAAAAGAGTGATCAAAATTATATTAAAGGATTTATTTGCTTAATGCAGTAGAGATATCAACCGCAACAGCTACTGTAGCTCCAACCATAGGATTGTTGCCAATTCCAAGGAATCCCATCATCTCGACGTGTGCAGGAACTGAAGAAGATCCGGCAAATTGAGCATCGGAGTGCATACGGCCCATTGTATCGGTCATACCATAAGAGGCAGGACCGGCGGCCATATTATCGGGATGTAAAGTACGTCCTGTACCGCCACCTGAAGCCACAGAAAAATATGGTTTACCTGCGAGTACACGCTCTTTCTTGTATGTTCCTGCAACCGGATGTTGAAAACGTGTAGGGTTTGTGGAATTACCTGTAATGGAAACATCAACACCCTCCTTCCACATAATTGCAACACCTTCGCGAACATCATCCGCACCATAGCAACGCACTTTTGCGCGAGGACCGTCGGAGTATTTAATCTCACGAACAATCTTCAATTCGGATGTGTAGTAATCGAACTGAGTCTGAACATATGTAAAACCATTGATACGTGAAATTATTTGAGCGGCATCCTTTCCGAGACCGTTCAATATGCAACGCAATGGCTCTTTTCTAACCTTATCAGCTTTTGCTGCAATTTTAATTGCACCTTCAGCCGCAGCGAATGACTCGTGACCTGCTAAAAAGGCGAAACACTTTGTCTCCTCTCTAAGAAGACGGGCAGCCAAATTACCATGGCCGATTCCTACTTTTCTATCATCCGCCACTGAGCCAGGAATACAAAACGACTGTAATCCCAACCCTATCGCTTCGGCAGCCTCCGCCGCATTTTTGCAACCTTTTTTAAGTGCAATTGCAGCTCCTACAACATAGGCCCACTTTGCATTTTCAAAGCAAATAGGCTGAGTCTCTTCTACCGTTTTGTAAGGATCAAGACCATATGAATCACAAATCTTGTTTGCCTCCTCGATATCCTTAATACCGTTTTCATTAAGAACTGCAAGAATCTGTTTGATTCTACGTTCTTGGCTTTCAAATTTAACCTCTCTAATCATAGCTTTACTCCTTATTCTTTACGTGGATCAATATGTTTTACTGCGCCCTGCTCCTCAGTGAAACGGCCATAGGTACCTGTAACCTTCTTAAGAGCCTCGTTTGCATCGGTACCCTTCTTTACCTCATCCATAAATTTGCCCATATGAACAAACTCATAGCCGCAGATTTCATCATTTTTATCTAATGCAAGAGTCTTGATATAACCCTCAGCCATCTCAAGATATCGAGGTCCTTTTGCAAGTGTCCCATATATTGTACCTATCTGACTACGCAGGCCCTTGCCTAAATCTTCGAGGCCTGCACCAACAGCAAGACCTCCTTCAGAGAACGCAGACTGAGAACGGCCGTAAGCAATTTGCAAGAAAAGTTCACGCATCGCAGTATTTATCGCATCGCATACGAGATCAGTATTTAATGCTTCAAGTATAGTTTTACCTGGAAGAATCTCACCTGCCATTGCTGCAGAATGTGTCATTCCCGAACATCCAATTGTCTCAACCAAAGCCTCTTGAATAACTCCATCTTTAATATTAAGAGTTAATTTGCAGGCACCCTGCTGAGGTGCACACCAACCGACACCGTGAGTCAGACCTGATATATCCGTAATCTCCTTGGCTTTTACCCATTTACCCTCCTCAGGAATAGGAGCTGGGCCGTGATTTGGCCCCTTTTTAACAACACACATGTGCTGTACTTCTGTTGAATAAATCATATCGAAATAGTTAGTTGTATAAAATTCATAATGTTATTGAACCGCGCAAATATAGTGCATTTTTACATTACTTTAAAATAACTTTATGATAGTTTAAAACTACAAATAAAGTACCACGATATGTAATTTATAAAGCACCATAATTCGCAAACGCAATATCTATTTGCCACAGTAAATAAACAAATAGTAAAGTAGCAAAAGAGAGATAAGGCAAAGTAGAAAGATAATGATAATAGGTAAAGAAGAGATTAAGTACAAGAAAGAGTAGAATGAGCGAGTGTAAAGAAAAATATTGGCAAAGAAATAGAAATAAACATATCTTTGTATAATATAAAATGTGTTACCTAATTTTATTATAAATAATTATAACCTATATGCAACCCGTCATTATTAACCTAAATAGCAATCAACATTTGTGATGCTTTTTTAAATAAATAACGTACAGGCTGTCATACATCATTAAATAATCAAATATAAACGCATGAAAAAATTATTAAACACCCTTATGATCATATCTTCAGTGATTGTCGGTGCCGGCTGTAGCGGCAATAAACAAGCCGACAGGCAAGGACCTGAGATAAAAAAGCAGGAAATTGCTGTAACAGACGGTGTATTTACACCAGAAATAATGCAAATGTTAGGAAAAATTAGCGATCCTAAACTCTCACCTGACGGCAAACAAATTCTTTACGGAGTGACCTACACAGATATTGCACAAAATGCAAAAAGAAGGGTTTTATATATTATGAATATCGACGGTAGTGATAATCACCAAATATCCGGCATTAAAAAAAGCGCAGCTAATGCAAGATGGATAAAGGAGGGAAAAGGTATAATATTCCTGCAAGGAGGCAAATTATATACAGCCACTGCGGATGGTTTGGAGATGAAAGAGATAAAAGAGGCTCCGGAAGGTATAGAGGCTTTCGAGCTTTCCCCAAAAGGAGATAAAATAATGTACATCAAAAACATAAAAGCATGTACAAAACCTGTTGACGTCTATGCCGATCTCGATAAAGCTAATGCAAGAACAGTAAACCAACTGATGTATCGCCATTGGGATCACTTTGTAGAGGAGATTCCTCACACATTTATAGCTGATTTTGGAGGCAAAGGTTCCAAGGATAAGGAGGCCGAAATTGATTATTCATCAATTGGAGAATCAACAGACATTGTAGGCAACGACAAATTTGAGCTTCCTACTCTTCCTTTCGGAGGTCTCGAGCAACTAAGTTGGTCTCCTGACGAGAATCTGATTGCTTATTCATGCAGAAAACTGGCAGGTAAAGAGTATGCATTTTCCACCAATACAGATATTTATCTATATGATGTAGCTACCAAAAAAGCTGTAAACATTTCGGAAGGGATGATGGGCTACGACACCAATCCGGTATTCTCTCCGAACGGCAAATATGTAGCCTGGATGAGCATGGCCAGAAACGGATACGAGGCAGATAAAATCAGACTCTTCACTATGGAGATACAAACAAAGGTAAAGAGGGAACTTTCATCAGACTTTAAATATAATGTAGAAAGTATCACTTGGACTCCAGACAGTAAAAATATACTCTTTACCTCAAGTGTCAACGGCCGAACAGGTATATTCCAGGTAGATATCAACAAGCCTACAGAGGGCAAAATTGCAGATGAAATGGCCACCGGTCCAATTCCTGCAGGATATAATTACGGTGCAGGCATAAGAAGAATTACTGCCGATAGCCTATGGTACAACTTTGATGCTGTCGCAATTGCCGGCACATCTGGAAAGGGTTATAACTTGATAACTACAAATGCATCAATGTTGCGGCCTGCTGAAATTGTAGCGGTCAATAGTGAGACAGGTGAATTCAAACAGCTTTCTCAAGAAAATACCGCGACATTGGCCAAATTAAAGAGTCCCAAGGTAACAGAACGCTGGATGAAGACAACCGACAGTAAGCTTATGCTTACATGGGTTATTTATCCACCTGATTTCGACTCAACAAAAGTTTACCCTGGTGTAATGATGTGCAACGGAGGACCTCAAACTGCATTGGATCAAAGCTTCTCAACCAGATGGAATTTCAGACTTATGGCCTCTAAAGGATATGTCACGATACTTCCAAATAGAAGAGGTTGTACCTCATTTGGTCAACCTTGGTGCGAGCAGATATCGGGAGACTATATAGGTCAAAACATGAAAGATTATCTTACGGCAGTGGATCTTATGAAAAAGGAACCGTATGTAGGAAAAGTCGGTGCGGTAGGTGCAAGCTATGGAGGCTATTCTATCTATTATCTTGCAGGTATACATAATAATAGATTTGCTGCATTTATTGCTCATGCAGGCATATTTAACCAGGAGCAAATGTATATGATGACAGAAGAACTCTGGTTCCCGCATTGGGATAACGGAGGTGCTCCTTGGGACAATAATCCTATAGCCAACAGACACTATGGTAACTCTCCTCATAAATTGGTTAAGAATTGGAATACACCAATCCTCATTACTCACGGAGAGATGGATTATAGAGTTCCTGTAGAACAAGGAATGGCTGCCTTTAACGCAGCTCAAATGATGGGAGTTCCATCAAAAATGGTTCTATTCCCAGAGGAAAATCACTGGATTCTGCAACCACAAAACTCAATTTACTGGCATAGAGTTTTCTACGACTGGCTAGATAAATACTGCAAGTAAACGACTAATTTAGAGATTGGAAGGCTTGTTTTATCTCCAATCTTCTTCTACATCACAAAAAAGGCATTGTTCCATTTCAGTATAATGCGATTCATAGTCTATATTTCCATATGTTATCGGTGATAGCATATGGAAATGATGTTTGATTGAGCGGTCGCAGATAAATTGATGGCATGACTCTCCGTTGCAGGAGCTGCTATTTCAGCACCTCAGCAAACAGGTTGTGCTTAGCTTCGGAAAAGCCTCAGATGC
>CAZNBA010000044.1:0-16553 GCA_964571395.1 uncultured Muribaculaceae bacterium
GGCTTTTCCGAAGTTAAACGAGGCCTGTTTGTCGAATTACTGTGATAGCATTCCAGGCAATGATAGAACCTCTTTAGATTTAGACTTGAACACAGCCTTTTGCAGGTGCTCCCAAATATATGTTCAGTCAAATAAATTTCGTACCTTTACGGGCACATAATAAGTATTCTTTAACATAAATGTGATATGACAGCAAAAATCAATTGTTTTGTACCTGTAACAGATGAGAGTCAAGTACTTGAAACCGTATTAGGATTAAGAAAAGATATTTCCACAGCTAAAATCTATCTATTGTCGTTTGGAGATTATAAAGGCTCCTCGCTGCCAATTTTGAAGGATTGTGAGATAATAGTATCGGATTCATTAAAGAGTTCCTCCACTATTAAAAAAATTGCAGAAAAATCATCTGATGCGGATTTTTCTCTTATTTATACAAAATATACAACTCTTGATCTTGGCTATCTTGCCCTTGAGCGTCTCTCCCGGATTGCGGATGATACTTGTGCAGCAATACTATATGCAGACCATTATCAGATTATAGAGGGAAAGAAAACGGCGGCTCCGGTTATAGATTATCAATTTGGAAGTCTGAGAGATGATTTTGATTTTGGTTCTGTCTTGTTTTTTAGAAGTTCAGCTCTGAAGGAGGCTGTGGGCAGTATGAATAGGGATTATAAATTTGCCGGTCTTTATGATTTGAGATTGAAGTGTGCTCAGAAGGGAGCAATTGTTCATATAAATGAATACCTTTATTCTGAGGTTGAGCACGATACAAGAAAGAGCGGCGAGAAATTGTTTGATTATGTTGATCCCAAGAATCGCGGCGTGCAGGTGGAGATGGAACAGGCTTGCACAGAGTATTTAAAAGAGATAGGAGGTTATCTGGCTCCCAAGTTCAAACATATAGAATTCAATGAGGATAAGTTTGAGTATGAAGCCTCTGTAATCATTCCTGTTTTTAATAGAATAAAAACCATTAGGGATGCCGTTAAATCTGTTTTGATGCAGGAGGCAAAATTCAAATTCAATCTGATTATTGTCGATAATCATTCTACTGATGGTACGGCTGAGGCTATTGAGGAGTTTAAATCCGACCCAAAGGTTATACACATAATTCCCGAAAGATTCGATCTTGGAATAGGAGGTTGTTGGAATACCGGTGTGCATCATCCTATGTGTGGAAAATTTGCGATTCAATTGGACTCCGACGATGTTTATTCCGGTCCCGATACTTTGCAGAAGATTGTTGATGCTTTTTATGCTCAAAATTGTGCAATGGTTGTGGGAACTTATAAGATGACCAATTTCAATATGGAGATGATAGCTCCTGGTATTATAGACCACAAGGAGTGGACTCCTGAAAATGGGCGTAATAATGCCTTGAGGATAAATGGACTTGGTGCTCCGCGTGCTTTTTACACTCCTCTTCTGAGAGAGATAAATTTGCCAAATACAAGTTACGGAGAGGATTACGCTCTCGGGCTGAGATTTTCAAGGGAGTATCAGATAGGCAGACTCTACGAGCCGCTATACTGTTGCCGTCGTTGGGAGGATAATTCTGATGCCTCTCTCGATATTGTAAAGATGAACAACAATAATCTTTATAAAGATAGAATTCGTACTTGGGAATTGCAGGCAAGAGTTGCTCTTCTCAAATAAAGTATCCCGATATATTTTTTAGTTATGGAACCAATTAGTATGAAAGTTGAGGCTCTTATGAGAAGTCAGCTTAAAGAGTGGGAGCAGGCGGCAAACAACTATTCCGCTCTCTCGGGGGTTCGTGTTAAGGAGATACCTCTTGGAAACATGAGGATTAAAGTTCAGTTTAATCCAGCAAGGATAGTCTCTTCTGCCGCAAAAGTGGATGCCAAATCAATAAGTGAACGCAAATGTTTTCTCTGTAAGGAGAATCGTCCGGCAGTACAGAAAGGCATAGAGTATTGTGGTAAAGCCGGCAATTATGAGATACTTGTTAATCCTTTTCCGATTTTTCCAAAGCATCTTACAATTCCGGAGACAAGACACACGAGACAGCAGATTGAGGGCAGGTATTTTGATATGCTTAATTTATCGCAGTGTCTCAGCGACTATGTGATTTTTTACAATGGCCCTAAATGCGGGGCTTCGGCACCAGATCATATGCATTTTCAGGCCGGTAACAAAGGGATGCTGCCAATACAGACCGCTACCGGTTCTCTGCATTTGAGAAAGATTGATTTTTTGTGTAATGGTTCTTCCTGTGAGGGAGTGAATCTTTATGAGATTAAGGATTTTATCAGAGGGGCCTTTCTGATTGTGTCAGGCTCTGTGGAGGCCTCTGAAGTTTTGTTCGAAAGAATCTATAATCTGCTCTTAGTAAAGGAAGGAGAGTGGGAACCAATGTTGAATATTTTGTCGTGGTATCAAGATAATAAATGGTATACGGCGTTGTTTATCAGAGAAAAGCATAGGCCGTCGCATTACTTTGCCCAGGGTGATGCAAATATTCTTTTAAGCCCGGCCTCTGTGGATTTGGGGGGAGTCTTTATTACTCCGCTTGAGAAGGATTTCCACAAGATAACAGGTAGGGAGATAGTTGAGATATGTGATGAAATTATGGTTCCACAGGTAGTTATCGATAATTTGATTTTAAAATTGAAACAATAATGAAGACCACCAGACAACAACCCGATGTAAGCGTAGGTGTATTGCATAGTAACTCTATTCGCTTTATTTTTAATACCGGTTATCTTCTTTGCGGAGATTGTTCCGATGATGCGCAACCAACTTCTAACTCGCACGTAGGTGGGGGGATATCAGTGAACCGCAATGGTTGTTTAGGTCCTTTTAAAGGGGAGCAGTCGGTTGAATTTTGTGAGGGGAAGATTTTGTGGCGCGGCAAGAGATATGATGAGTTGTTGTTTGTGCCTGATTACGGGAGTTCTGAGGAACTGCCCTCATTTTGGATAAAGGAGGTTGTAATTGGAATTAATTTTCATTGGGAAAGAAAAGAGGATCAGAAATTCGGAGGCTCTCTTAAAATAATTATTGATGAGGGAGCAATAACGGCTGTGAATTTGGCTGGTGTGGAGGACTATCTTACAAGTGTCATTTCATCTGAAATGAGTGCGACTGCTTCTGATGAATTACTTAAGGCTCATGCAGTTATCTCCAGAAGTTGGCTTCTTGCTCAGATAGAAAAGAATAAGGAGATAAAGAGGCTCGATGCTAACTATTCTGCATGCAGCGAGACCGAGGAGGAGAGAATTAAATGGTATGATAGGGAGGATCATAAACTTTTTGATGTTTGCGCCGACGATCATTGTCAAAGATATCAAGGACTTACAAGGGAGTCAACGACAAGTGTACGTAAGGCTATTGAGGCAACCTGGGGTGAGGTGTTGATGTTTGAGGGTAAAATTTGCGATGCTCGTTTTTCTAAATGTTGCGGAGGTGTTTTTGAGGAATTCCAGAATTGTTGGGAGCCTGTCAGCTATCCCTATCTTGTTAAGAAACGCGATATAGCTCAGCAGGGCTCTGTTCCTGATCTGACTATTGAGAGTGAGGCCGAGAAGTGGATATTATCCTCTCCTGTTGCTTTTTGTAATACTACTGATAAAAAGATACTCTCTCAAGTGCTTAATAATTATGACCAAGAGACTCATAATTTTTACAGATGGCGGCAGGAGTACACAATTGAGGAACTCTCCGAACTTGTAAAAAAACGTTCAGGAATAGATTTCGGAACTATTACCGATTTAATTCCTGTTGAAAGGGGGACATCGGGGCGTTTAATAAAATTAAAAATTGTAGGAACTAAGCGAACTATGGTGTTTGGAAAGGAGTTGGAGATTAGAAAATCTCTTTCTACCTCACATCTATATAGTTCGGCATTTGTTGTAAGAAAAGAGGGAGGCAAGTTCATTCTTATAGGGGCCGGTTGGGGACATGGTGTGGGCTTATGCCAGATTGGGGCTGCCGTAATGGGTGAGCAGGGTTACAAATATGATGATATTCTGCTGCATTACTATATTGGAGCAGAGATAAAAGAGAAGTATTGATTATTATAACTTATAAATAAGCATGGAAAAGAAAAAAGTATCTCCTTGGGCATGGATCCCGTCGCTTTATTTTGCCGAGGGCTTGCCATATGTGGCGGTTATGACCATTACCGTGATAATGTATAAAAGAATGGGTATATCAAATACAGATATTGCGCTGTATACAAGTTGGTTGTATTTGCCCTGGGTAATAAAGCCATTTTGGAGTCCTTTTGTGGATTTGTTTAAGACAAAGAGATGGTGGGTGGTTGTAATGCAGTTCATTTTGGGATGTGGTCTTGCTGCGGTGGCCTTTGCCATACCGATGAGTTCCTTTTTTCAGATAACTCTTGCGATTTTCTGGATAATAGGTTTTGCATCGGCTACTCATGATATTGCTGCCGACGGTTTTTATATGCTTGCTTTGGATACACATGAGCAATCGATGTATGTTGGGATAAGAAGTACTTTTTACAGATGCGCAACAATTTTTGGTCAGGGGATTCTTGTGATTGTTGCGGGGCTTCTGGAGATGAGTACAGGTCTCGAACCTGTCAATATCAAGGTTACCGCCTCTCCGGATTACACAAAGGAGATAGTATTGCCTGAGAGCGGCTCTTCTGTATTATGTGCTAATACATTACAGGTTGGTGCTGATTCTGTCTCTGTTGTAGCCTCCGGTTCTGTCAATGCAACGGCTGTCGGTTCTGAAGAGGAGATGTTAGTAAATTCTTCAGAGGAACTTGGTTTTAAGGCTCAGGAGAATGTTTTAATGGGTACGGCTCATATTTCACTTGATCAGGAGGCCGAATTGAAGAGCTTTGTGGAGAATCATAATATTCAGTACGGATTTGTGCCACAACCTGTTGATACTAAACAGGAGGCTGCAAATGAGGGTTGGTGGGCAAGGAGTGTTTCCAAACCGCTTGGTACTTGGGTAAAAAGAAGTTTTGGTAAGAAAGTTGAAAAAGGCGTGACTACTACTGCAGGTGCAATGAGCATTGCTGAAATAAGGCTTTCAAAGAGACCGGAAGAGGGTAAGACTGTTATACTTAACACTGCTTTCAGCAGAGGAGACAAGAGTCTTTCGCTTATATCGGGAGAGAGATTGAGTTTCAATTCAGAGAATTGGGATAAACCGGCTTATATTCTTTTTCACGCTGATCAAAAGCTTTCCGCTAAGGCTGTTGCTGAATTCAGAGGCCTTTCTGGCAATATCCCAATGTCGTGGTCTGTAACATTTTTCATTCTGGCCGCTTTCTTCCTGCTAATTACACTGTATCATAAATTTATTTTGCCAAAACCAAATGTTGACAAGGCGGTTACGGGCGATAGCAAAGTGAGTGCTTCAATGATATTCAAGGAATTTTTTGGGACATTCGGTTCATTCTTCCGTAAGAAACAAATTTGGGTTGCTATGGCCTTCATGTTGTTGTATCGTTTCCCTGAGGCTCAACTTGTAAAACTCATCAATCCGTTCTTACTCGACAGTAAGGATCTGGGAGGTATGGGACTTACAACAGGTCAGGTCGGAATTGTGTATGGTACAGTGGGTATCTTAGGCTTAACTATTGGAGGTATCATTGGTGGTATTGTTGCAGCTAAGGGGGGATTGAAGAGATGGTTGTGGCCAATGGCCTGGAGTATCTCTTTGACTTGTGCCACATTTGTTTATCTTAGTATGTTCCAGCCTGAGAGTATGCTGGTAATTAATTTGTGTGTCTTTATTGAGCAATTCGGATATGGGTTTGGTTTTACCGCCTATATGCTATATATGATTTACTTTTCGGAGGGAGAATACAAAACGGCTCATTATGCAATTTGTACCGCTTTTATGGCGTTGGGGATGATGGTCCCGGGAATGTTTGCCGGCTGGTTGCAGGAGCACCTTGGGTATGAGAATTTCTTCTGGTGGATAATGATTTGTTGTGCGGCAACAATAATAGTAACAATGTTTGTGAAGGTAGATTCATCATTTGGTAAAAAAGTTGTAGAAGAGAAAAATTAAACGGATAATTGATTAATCATGAACCGGAATAGAGTGTTCAAAATTTATTAATTGTATAATTTATGAAATTTGTAAAAAGTTCAATAACATTAATTAAAATCGTATTCGTCTCGATTGTATTAATGTTGACTGCCGGTAATTGCGGTGCCGTAATAGTGCTTAATCCGGCAAAACCTGCAATTAAAACCGGTATTGAGGTACTTAAATCCTCTAAATTTAAGCAGCTTGAGGGTAAGAGAATTGCATTAGTTACGAATCCTACCGGTGTAGATGATGATTTAGTCTCTACTGTAGATCTTTTATTTGCTGCAAAGAATGTAAAATTGGTGGCTCTTTTTGCACCGGAACATGGAGTGAGAGGGGATGTATATGCCGGAGGTCATGTGGATAATAGCGTGGATCCTGTTACAGGAGTGCCTGTCTATTCCATTTACGGGAAGAATCTTAAGCCCTCTGCCGAGATGTTGCAGGGTATAGATGCTATTGTGTATGATATTCAGGACAACGGGTGTCGTTCATATACCTTTATCAGTACTTTAGGGAAGATTATGGAGGCAGCAGCTGAGAATGGCAAAGAGGTTATAGTCCTTGACAGGCCTAATCCTCTTGGGGGAGAAAAGGTGGAGGGAAGTCTTGTCGAAAATGGCTATATCTCTTTTGTAAGTCAGTTTAAGATTCCCTATTTATATGGTCTTACAGTTGGTGAATTAGCTCAACTTATTAATGGTGAAAAGCTTATGGGCAAACAGTGCCGTCTTACTGTTATTAAGATGAGCGGATGGCGCAGGAGTATGACCTATGATGATACAAGATTGCCGTGGGTATTACCGTCACCTCATGTTCCTCAGGCAATTACCTCTTTTTACTACCCAGGATCAGGTATTTTAGGCGAATTGGGATACGTTTCAATAGGAGTGGGCTACACTTTGCCTTTCCAGCTCTTTGCAGCCCCATGGTTGGACGCGAATAAATTTTCAGCAGCTCTGAATAAGTTGAATCTGCCCGGAGTTGTTTTCAGACCCATTTATATCAAACCCTATTACTCACTCTTTGCTGGTCAGGATATTCAAGGTGTGCAGTTTTTTATAACCGACTACAAGAAAGCGGCTTTATCGGAGATTCAGTTTTATGTAATGCAAGTGATTGCAGAATTGTACCCCGACAAGGCTGTGTTTGCCAATGCAAATAAGGATAGATTCAGGATGTTCGATCAGGTATGCGGCTCCAATTATATCAGGGAAACCTTCTCACAGACGAATAAAGCCTCCTCTATCCTCAATTTCTGGAACAAGGATGTGAAGAGTTTTAAGGAACTTTCTAAAAAATACTTTTTGTATTAAGAATCTGTTTTGAAAAATAAATATTGAGGTCTCTACTCCTTTTTTCTTATGGCCTCTTTATTGTTGTCATTAGCGGTCCTGTGTCTGTTTTGGACCGCTATTTTCTTTTCGGTACGTGCCATGGAACGTTTAATGGCCTTTGCTTTTTTCTTGCTCTGGGTAGCGATAGCTGCATTCTGAATGGAATCAGCCTGTGCAAGTTCCGCTTTATAGAGCAGACTGTCCTGCTGTTTTTCGGTCATATCCATCATTGTAAATAGTACTGTATCCGGACGTTGCATCATTAGAGAATCTCGGAATGTCAGTGGGTCGAGATTCTCGGTTGAGAGCATTGCCTGTTTTGCACTTGTTATAAGTTTCTCATCGGCCTTTGCGCCCTCCTGCATTGCGGCGGCTACTCCTCTTTGGAAAATATCTGCAATATAACTGCGTAAATTCATTCTTGTGTCATTTATTATCTGACTGTACACAGGCAAATTGGCGTTTTTATATTTGGCTCTGCCTATTCTGAATTTGAACTTGTCGGGAGTTCCGGTTACGTTAATTCCGAGTCGGAATGGTATAGGAGATTTAAGTACAGATATGTGATATTTGAAGGACATATCGAGGTTCTGAGTCCCGCTGATTGCTGTTCTATATCTGTCTATCTCCATCAGGAACGGGAAAATTTCTATTTTGTTATTATTAATAAGTGCCTCAACGGCAATTTTGTCAACAATGTTCCTCTTTTTGTTCTTAAAGTGCAGTTTTTTTGAAATCTCGCTAAATGTCTCTCCATCCATAAGGACAAGCTCTTTACCGTTAATTTTGATGACCCCTTTCATTGTTGGCAACTTGATATTCATTTTCTCGTCTATTTCGGTTGTGGCTGCCATCTGGCTGTTTATGGTGCCTTCAAAGGAGCGCAGCATAGGTAATATTGTATCGATAGAAGGGACCATCCCGAGCAGTTTCTTAACATTTATCTCCTTCATCTCCATATCAAATCCGGCAGAGAGATCCTTTTTGTTCCTTGTTGAGTAGAAGGCTGATAAGCTCATTTCTCCTGCTGATGTTATTGCGTTAAAATTATTTATTTGCAGGCATCTATCTTTGGCAATCAACTCTCCGCTCACTTTATTCAGCATTACGTCTGCATATACTCCGTGCTTAACATTTAATTTTATATCTGCGGAAATGTTACCCGGCACAATAATTAGTGCCGGCGGGGTCGAATTTTGTGAATTGGCTCTTTGCGCGGCTGCATTAGAAACAAGTTGCTGGGAACTGTCAACAGATTGCCTTAAAGAGTCTTTTATTGTCTTGCCGGCGTTCATATATTCCGTTCCCTTGGAGGCGGCGTATGCTATCTCGTTGAGATTAAGGGTATCTGCATCTATGCTTAAATCTATGCCGAGGACGCCCCTTCTTAATAATGCCTCTTTTATTCCATAAATTTTCCCTGTACCTGTGATAATAGACTCTCCAAGTTTAAAAGTGGAGTTGCTCATCTTAATCTCGTCTGTATTGAATGATATTTCAATATTTCCGAGAGAGGTTTTTAAAGGGAATACAGGAGTTCTTATGCTACCTCTTGAGGCCTTTATGCTTCCCGTTATATTTAAATCGCGTATTATGCTTGCAATGCTCCTATCTACTCCAAAATTAATATTGCTTGAAGCAAATTCATCGTCGCTGTTACCGCGATGCATTGCTCTTCTTTTGGCTACAAGTGAGATTAAAGAATCCCGGTTGAGACGGGGATATATTTTATGGAGCGAATCGAGCCTGTGGTTTATGTGCTTTCTGCGTTGTATCTGTGCACTTTTGTTAAATAAGGCATTCAGTTGCAATGTGGCGTTTGCGAGGCCGTAGCGTCCCTCCATATCTTTAAAGGAGATATAGTTATTATCCGATTTTATTCTTATTTCTGGGTTTGTGTAGTGTCCCTTTTGGGGAAAAATGAGTAATTGGTTGTGAGTGCCGCTCATCCTTATTCTTAACGAGTCCTCCCCGTCTACCGAAAATCTGTTGGCTGCAAGATTAATATAGAGAGGCACAATCTTGTTCGGTTTCGCATCCAAAATAGATGCTGGATTTTTTGTATTTAGTACTATCTTGTTCCCCTTGATAAGGAAAGAGTGGCCATATTTGATATTTGCTGAATCGGTATCGAAATCAATGGTTATCAACTTATCGTAGATTTTTTTATTTGTAGCTCTCTGCCTTTCTCCAACTCCAATCTGCGCACCCGTGCCAATAAGTTGGCAGCAGATCTCCTGTTTAGGAAGATCTATATCGAGAAATTTAGATTTAATTTTGCAGTCTATCTCAGCGTCTCCGAGTTTCTTGATATTTGTCAGGTTACTTAATAAAGATTCTAATTTTAAATTAGCATTTGCGGAACCGCTGATCTTTGCAATGAAATTTTTTGGCAAAAGTTGGGCAAGAGTATCGGCATTAATATGAGAGGTGAGATCCATAATGATGTTAGGATCGTTCATATAGTCTCTTAGAGATCCGCTTCCGCTGATTCTTAGTCCGTTGCCTTTTAATGATAAATTTGTGAATTCAATTATTGAGGCACTTGGCGCATTAGGGAGATAATTGGCATTAATTTCTGCAGCTATCTCGTTTATTTTTATGCCTGTACCTTTAAATTCTGCTGTACTGGACGGGATTTTAATCTCTAAGGTAGTGGAGGGCAGGATGCCTGTTTTAAAGTTGTAACTTCCCTCAATATCAACATCTATGAATAACTTGGCATTTGTTCTGAACTTGTGTATGTCGGGCAATATCTTCTCAGGAATGTTACTGAGAATCTCGGTAATGTCAAAATTGTCGGTTTTTCCGCAAAGGAACGGAATATCGATAGAGTCTTTAGTCACCTTGATATTACCGTTAAAGACAATCGGTATTTTAGCCATTGTTATCTTCATCTCTTTGAGATTAAATGCATTGCGTTCAGTGCCTGAAGTTGAAACGGATCCATTTATCTCAAGCGGTATATCCTTGGCCAGGATATTTTTATCAATGACCAGACGAGTATGAGTAAGGGCGTTTACCAGCAACTCCTTCTTCTCTCCGGCCTCTATTCTCAAGGAGTCGATTGAGAACTTTGCAAAAACATTTTTCCCGTACGGATTGTTTGCAGCCTCACCACCAAGTATTTTGGTTAGTTCTACCGATACTTTGGAAAAATATGTACGGTTAATATTTATCCTTTCTGGGTTATTGGCAAGGTTGCCCTTAATTTTTAGGGTGTTAAGAGATAATTTGGCACAAAGGGAATCGGGACGGCTTTCATAGACTAAATCACCATGCCCTTTAATATCAATCTTTTTGATATCTATGTAAAGAGGGGTACTTTCCTCTCTCTTTGTAGTTGTATCTTGAGAACGGTAAATCTCCCAGTTCGCCTCTCCCCATGGTGCTATGTAGGCGTATATGTGAGGTTCTATGAGACGTACTTTTTTAACCGTATAGTGGCCTATAATCAGTTCAGGAAGGCTGATTGATATGTACAAATCTTTAAATTTAAGAAGTGTATCTGCATTGCTCGGTACAGCAGATTGCAGCGAATCGCTCTCGTTATTGAAGGCTTTGGAGATGATTTGGCCGTTGCTGAGTTGTAATCCCACATATGGAAATTCGCTGAACAGTTTGAGCCTTACCGTATCTATTTTAACCTCTGCATTTAAATATTCGTTTGAATACTTATTCACCAGTTTGGTGAGTTTGGTTGGCGTGAGAATTATTGATATGGCAACCATTAAAATAACTATAAGTCCTGCAATGGAGCCTAAGGTTATTCCGGTTATCTTCAAACATTTCTTCTTTCCTTCAGATAATTCCATTTACTTTATATTTTATTGGGATATCAAGTTATAATAAAACTGATATTCCGTGCTTTACAGCACTGCAAAGGTTCTTTTCGCTATCCTAAATCGGATAATGTTCTCATCTATTTAGAGCAACATGTAGCGGCTATAACCGGCTCGTTTGTGGTTATCAGATCTACACCCATCTCTATCATTTTTTTTATTTGCTCGGCAGTATCTACTGTCCACACATTTACGGTAAGTCCATTGTCGTGCGCCTCTTTTACCCACTCCGTGTGCTCTATGAAGCATTTATAATTATAATCTATCCCGTCCAATCCCATTCCTTTAATCTCTTTTGGAGGAATCTCTCCGCCAAGATATGATACCTTTGATTTTGGCATAAGCCTTTTCAACTCCTTGCATATATATACGCTGAACGAGATAAATTCTACCTGATCTTTTACTCCGCATCTTTTTACCTCTTTAATGGCGCCTTGTAACGCTTCGCTTTCAAGTACGGTGTTGTCATGTGCCTTAATTTCAAGAATCAACTTTGTTCCCGGAGATTTTTTGCCGGCTATCAGATAGTCGCGTAGTAGCGGCACCTTTTCTCCATTTTCTAAGGATTCATTCCCAATTGCCTGCATGTCGGCGTACTGTATATTCTTTATTTTACCTACAGCAGGACCATGGCATACAACAAGTTCACCCTCTTTGGTAAGGTTCACATCAAACTCGGAGCCGTAAATACCCAATTGCTGCGCCTTTTCAAGTGAGGCGATTGAGTTTTGTGCGGAACTATCTGTTTTCCAGTACCCTCGATGGGCGATAATGCCTATTTTTATATTGTTTGCAGATTGTTGTGGCTGTGCAAACAGCAATGTAGCTGAAATAAGGCTCAATGTTGTAAGAATCAGTTTGCTCATCTTTATATGCGTATTAACTATTTCGCGTACAGTTTTACAATATTGAGTATAACTTCAGCAGCTTTATCCATGCTTTCTACCGGGACAAATTCCATTTTCCCGTGGAAGTTGAGGCCACCTGCAAACAGGTTGGGGCAAGGGAGTCCCATGAAGGAGAGATTGGCTCCATCGGTTCCTCCTCTAATAGGTTGTATTTTTGGTTTTACACCAGCCTCTTCCATTGCCTTTATTGCAATGTCAATCACTTGTTTGTGAGGTTCAACCATCTGGCGCATATTATGATACTGGTCTTTCATGAGAAGTCTTGCCGTTCCTTTTCCGTATTTTTTATTTATGAAATCTACGGCCTCTCTCATTAGTTTCTTTTTATCCTCAAATTTCTCCATGCAGTGATCACGGATAATATATTGAATATCGGCCTCTTCTACCGTTCCGTTAAACCCGATTATGTGGAAGAATCCCTCGTAGCCCTCTGTGAATTCAGGCCTTTGATTTACAGGAAGAATGGAGTTTAGATCCATGCCTATAATCATGGCGTTCTTCATCTTGTTCTTTGCATATCCGGGATGGACGTTTCGTCCGTTGATATGAATCTTTGCACTTGCGGCATTAAAGTTCTCGTATTCGAGCTCTCCTATTTCTCCTCCGTCAAGGGTATAGGCGTAGTCTGCTCCGAATTTTTTTACATCAAATTTGGCAACGCCCCTTCCTATCTCCTCATCGGGAGTAAAACCTATCTTTATCTCTCCGTGTTTGATATCGGGATGATTCATGACATATTCCGCTGCATACATTATTTCAGCTACACCGGCCTTGTCGTCTGCACCAAGCAGTGTGGTTCCGTCTGTTGTAATAAGTGTTTGACCCTTATAGTTAAGCATTTCAGGAAAATCTACAGTATTAAGCACAATGTTCTTGGCTTTGTTTAAAACGATATCTTTTCCGTCATAATTTTTAACTATCTGTGGTTTAATGTTTTTGCCTGAGGCGTCGGGCGCTGTATCAACATGTGCTATAAATCCGATTGCAGGTATCTTTTTCTTACCCATATTGGAGGGGATTGTTCCCATTACATATCCGAATTCATCTACAGCAGCCCTTATACCCATATCGTTCAACTCTTTTGCCAACATTTTAAGAAGATTGAGTTGGCGTTGTGTACTTGGTTGAGTATTAGATTCAGGGTCTGATGTTGTCTCAATGGCAACATATCTTAAAAATTTGTCTATTACCTTTTCCATATTATAATGTATTATAAATTCATTTATTAAATAAATAGTGTCGGGGTACCATCTGTCCTAAAACAAAGTAAGACCGAAGCCCATAAAAGCCATACCTGCAATGACACCCATTATTGCAATGTGGTGTTCTCCATAATTCTCCGCATTCGGCAACAATTCATCAAGCGAAATATATACCATAATTCCGGCTACTATTGCCAAAACAATACCCAATACAACAGGTGAGAGGAAATTTCTTAGAAGCAGGAATCCGACAACTCCTCCTACAGGCTCTGCAAGACCCGAAAGTGTGGCGTTGAAAACTGCTTTTCCCCTTTTGTGGGTTGCATAGTAGATTGGAACCGCTATTGCAATGCCCTCAGGAATATTGTGTATTGCTATTGCAAAGGCGATGCTGATTCCGAGCGTAGTGTCGGTCATGGCACTCATGAAGGTTGCCATACCCTCTGGGAAATTGTGTATTGCAATTACTAATGCCGAGAAGAAGCCAAGGCGTAAAAGATGTTTACTCCCCGAAGCGTTGTCGAGGTTCTGAATACTCTTTCCTTTTGCTGTTTTGGGTGTTGGATTCTTCTCTTTTTGTAATTTGGTATTCTCTTCGCTGACAGCCTCTTCATGAACCAATTTGGTCATGGGTGAGACCTCGTGCGGGTTATTGTTTTCAGGAATGACATTATCGATTATTGCAATAAGTGCCATTCCTCCAAAAAAGGCCAGCAGGGTGTAAATCAGTCCAGTATGATCTCCATAGGCATTACCCAACGAGGCTCTTGCTTCGCGAAATAACTCTACGAATGAGATAAGTATCATTACTCCGGCAGAAAATCCCAGTGAAGCGGAGAGCATTTTTGAACTGAACCTCTTAAAAAAGAGGATTATTGCACCTCCAACACCTGTCGCGAGTCCTGCGAAAAGTGTCAGCAATAGTGCATCTATGAATTTTCCCTCCAGCATATTATATTATATTAGCAATTACTTTTCTCCTTTTTTAGTGACGCATAAATCAGGTAACCGATCAGTAGTATATAGGCCACTATACCTATATATTGTGCATAATTTGTTCCGCTCCACAATTTTTGGTACCAATTTACTCCTGAGAATTTCATTACGGCACTTACGACGCCCATCAAAGCTCCACCAGCTATAAAACCGCTCGCAAGCAGTGTTCCCTTCTCTTTTCTCTCTTTGTTTACCTCTTCATCTTTACTCCTTGTGCTAACGAACCAAGCAACTGCTCCACCGACAAGCAACGGAAGATTAAGATCAAGCGGAATAAACATACCGAGTGCGAATGCAAGAGCAGGAACTTTGAAATAGGTGAGAATAAGGGCTATTACCGCTCCAATCCCGTATAGAATCCAAGGTGCGCCCCCACCAGACATCAACGGCTCAATTACGGCTGCCATTGCGTTTGCCTGTGGAGCGACAAGAGCATCCTCGCCGGTGAAACCATAGGTCTGATTCAGGATTATCATCACTCCGCCTACAGTTGCGGCAGCAACAAGTGTTCCGAGAAATTTCCATGACTCCTGTTTCTTTGGTGTTGTACCTATCCAATATCCGATTTTAAGATCCGTTATAAATGCACCCGATACGGAGAGTGCCGTACAAACTACACCTCCTATAATCAGAGCCGCAGTCATTCCGGCTGTGCCTGTAAGTCCGCTTGCAACCATAATTACAGATCCGAGAATAAGAGTCATAAGGGTCATTCCGCTTACTGGGTTTGTACCCACAATGGCTATGGCATTTGCGGCTACTGTAGTAAAGAGAAATGCGATTATGCCAACAACAAGAAGTGCTATAATGGCATGCTTGAGATTATCCACAACTCCGAATCTGAAGAAGATGAAGGTGACGGCCAGAGTAATTAGGACTCCGATGGCGATTATCTTCATGGAGAGATCCTTTTGAGTACGTGGTACACTCTCGTTTTTAGCAGCTTTATTGCCCCCTAATTCTTTTGCTGCGAGGCCGAATGCCGATTTTATGATTCCTGCCGATTTTATAATGCCGATAACACCTGCTGTTGCTATGCCACCTATACCTATATGTCTTGCATATGTGGTGAAGATCATCTCGGGCGACATGCTTCCTATGGTCTGTGTGATACCCGTACCCATAAAATCAAGTACTTGCGCTCCCCATACCAAATTCATAAAAGGAATAATTACGAACCATACCAAAAATGATCCGCAGCAGATAATGAAGGCATATTTAAGTCCAATGATAAATCCGAGGCCAAGCACTGCTGCTCCCACATTGATTTTGAACATAACTTTTGCTTTGTCAGCAATAGCCTCTCCAAACGGAAGTACTCTCGATGTAAAGGTCTCTGCCCAGAAACCGAAAGTAGAGACGATAAAATCGTAGACTCCTCCTATCATACCGCTTATCAATAATAGTTTTGCGCCTTTTCCCCCGCTTTCACCGCTTACCAGCACTTGTGTTGTGGCTGTAGCCTCAGGAAACGGATATTTTCCATGCATATTAGAGACAAAATATTTTCTGAACGGAATAAGGAAAAGTATTCCGAGCACTCCTCCCAGCAGAGAACTCAGGAAGACTTTCATAAAGTCTACCGTAAGTTCCGGATATTTTGCCTGCAATATATATAGTGCGGGAAGAGTGAATATGGCTCCCGCCACAATAGCTCCTGAGCAGGCTCCTATTGATTGTATGATTACATTCTCTCCGAGTGCATTTTTCCTTTTGAGTGCACCTGAAAGCCCCACTGCTATTATGGCAATGGGAATTGCAGCTTCGAATACTTGACCTACCTTAAGGCCAAGAAAGGCCGCAGCGGCAGAAAAGATGATTGTCATTACTATACCTATTGAAACTGACCAGAAACTGACTTCCGGATAGGTTTTACTGGGACTTAGCAGGGGCTCGTATTTTTCTCCTGGTTTTAACTCCCTTGCCGCATTATCCGGCAGTTTAAGTTGCGATTTTGTCTCTTTTATAGCATTTTCCATTGATAGGTTATTTAGTTAAATTAGCTTTTGATTGATTATTAAGATAAAGTTTGCAATACAAAAATAGTAAAATTGTTTTTATAATGAAAGTTTAGCGATGCTACAATGTAATAGCAAAATTCAAACTGTTTATTGATAGATAAGTGGAGAGGAGACAACATGGTTTCATATAAATAATAAAATATTTTTTTCAAAAAATTTGCAGGTAAATAAAATTTCATTACCTTTGCAGCCCCGT
>CAZNBA010000045.1:0-16497 GCA_964571395.1 uncultured Muribaculaceae bacterium
CTCGCCGCTAAGATGCATTCTATACATTTATAAATATATGCATTCATTAACAAATTTATCTAAAATTCAGGAGAGACGGATCTCCTGATAAAACCGCATCGGGAGTCCTGAATTACTACTTCATTTACATCACATCTCCACTATTTTACATTTACCATGATCTTTAATATGACCATCGGAATTAGCTTCCATCATGCAACCGCTCGGGATACCATAACATTTTATCGGCACTGCAATACGGAAATCTCCCGATAAATTATTTTGTCTTTCTAACAATAGTTTGTGCGCCATTTTCAACTCATTCCAACCATCATCCTCCGCATGAGTATCAAATACAGCCTGGACAATACCAAGACAATCAAAGAGTTCTGCTGTTGAATCATCGTCGGGGTTACTCCATCTTACCCAATGTAAACCAAGCATGATACTGCCGGCAGATGCCCCAAAAAACAATTTATTGTCGCGGTACTGATTTAAAAGGAACTCGCATAAATTGTGAACATTCAACCACTTCATACCCTCCTCAACATCACCTCCGGAGATAAAAACAGCATCAGAGGCAGCGATCATCGCCTTAGCCTCAGTAACATTTGCACGAGTAGAGGCTAAAGAGGGGAAAACAACTTCACCTGCTCCGGCATTAACCAACATCGGACTGATAAAATTGTAAAAACCGGAATCATCTCCACTTGCTACACCTATATAAGCCACTCGAGGTCTCTTTTTACCACAGACAGAAAGAGCATAAGCAAAATAATCAACAATTCCGCCATGAGAATCTCCCGGCCCTCCGGACAAAAGATAAACTGATTTACAAAAATTATTCATTGGAAATTTATTCTTTATATAGTTATTTAAATACTGCTTAGAATTATCACACAAGCATATTACATAAAAAGAGGTGTAAAGAACTATGATAACTCATCGAAACAGTTTTTATAATTGATTTTAAAATTAGTACGGCTCCTACGGAACTTTCCTGAAGGAGAAGGAGCAATTGAATTAACTAAAGTAACACGATATACACCATCTGAACCATAAAGATTTGCCAACAAATTTTTTGCATCTGCAATAATTGAATTTACAGAAGTTCCGCAGAATTTGGCAAAATCGACAACTTTAATAGCTATTCCGCCAACTGAAATCACAAGAAGCAGCTCATAAGTTTTAAGATCTACTTGATTTAAAGAATAATCCCTAATTTGCGGAATAAGAGCAAGAGCCCTGTCCAACTCGGCAGGAGTGACAATATCTCCGGCAGTGGTAAAGGTAATATTAGCGATTCTGCCCTCAATTGACATTGCAGTGAGCCCCTCTTTCCTGCCACATTTACAATTACCGTCAGGGCTTAATTTTACTAAATCGCCAATATCGAACCTTATAATTACAGCCCATGGATTATCAAAAGTCGTAACAAGCATTCTCCCCAACCATGGAGTGCCATATCTACTGGCAACAGGATTGAAATCAATTCTGCAACAATCTATATTCTGATGCATAAGCCCGCATTCACACTGCTGGAGAACAAATCCAGATTCTGTACTCCCATAAGAACTTATAAATGGAGATGAGAAGACTTTTCTAATGGCTGCCAAATGAATAACTGAGGGCAACTCGTATGTAAAAATTATAACTTTTGGAGAAAAAACCTCGACATCGTTATCCATTGCCCAAAAGACAAAACGTGCCAAATATGAGGGATTCGCCTCCAAAATCACGGGGCGGTAACTATTCATCTCATCTGCAATACGTTTAAAATGATATTTTTGCCATAGATCAGGTGAAGCCTTCTCATTTAAATACAATGTATGCCCAAACATACGCTGCTCAACAGGAAGATCTTCGTCAGACAAAAAGCCTACGCTCAACGCACTTGCCATCTCCGCTTCTTTTTGAGGATATGACATACTTAAAGTATTGGTATTCAATTTCCATGAAGCTCTCTCCCCACTCTCCCACCATTTCTGATTCCAGATATTTACAACTTTCTCTTCGGTTGTACCGCTTGTTGCGATAAAAGAAATTTCTCCTGAATCCACTCCGCTCTTAACATTCATCATGTTAGAGACCAAGCCATTTGGAAAATTCTCCCGCATATCTTTTTTTGTAAGTTCAGGCAACGCAGCATATCTCTCATCCACATCGCAAAAACGTCCCGGATCATATTGTTTCCATGATTTATAGAACGGAACATTTTCCAATGCATCATTTAAAACTGACTCAGACTTGGCGCGATATTCTCCGGAGTAGTTAAATATTTGTTTCATACAATTAAAAAATCGAATATAAAATCATTCATTTTTTATTATCCGTCTTATGCGAATTTAAATAATTACATATTAAGTTTCATACGGAGATAAAGCAACAGCCTTCTGAATGGGAACAGCAGATTCCATAATGTCAAATAGGTCCACCACGCAAATGAATCACATTGAATATTAACTCCATTCGGATGATTATGAGGATACCTTATTATTAAAGTAACCTTCCCAACTATATCTTTAGAGTCACAAATCTCTTTACCGATACAATTTCCGTCACCACGAAGAATAAAAAGAAGATTACTTGCTCCATTCATACGCGGGTTGCTATTTTGGATCTTTATAACTCTGTGTAAAATATAAACCGGATAGACAGATCTCTTGCCTTTATTATATAAATAAGCATGCGCAAAAACTATATCTCCTACTTGTATATCGGCAGGGAAACATGGAGATACTACAAATTCGTCTCGGTTATTGATACATAAAGGGGCCATACTGTGGCCTTGAGCCTTCATCCTCATTGCATAACCAGATTTTACGCGTTTTTTTATATCGTCAAAATATTGTTCATTATACATGGTACAACTTGCTATTATAATTTGTGACCAGTTAATCTACGTAAAGTTATAAAAAATTCTTATTTTTGCATTTGGATTGTAACTATAATATATAATATTACACCACCAATAATCAATAAACCATTGCAGAGAGATAGTATCTTAAGTAACTGAAAAAACATGAGACTGAATAATGACTACATATTGAGAGAGATTGCCGGAGAAAAGGTAATAATAATGCAAAGCAATAAAACGATGGATATGACCAAGATAATATCTTTAAATGCGACATCGGAATATTTATGGCAATATCTACAAGACAAAGAGTTCACACAACACACTGTTGCCGATGCATTGTTTTCAAAATATAATGTATCGCACGAGCAAGCAGAATCTGATGCAAAATCATGGATTGATAAATTGATAAAACTAAATCTTATTTATGCCTAATCCTCCCAAAGAATACGAGGCGTTATTCCCGCTCTTACGATATTCATTATTCAATAAGTACCCCGACATTTCACCATATCAAGGCTACTCAATTGAACAGTACAGTAAAATGCTTGCAAGGACAACTGCAGACGGGATATATAGTATTATAGCGGATGCTCTAATCTCTCTCTCTGAAGAGATTAATCTTCCTGTAAGCATAAAGATAGTATGTGGTATTCACGTGGAAAAGTCTAAAAAAAGATATGATAAAATCTCAGGCACAGCTGTTAAAATTTCAGCAAAACTATCGAGACTAGGAATTAAGATGATGATAATGAAGGGACTTAGCGTCTCTGCAATGTACCCAAAACCATATCTTAGAGAGTTTGGCGATATAGATATGTATCTGTTCGGCAAATATGAAACTTTCGATGAATTAATGGAATCGGAGGGCATTATTGTTAAAAACAAGCGCGACAAACATTCCAATCTGGCATATGAAGGAATAAGCATAGAAAATCATAAATATTTTGGGAACATAGATATTTATAAGACAGATGTGATGTTACAGCCAATTTTAGACGAATTGGCTAAACACTCTGAACAGAATCCCACCTATTTACAAATGGATAATCGCGCTAATATATATAATATTATTGTCCCAACAGCCGATTTTAATGCACTGTTCCTTCTCAGACATTCAACAGTCCATCTTATTGCCGGGAATATGCCTTTAAGACATTTGTGCGATTGGGCCATTTTTCTAAAGAACAGTAGTAACGAACTGCATAAAGAGACTATTAAGAGCCATTTTCACAATCTCGGCTTAGAAAAAGCAGCAGGCGCATTTTGCTATATAGCCATAGAATATCTGGGACTTGACGCAAAATGTTCCATATATGAAAACTACGGTGAGTATGCCGATTTTGCCTCATCCATTCTCTCACTGCTTATAGAGGCGAAAGAGTTCAACAGAAAACCCGCTCCCAAAAATATCGTGTTTCTACTATTTTATAAATGGAAGAGACTCATGAGGCAAAAACAGCCTTATAAACTTATACATGGCAAAGGATTTTGGCGCGAGAAAGTTATGCACTCAATTTATGCGCATATAAAACACCCTGCATTTATTTTAGCAAGGTAACGAACACCTGTAAAATGATACGGAATATTTTATCACTTATCCCTGATAGAGATAGAAAAGGCCTTTTGCCACTTATTTTATCAATTATTTTAAATACTTTGATAGATCTTGCAGGTTTGGCAGTTATAATTCCGTTCCTGATGCTTTTGCTTGATGAAGGAAATATAAAAGATATTCCGGCACTCAATAACATATATGAATATTTTGGAATAGACAGTTTATCAGCATTTGCATCTGTTATTATTATCGTTTTAATTACATTGCTGATTATTAAAGGTATCATTGGTATCAGTATAACAAAATATCAAAATAAATACATCTTAAACATTTACAGAAATCTCTCGGCTCGCCTATTCCGTTCCTACTTTAACAGGGGATATCTCTATGTCAAATACAATACTGTATCAGATTTTACATTTAAAATAAACTCAATCTGTTATGTTTTCTGCCTCAATGTATTAATGCAAATGTTGGTGTTTGCCGCAGATTCATTTATAAGTATCGCCATAATCGCTATAATTTTCATTTTTTCTCCCTTCTCTGCCCTGACAATTATAATTTCAATCACACCTGCAATTTTATTATATATTCTCTATGTACGCAAACGTTTAGTAAAATTTGGAAAGGCTGAAATGAGATCCAGAAAGGAGATAATGCAGGTAATTACGGAGACCTTCAAAGGCTATCCAGAGATGGTAATCAACAATGTATTTCCGGTAATGAACTCCAAATTCGAGCGACTCATGAAGAGCGTTACAAATAATCATACGGCATTAATAGCTGTACAGCAATATCCGACAATCCTTATGGAATTATCAATAGTCCTATGTATCGGGTTACTAATTATTTTTAACATAAGCGGAGCTGTGAGCATAAGCCTTTCTCTTGCTTTTTTTGCTGTTGGAGCACTAAGAATTTTACCGGCAATTAAAGGCATGGTAAGCAGCTATACCTTAATTAAAAACAACAAATACGCAACCGACATCATTATTGAAGGAATAAATAGTTGTGACAATAAGAACCACAATACCGTAATCTCACCTGTACCGATTTTCAAGGAGCTACTGATTAATAATTTACATTTTGCCTATCCGGGTGGAACAGAAATTTTCGGCGGACTATCATTCAAGATACAAAAAGGTGAACGTGTCGGGATAAAAGGCTGTTCAGGTATTGGAAAGACAACTCTATTCAATATTCTTACAGGGTTGATTAAAGTCAAGGAGAATGAATTTATCGTTACATCTACTGATTCAAACATAATTGAGATGCGGTCATGGCAACAAATTATTGGCTATGTACCTCAAGAAGTCACAATCCTTAATGCCTCAATTGCAGAAAACATTGCCTTGTCTATTGATTTTAAAGTACAACGAGAAAACGAGATTACCTTAAAAGAGATTATCGAGAAGAGCAAAATTGATAATAAACACTTTCCTATCGCAAACGATATAAGAAAGAAGATTGACGAATGTATAGAAAAAGTTCAATTAAAGGAGTTTGTAGACTCTCTTCCAGACGGCATCTTTTCAGTAATCGGAGATGGCGGCAGCAAAATTTCCGGTGGGCAAAAACAACGTATAGGCATCGCCAGGGCACTATTCAAAGGACCACAGATACTCTTCTTTGATGAAGCGACCAGTGCTCTCGATTCAAAAACAGAGGGTGGAATTTCTGATTCCATAAGAAGTATCGCAGAAAAAAATCATGAAATAACATTTCTAATTATAGCACATAGAGAAAGCTCCCTATCCATGTGTGACAAAATAATTGAGATAAAAAAGAATCACTGATTATGGAAACAGTTGAGCATTTTAATATCGCTGGCTTTAATTTATATATAAGCCATAGTGTATTAGTAAACCCATTCTCCTCAATACGAGGCTTTTCGGAATTTATCGCCAAGCATAATACATCTCCATCAAATATTACTTTGTTCGAAAAAGAAGAGCATAACATAAATGTAAAGTTGAACGCCAACTTCTCAAATGAAGAGATAGAACTTATTTCTAAGGCCAAACTACTATATAAATTTGAGAGTGAAAATATTAAATCATCTTTTTTCATAAATGACATCGCATATGGCAAAAACTCATTAAAACACAGCCAGACTGAAACGGTATGTTTTAAAAATGGCAAAATCAGCAACTGGCCAGAGCACATATTTGTTATGGAAGAGGCCGATAAAGAACCTTTTATACTCTTCTGTACAGGAGATAATTACAACTGCAATTGGGAACAAAACAGGAATCCGTCAATTTTAAGATTCGCATTATGGATGGCATACGGAATGTCAACATCAAAATTTTTAAGTATCCCGATACATTCCTCTGCAATAGCCTATAACGAAAAAATATACCTGTTTCTTGGTGAGAGCGGTACAGGTAAAAGCACTCACACCTCACTATGGAGGAGATACATTCCAGGTGCATCACTCCTAAACGATGACAGCCCGATAGTTACATCTTACGGAGATAAAATGTACGTTTCAGGATCTCCATGGAGTGGAAAAACTCCATGCTACGTTAATCAAACATATCAATTAGGAGCAGTAATAAGGCTCTCACAAGCACCTTATAACAGAGCCACCAAATTAGATGGAATCTCATCTATGGCGGCTCTATTACCATCAACCCCACCCGCATTTCAAATGGACCCTAAACTGCAGAAAAGCATCTATTCCTTTATTGACAAGATAATACGCACTACACCAGTTTATTCTCTGGAATGCCTTCCAGACGCAAATGCCGTAAATGAGATAATTCGCGAAATGAAGATCATGTAAACAAAAACAGATAGTCCACCTTACGCAACAGTAACCGAATAAGTTATAGCTGCGTGCCTTGGAACAAACTCATAAGGAACATAATCATACACCTGCCCCGATATAAAACTTCCTGTTTTCGTATAATAAAGGATCACTTTAATTGTCGAACTTCCTGCACTATTATTCACATTAGTGGAAGATAACTCCTCCAGTAATTTTACAACAGACGCCGAATGCGTATTTAAACTTTTCATAACCTCTTCTCTTTTAGCTGATTGAATGTAGTATTGTTTGCGGGCAATTTTCTCATGTGATGGAATATAATTGAGGATACGCCGAGGTATTACTATTCCAAAAATTCCAACTGCACCAAACCCGAATGTTATAAAAGAAAAGGTAAACCTTAAATTTTCACTATGAGGAAATTGAGATGAAAGGAATCCTGATACTATTGACAACAGCACCATAAAAATATATACATAGGGTACGGCACGTATCTTTTTTATCTCCTTATTCTCTGCAATTTGCCCATCTATCTCCTGAAATTGATCTGATTTAACAGCGGTCATAACTTTTTTTGAATCCGCCATATTGATATTTATAGAATTTTCCATTTTATTTCACTTTAAAATTATTGATTTGTTTCACTTAACTAATAAATTAGTCTGTTGCAACAGGACTTTCTACCATGCATCTACAAAACCTGATATGGCACAACGAATAGTATCATTTTATCTCTCTCTACATTGAGATTAATGAGAAAACTCATTGTTAATAAAATGCGCTAAATGTCAAGAATACATGAACAAAAAGATACTGTGCTAAGAACTCCTCCGCGAAAAGGCGGGAAAAATGAAATTTCTATATTATGATATGATGAAGATGGTAAACATAATAATCTTTACCTGACCACCTAAAATTACCGCTACATGAATTGGAGCAAGAAGTTTGTTCTTCTCCGTCTGTCCATGAAATGACAAGAGGTGATTTAAGATTTTTTAATATCTGAGGGAGTACATTATTTGTCCTACCCGCCGAACTTTCTCTTACAGAATCGGATATATATGAAATATCCTTAAATAAATCAGACAATTTAGCTTCAGTCGAAACATCCAGAAACTGTTCTCCTGAGAACATGGTAGAAAAGATATCATAATTCTTTTCACGATCTGACAATAAAAGAACTGAGGAGGTATAATTGCGTATTTCACGGTCAATTAATGCGTTCTCAACAGAGGATGAAGAGGATACTGCACTCTCCTTGATGCAAATTCCCAATAGGAAAATAAGCAACAGCATTAAATATGTCCGATTTGTTTTCATCTGAAAAGCAGAAAATATTTTCAAATATACACTATTTTTTACTCATTGGTATCAATATTCCACTCCATACCATTTTTGGTATCCTTTAAATTTACCCCAATACCCTTTAGATCGTCTCTGATTTTATCGGATTTCTCCCAATCTTTATTAGCGCGAGCTGCTATCCTCTCCGATATTACCATCTCCATCAGGCCGTCTATTACTGTTGAGGTGACTGATGCAGCGGACGATTCTACCGAATGTTCATCCTCTATCCCTAAAATTCCTATAAACACCTCATCAAACAATGCGATTAATGCCTCCTTATCCTCCTTGGAGACTTCCAACTTACCCTCCTTGACGAGATTAATCATCTTTACAGCTTCAAACAGATGAGAGAGAGCAATAGGAGTATTCAGATCATCACATAAAGCCAAAAAGATATTCTCTTTTATCCTTAGTATCTCTTTACCTGTCTCCTCCGAAACATTTTGGGAAACTGCTAAAACCTTCAAATCCCTATAAGCTTGAAGCATCCTCTTAAGGCCTTTTTCAGAGGCTTTCAACGCCTCATTGCTAAAATCGAGAGTGCTTCTATAATGTGCCTGGAGAATAAAGAACCGCACTGTCATTGGAGAATAAGCCTGCTCCAACATCTTATGTGACCCGGAAAAAAGTTCCTGTAAGGTGATGAAGTTGCCTAACGATTTACCCATTTTTTGCCCATTAATGGTTATCATGTTGTTATGCATCCAATAATGCACTCCACTCTTACCCCTGGATGCCGTATTTTGAGCAAGTTCACACTCATGATGAGGAAACATAAGATCCATGCCACCACCATGAATATCAAACTCCACTCCTAAATATTTGGCACTCATTGCAGAACACTCAAGATGCCAGCCAGGGAAGCCTTCACTCCACGGAGACGGCCATTTCATAATATGTTCAGGGGAGGCCTTTTTCCATAAAGCAAAATCAAATGGTGAATGTTTGTCATCCTGTCCATCGAGCATTCTGGAGTTATTTATTGTCTCCTCCAAATTCCTTCCGGAAAGGATTCCGTAATGATACTCTTTATTATATGAATTAACATCAAAATATACAGAGCCATTGCTTACATACGCATATCCTTTATCAAGAATATTCTTCACAAGGGCTATCTGCTCTATAATATGACCGCTGGCACGCGGCTCAATACTTGGCGGACAAGTATTAAGCAATCTCATAGCGTCATGAAAGCGAATTGTATATGTTTGAGCTATCTCCATTGGCTCGAGCTGCTCAAGACGAGCTTTTTTCTCTATTTTATCATCACCGGAATCTGCATCATGCTCAAGATGTCCCACATCGGTAATATTTCTAACATAACGTACTTTGTAACCAAGGTCTCTAAAAAGTCTCACAAAAACATCAAAAGTAATTGCCGGTCTTGCATGACCAAGATGTGCATCACCATATACAGTAGGGCCACATACATATAGACCGACTCTATCGGCTACAATTGGTTTAAACACCTCTTTTTTTCTGGTAAGCGTATTATATATTAGGAAATCTCTCATTATTCGCAATCATATTTAAAATTACATTCGTGCAAAAATAACAATAAATCACAATATAACACTCAATTTGATTTTTTATTCTTTTTGGCTTATTACCGGCACAACTATTTTAAGAGCCATAATTTCAGTAAAAACTCTATCATCTCCCTCCTTTGATTTGTACTTGACATATCTTATTTTACCAACGAGTTCAATAAACATACCCTTTTTAATCCTTTCGAACTCGGGCATGGACTTGGATGACCATGCCGCGATATTGTGCCACATAGTCTCCTCCTTCCATTCATTGTCTCTTGTTCTGTAGTTTTCATTAGTTGCCAATGTAAATCTCGTTAACTGGCTTCCATTGTCTAAAGTCATAATTTTTGGGTCTTGGCCCACATGTCCTCTCAGCTCAACCTTGTTTAAAGATTTTTCCATAATATTATTTTTTATGGTACAAATATAACCACGGTTTATCATGATTATACTTACAAAGCAGATATTAAACGTTTATGTTCGATAAAAAGTTAAGTCATTAGATAGATATGCGTCATAGACTCCAATGCATAGCGATTTTTTAACTGTACAAATATTTATGTAAAACCGAATATATACAATTAATAAACATTAATAATCATCATAAAAGACGATTAGCCAATTTGAATTATAATAGAGTATCATACACCATAATATTAAACAAGATAGAACTTTAACACCAATCATAAAAACTTTACAAAACGGGATAGAAACCTCCTACAGGGATATTTTAAAATTATATAAAAATCATATCAGTTTTTTTGAAGTAAATGTAGATCTTCTATAAATTATCGGTTTATATTAGAGGCTGCAAAACATAAAAGGAATAAAATGGAGATTATGGTAAACAGTAAGTGTTGTCCTATTTGCGGAAAACATATAGTCGGAAGAACTGATAAAAAATTCTGCTCTGATAAATGCAGATCAAAATTCCATTATGGGAATAGTAAACAAAAAGCAACAAAACTCTCTTTTAAACGAATAAAAGGAGCATTAAAAATGTGTAATATAAAATTAACATATTTGATGCTTTCAGTATCAAAAAAATGTTTACTTTTGAAAATAAATAAATAGCTGATTTATGAAAAAGATTTCTCTAATTCTATTATCATTGTTTTTTCTTCTTGAACTAACTTCATGCGTAGAAAATTCAAGAAAATACAAGGCCCTACAAGCCCAATTGGACTCTATTCAAAATAATTATGGATCACGTTATAGCGGTGGTCTCGATGAAGCATTCGCAACCCTTAATGAAGTTGAAGAGGGACTGAAATCAATCAGAGAAAGCGAAAATATGCTCTCACTGCAATCCAAGGATGGACTTACAGTCCCTGAAGATTCACGCCAGCAGATTGAATCAGATATGGCAACCATTAAGGAGGCCATCACACAGTATAAAGATAAAATATCACAACTCGAAAAGAGCAATAAAATTAAATCTGCTCAATTCAAGAAGAGATTAAAGACCCTCTACTCTGAATTGCAACAAAAATCCGAATTGATAGATAACCTCCAGAAACAACTCGGGGAAAAAGATACTCAACTTAAACTTAAAACGCAGGAAGTATCCTCTTTAAGCACAATAGTTTCAACATTGAGGAAAGATGTCGGCAATTTAAAACAGGAAAGTTCAGATCTTAAAGAGAAGGTTTCTTCTCAAGAACAGGAGATTTACTCTGCATACTACATTATCGGCACAAAAGGTCAGTTGATTGATGCAGGCGTTATGACAAGGGGTGGCTTGTTCAAATCATCCAAAATTTCATACAATGCTGAAAAGAGTGCATTTGTAAAGATTGATTATAGAGAAATTACTACAATCAACACAAATGCCACAAAGGCAAAGGTACTGTCGATTCATCCCAAAGGCACATATGCTTTGGAAAAATCAGGAGATGAAATGATGCTTACTATTTCTGATCCTGATGCCTTTTGGGAACAGACAAAATACCTTGTTATCCAAGTACAATAAAAACATTACCACCAAACATTAACAAATGAGCAAATTTATATATGCAGCAATTGTTGCCGCATTAATTTTATCGTGCAACAAAACAATGAATAATCCATTATTAGTAAAATCCACAAATCAATATGAGGCTCCGGCCTTTGATAAGATAAAATCAGAAAACTATCTGCCTGCATTCAGAGAGGCTATAAAAGAGGCAGATAAAGAGATTACAGCTATTGCCGACAACAAAGCACAACCCTCATTCCAAAATACGATTGTCGCTTTGTCCTTGGCAGGAGAGACACTCAACAGAGTATCAGGCCTTTTCTTCAATATTTTGGAGGCGAATACCGATACCATTTTACAAAGGGCTGCAGAGGAGATCTCACCTGAACTTACTAAACATAGTCTTTCAATATTATTCAATGAAAAATTGTTTCAAAGGGTTAAAAACGTGTATGACAAGAGAGATGAACTGAAACTTAACCAAGAGGATGCCAAATTATTGAAAGAAACCTATAAATCCTTTGCAGACAATGGAGCTAACCTTTCAAAGGAAGATAAGGTGAAATTCCAAAAGGTTCAAGAGGAGTTGAATCTTGCAACATTAAAATTCGGAGATAATGTTCTCGCTGCCACCAATGCTTTTACTCTGACAGTTACTGACTCTTCGGACTTGGCAGGCTTACCGAAATATGTGATAGATGCAGCCGAAGCCGAAGCAAAACAAAAAAAACTTATAGGTTGGGTATTCACATTACAATATCCGAGCTACGGCCCATTCATGCAATTTAGCGCAAAACGGGAATTAAGAGAAAAGATGTGGGTGGCATATAACACAAAATGCATTGGAGGAGACTTCGACAATAGAGATCTTATTAAAAAAATTGTAGCCCTGCGTATTCAAGAAGCTAAACTACTTGGATATAAATCATATGCAGAATATGCTCTAATTGACAGAATGGCAAAAAATCCAGAAAATGTAAATACATTCCTACAGGATTTGCTTCAAAAATCAGTACCATATGCCCAAAGAGATCTAAAAGAGATCAGAGAATATGCAAAAAAAACCGGACTTAAAGAGGAGTTAATGCCATGGGATTTCAGTTATTATTCCGAGAAACTCAAAAAAGAGAAATATTCACTTGATGACGAGATGCTCAAACCTTATTTTAAACTTGAGAATGTCAAACAAGCTGTATTTGCACTTGCAGACTCGTTGTATGGTCTAAAATTCATTGAGGCTACAAATATTCCCGTTTATCAAAAAGATGTGAAGGTTTATGTTGTAAAAGAGACGGGAGGAAAAGAAATGGCCCTTCTATATATGGATTTCTTTCCAAGAGAAAGCAAACGTGGAGGCGCATGGATGACCTCATTCAGAGAGGAATATACCAACAGCAAAGGAAAGGAGATGAGGCCTCTGATATCTATGGTTATGAACTTTAGTAAGCCAACGGAAAAGGAACCTTCTCTACTGACATTCGATGAGGTTACAACCTTGTTGCACGAGTTCGGCCATGCATTACATGGTATTTTAGCGGAGGGTAAATATACTTCCCTTACAGGTACTAATGTTGCCAGAGATTTTGTTGAACTTCCTTCTCAAATTATGGAGAATTGGGCTACCGAACCGGCCTATCTTGCAACATTCGCCAAGCATTACAAAACAGGAGAGATAATCCCTAAAGAAATGATTGACAAGATTGTTGCAGCAAAAAATTATTTAAACGGCTATTATAGCATGCGACAACTCGCATTTGGAATTAATGATATGGCATGGCACAATCTTATAAGTGTACCGGAAAATCTTGACGTTATAAAATTTGAAAAAGAAGCTACCTACAGCTGTAATCTACTGCCGGCAACAACAAAAAGCGCCTTTTCACCCTCATTTACACACATCTTTTCAGGTGGATACGCCGCAGGTTATTATTCATATAAATGGGCAGAAGTACTTGAAGCCGATGCCTTTCAACTCTTTAAAGAGAAGGGTATTTTCAATAAAGAGGTTGCTGAAAGTTTTAGAAAAAATATACTATCGCGCGGATCAATAGAGGATGCCGACATATTATACAGAAATTTTAGGGGAAGAGATCCTAAGCCTGACGCCCTTATAGAGAAGTTAAAATAATCACCATTACTATTTTAAGGTGAAAACTAATTACAAACAACATATTATTTTTGTACTGTCTGCATTAACTATTTTGTGTATAAGCAGTTGTTCCAATAACAAGAATAAATACCCATTGCTGATAATATCGGATTTTGGCACAGATGTAGATGATGCTCAAGCAATTGCCTACCTTTGCGCAAGCAGCAATAAGAAAAATGCAAATATAGCCGGAATAATTACCACAGGTGACATTCCAGGCATAAGAGCACAAAGTCTTGAATATTTTTTAAGTTCAATGGGAAAAAATATTCCAATCATAATAGGTTCCGCTTTTAACATGCAAAGATATCCTATATCGGAAAAGGATTCCGCAATAATTGCTAATGATTACCTTAAAGGACACTTACTGAATGGAATACCATATGAGTTATCACTGCTTGACTATCTTAAGGAAAATTGTAAGAATCATACAAAAATGATAAAGGCAATATCGGCTGAAGATTTTATAGACAAGCAGATAAACAGATACAAAGGAGAATTGAAAATAGTTATTCTGGCTCAAGCTACTGATTTCGCAAAATATGTTGCTATGCACCAGCAAAATGCAAAATTCATTAAAACAATTGTAATGCAGGGACAGGTACGCACAACACCAACAGGTATGGAACCAGATTTTGAAGCCTATAATTTAAGGAAAGATACTCTTGCCGCCAAAGTTGTTATAGGCCTTCAAAAGCAAGTGCCAATGATTTTTGTTGGAAAGTACGCCGCATATAGTGCCAGATTTTCAAAGAATGAGGCAGCCTCAATGGGAGGCTACATTACAAAAGCCACCTTCATGGGTATTGAGAGCTTTGCCCAAAGAGATCCTATCTCGTTTCAAAAACTCTTTAAATGTAATAATATTGAGTCTCTTACAAGCGGTAACAGTCCATACGATCTCATAACAGCAATGTGTATTACAGATAAAAATCTCTTTACTCCAATCATATACTATAATGGAGCAAAAGAGCATAAACTTATAGGAAATGATTCCTTGAATATCTGTATAAGGGATATTGCTAAACTAAAGAGGAAATTTCTGACAGTATACGCTGCAAGCTCTCACCAATAATTTCTCTGCCTGTTCCAATATTCATCCTCATATAGCCTTCACCTCCATGCCCGAAAGTAGCCCCGTCATTGAGGGCAAGCCTTGTCCTGTTGACAAAGAAATCAACCAAGAGTCTCTGTCTATCTCCTGATACCTCATCTAATTTATCGGGGTACTTTATTGCAAGCATAGTAGATAACTCTCTACAATCTAACCATATAAGAAAAGAGGCATCGGGGCGAATTGGCTTGATAAGGTCTGTATTTTTAAATTGTTCCTCCACAACTAAAATATTATCTTCTATATATTTCAACATTGCACGCCTCCACGGATCTCCTTTGATGTAGGCAGCTATAGTACCTACAGTAGCAAAGATAGTTGGAGCATTCAATTCATTTGTCCTCAACCATTTATAGAAAGGTTCGCGTATCTGATTATTGGGAACCACAGCGTAAGAACTAACAATACCTGCCATATTGAAGGTCTTGGAAGGTGCGCCGAATGTTATGCTTATTTTTTGTGCAATGGCCGATACAGATGCAAATGGGATATGTGTATTGCCCCAAAGTTGCATATCAGCATGTATCTCATCAGAGACTACAAGAATTTTATATTTAAAGCATATTTCGGCTAAACGTGATAGAGTCTCACTGCTCCATCTTATACCTCCCGGATTGTGAGGATTACATAAAATCAACAATTTGGCCTTTCCGCTCCTACCTATTTCACATAAATTATTGAAATCCATCTCGTAACTACCGTTTTTCAATCTGATTAAAGGATTGAAAAGTAGATTACGCCCATTTTCATGCGGCACACTCATGAAAGGAGGATATACTGGAGGTTGCACAATAATGCCGTCACCGATATGTGTAAAATAGTTCACGACATAGCCAATTCCCTTTACAATGCCGGGAATAAAGGTAAGCCACTCTTCTGATACACTCCAATTCTGTGCAGTTGCAAGCCAGTCACGTATTACGTTATAGTAACCCGACGGAATAATATTATATCCATAAACGCCCTTATCGATAATCTTTTGTAAGGCCTTCCTCACACAAACGGGGGTTTCAAAATCCATATCGGCAACCCACAATGGAATAAGGTCGTCTCGTCCGTATCTTGCTTTAAGGTCATCATATTTTACAGAATAGGTATTGTGTCTGTCTATGTAGTTCATATCAATAATTTATTCAACAAAGATAATAAATTCTGCAACGCTTCGCGTGCAGGACCTTTTTATTACCGTACGCCCTTACAAAAGACACAGCCCAAAATTATACCTGCAACG
>CAZNBA010000046.1:0-16200 GCA_964571395.1 uncultured Muribaculaceae bacterium
CCTCTTGCAAGGGCTGGTTTCAGCATATTTGCTGCATCAAGAGAGCCTGCTGCGCCGCCTGCACCTATAAGTGTATGCAGCTCGTCTATAAAGAGAATTATATCGGGATTGGCTGCGGCCTCCTTTAGCAGCGCCTTCATTCTCTCCTCAAACTGTCCGCGGTATTTTGTGCCGGCAACAATTGATCCAATATCAAGTGAGATTATTTTTTTATTCATCAGTACCCTAGACACATTCTTCTGTGCGATTCTTATTGCAAGTCCCTCCGCAATTGCCGATTTGCCAACTCCAGGTTCTCCTATAAGCACCGGATTATTTTTTTTACGTCTTCCGAGGATTTGTGCAAGCCTTTCTATCTCGCGTTCTCTTCCTACTACAGGGTCTAATCTATCCTCTGCTGCGGCCTTTGTTAGGTCGTATCCGAAATTCTCCATCACAAGTGTATCCTTGCCTCTCATGGCTTTATTCTCCTCTTTCTTGGCAAATTGCATCTCTTCCTCCTTTTCTTTGTCGTGAGTACTGCTATTCTCAAAAGAGATTGAAAGGCTGTCGAGTTCCTCATTGCGGTTATTAGAAACAGCACTGTTCCCGCCTGTCTTTTCTTTCAGCGAACTGTATGTTACTCCATATTCTGACAAGGCATCAACAGAGCCGTAGTCATGGTCTCTCAATATTGCAAGCAACAGGTGAAGCGAATCGGGTTTTATGTTGTGCATTGCCCGAGCCTCAAGAAACATTAGCTTTAATGCATTCTCGCTCGCTTTTGAAAGCGAAATTTTATCCGAATTATCGTACTCTATCATGGCGGAATTTCCCGATTTTGACTCAAGTGCACTTTTTATTACATGCAGGTCTACACCTGATCCCACAAGTATGGAAGTGGCTCTGTTTTCTCCATGTCTAATTATTCCGAGAAGAAGATGATCTGTGGTTATCATATAGCTTCCAAGCCTCATTGCCTCCTCCTTTGAATAGCTTATGATATCATTGAGTTCATTTGAAATTTGTAAATGCATTTTACCTTTAAAATTTCGGCTAAAATAGTAAATATATTGCAATAAATTGAAAAAAAAACCGTATTTTTGAATTTTATTTGGACTCAAAATACTACTTATAAAATGGAATTATCAGAGACTACAGGAAGGATTCAAAGGATAAACATTGAGGATCATATGAAGAGCGCTTACATCGATTACTCAATGTCGGTGATAGTATCCAGAGCATTGCCCGATGTTAGAGACGGACTGAAACCCGTTCATAGAAGAGTTCTGTTCGGAATGAATGAATTAGGCCTATCTTCTACAGGCCCGTATAGAAAATCGGCACGTATTGTGGGAGATGTATTGGGAAAGTATCATCCGCACGGTGATTTAAGTGTTTACGATGCAATGGTAAGAATGGCTCAGTCATGGAGTTTGAGATATATGCTTGTGCAAGGTCAGGGAAACTTTGGCTCTATAGATGGAGATTCGGCTGCGGCAATGCGTTATACTGAGGCTCGTTTCAACTCTCTTGCGGAGGAGGTGCTTGCCGATTTAGATAAAGATACGGTCGATTTTGTAAATAACTTCGACGATACTTTGCGTGAGCCGTTAGTACTTCCTTCAAAGGCACCGCTACTTTTGCTGAACGGTACCTCCGGAATTGCTGTTGGCATGGCTACAAATATGCCGCCACACAATATGACTGAGATATGCAATGCTATAACAGCGTATATAAACAACAATGATATTACCACAGAGGAACTTATGAAATACGTTACCGGTCCGGATTTTCCGACAGGAGGCATCATCATGGGAACTTCTGGTATTAAGGAGGCATACGAGACGGGAAGAGGAAGAGTTGTGGTAAGATCTAAAACCGATATAGAGGTTTCGGAGAGCGGGAGAGAGACTATTGTTGTTACCGAGATACCTTATATGGTAAACAAGAAGGAATTAATAGAAAAGATAGCTGAACTTGTTGAAGATAAGAAGATAGAAGGTATTTCATATTTGAACGACGAGAGTGATCGTACAGGAATGCGTATTGTTATAAAACTTAAAATTGGCACTGTAGCTAATGTGGTTTTAAATACGCTTTTCAAATATACTGCCTTGCAGTCGAGTTTTTCTGTAAACAATATTGCTCTTGTAGAGGGAAGGCCGAGACTTCTTAATCTAAAGCAGATTATAGATTGTTTTGTAAAGCATAGACATAAAGTTGTTGTAAGAAGAGCACAGTTTGAACTTAATAAGGCTCAGGCGAGGGCTCATATTCTTGAAGGCTTGCTCAAAGCTTTAGACTTCATAGATGAGGTTATCTCTATAATAAGGTCTTCCAAGACCGTTGACGAGTCAAAATCTAGATTAATGGAGAGGTTTCAGTTCTCTGAGATACAGGCCTCTGCTATTGTTGAAATGAGATTGCGACAGTTGGCTGGACTCGAAAGATTGAGACTTCAGAATGAATATGACGAGTTGGAGAAATACATTGCCGAATTATTATCTATTCTTGCCAGCACTGAGAAGCAGTTCGATATTATAAAGGGTGAGCTCAATGATCTTAAGACAAAGTACCCCGACTCGAGAAGAACAAAGATTGAGTTCAGTTCTGAAGATATGAATCCTGAGGATTTCTATCCCGATGAGGATGTCGTGATAACAATCTCTCATATGGGTTATATAAAGAGGACTCCTCTTGCAGAATATAAGCTTCAGAACAGAGGCGGAGTAGGAGCAAAGGGTTCTACTACCAGAGACGAGGATTTTATTGAGCACATATATGTTGCCAATATGCACAGTACCATGCTCTTCTTTACCAAGAACGGAAAATGTTTCTGGCTTAAAGTTTATGAGATTCCCGAGGGTGCAAAGGCCTCTAAGGGCAGAGCAATTCAGAATGTGATTAATATAGAACAGAGCGATAAAGTTTGTGCCTATATTAATGTTAAGAGTCTTAATGACGATGAATATATAAACAACAACTATATCGTTCTCGGAACTAAACGAGGTACAGTTAAAAAGACCTCCCTGGAGGCCTATTCCCGTCCGAGGGTTAATGGTGTTAACGCTATTACGATCAGAGAAGGAGACGAGCTTCTTGAGGCCATACTGACTAATGGACAATGTCAGATTTTAATAGCAGGCAGAAACGGTAAGTGCGTCAGATTTGATGAGCAAAATTGCCGTGCGATAGGAAGAACAGCAGCCGGTGTAAGAGGTATTAATATTGAGGAGGATGATGAGGTTGTAGGCATGGTTTGTGTGGACCCTCAATTGATGCCTGCAGAGCAGATGGGAGAAAAAAGGACCATTCTTGTTGTGAGCGAAAATGGTTTCGGAAAGAAATCCGATTTAGATGATTATAGAGTTACTAACCGTGGAGGAAAGGGTGTAAAAACTCTGAACATAACGGATAAAACAGGAAACCTGATTGCTCTTAAAGATGTTACCGAGGAGAATGATCTTATGATTATCAATAAATCCGGGCTTACTATCAGAATGGCTGTTTCTGATATAAGAATTGCCGGAAGGGCCACTCAGGGAGTAAAATTAATCAATATCAGGGAGGGAGACAGCATCGCTGCCGTTTGTGTTGTGAATAAAAGCGATGACAAGCCGGTTGATGAGACCGAATCTACTGATGAGAATCGTTAATGCAATAGATTCTCTACTATTTTACAGATTACACAGAACAGAAAACAAATAATGAAAATTATCAATAATTAAACAAACTACATTTATGAAGAAAGTAATACTACCTTTAGTACTGATTTTAGTGGCATTTCAGCTTAATGCCCAAAAATCTTTTTCTGATGTCAAGCAGACCATCGACAAGGCCAAATCTGATACGGAAAATCCAAAGAAGGCTGCAAATCCCAAAACTTGGATTAATCTTGCAAATGCATATACAGCTTACTATGATGTTCCTGTAAATGGCAGGGGTGTTTGGGCTGGTGCAAAACAAGTTGAGGTAAAGATGTTGCTTAAGGATCAACAAATGTTGGGTACTACTCAGAAGACGGTTAACGGCAAAAAATATGATGTTGACAGTTATGCCGATAAGGATCTCTATTATGAGAATGGCGTTCTTGCATTTTGGATTGTTAAGGGTTCGGAAATAGAGAATCCGCTTTATGATGCCTACAAATCTCTTGTTAAGGCAAGTGAAGTTGATGCCAAAAAATCAAAATCAAAGGAGATAACTGAAGCAATGAAATCTCTTAAAGTCAATATGTTTAACAATGCTCTTAACTCATATAATTTTGGCGACAACAAAAAAGCTACCGATTATTTTGAGAATGTAATGGAGATAGATAATAATCCGCTTGTTAATTTATTGGATACTACAGTAATTTACTATGCATCTGTAACGGCCGGTTTGGATGGCAATTATGAGAAATCAATCCAGTATTTGAAAAAATGTCTCGAATGTAACTATGATCAGAAAGGTGTTGTTTATGCCTCTCTTGCAGAATGTTATAAGGCTGTTAAAGATACATTGCAGGCAAAGGAGATACTTGCAACAGGTTTCTCAAAATACCCTACAAATCAAGATGTATTAGTTGCTCTTATCAATCTCTACATGGATTCAAAGGATGATCCCAAGAAGGTGCTTACTCTAATACAAAAAGCTCAGGCAAATGAGCCGAAGAATGCCAGTTTGTATCTTGCAGAGGGAAATGTTTACACAAAATTAGGTGATTTTGATGCTGCTATCAATTCATACAAGAAATCCACTGAGGTAGATCCAAACTATGTATTTGGTTACTTGTATCAGGGTATCACCTACTATAACAAAGCTCTTAAGATTCAAACAGATGCCAATTCAGAGGCTGATGATGCTAAATATAATGCAATGCTGGTTAAATTGGAAGAGTCTTTGAAGTCTGCAATCGAGCCGTTTGAAACTGCATTCAGCAAGGCAACTGCCAAAGATGTAAAAAATTATGCTGCAGAATACCTAAAGAATGTCTATTATCGTTTCCGTGATAAGGATGCCGACAGTAAAGCAAAATATGAGCAGTACAACAAATATGTTGATGAGAATAAATAATTTTCAGTGCAATGCATAAACCTGTATTTTTCTGAAAAGTTTTACAAAATTGTATTATTCCTGAAAATAGCTGCAGGTGTGTAATATAAAAATTAAGCAGGCTTCCAATCGGAGGCCTGCTTTTGATTATGTCAGTTTTAAACTATCTCTCTTTTTTGTTGCAATTATTCTGTGACACCTGTGCTGCTTAGTATTCAAATGTAAGACCATTTAAACGATTCCAGTTCCCACGTGTAAAATCCGGGATAGCTACCGGCATTGAGTTATTCTCAATAGAGAGTCTCGATAACGGGCCCACACAGCACCATTCCGCCAAATCGTAAACATCCATATCGAGCGGAAGGCCTTTTTGGAGGCAGTAAATTAATCTATAGTCCATAATAAAATCCATTCCTCCGTGTCCTCCAACCTCTTTTGCTTTGGCCTCAATCTCTTTTAAAATAGGATGTTTGTATCTCTCCATTATGGCCTCTTTCATCTTCTCAGGCACGTAACTATGTGAAGAAAGGTTCTGGTGATCAGGAACAATCTCATTGCCGATCTTTTCAACCTCTTCAAAAGAGTATCCCTCTACCGGATATTTGTTTGCGAATCCCTTTGTACCGGTAATCTGGTACATTCTGCTGTACGGTCTGGGATCTGCTACGCAGTGTTGAATATGTATGGTCTTCCCCTTTTCGGTTTTCATGAGAGTCATGGTGACATCACCATTTTTGAAATCATTAATTGTTTCGCCTCTTTTTTCCTTGAGATATTCCGGCAACTTGAAGGCCTTTGTATCCATTGCAACCAGCAGGTTAAGTTTATCCCCCCTGTGTATATTAAGAGGTTGGCATGCCGGGCCCATTCCATGAGTGGCATATATATCGCCCTTGTAGGCTTTATTGAATTTCATACGCCAGTCACTCTCGTAATAGTCCCAAAAATCTGCAAGATTGTGTTGGTATGAGCCTTCGGTGTGGATAACCTCTCCCAGTAATCCCTGTTGGGCCATATTCAATGTTGTGAGCTCAAAGAAATCATATACGCAGTTTTCGAGCTGTATACAGTGCTTCCTTCTCTTTTCGGAGGTGTTTACAAGATCCCAAATCTCTTTAAGGGTGGAGGCTGTAGGAACTTCGCATGCTACATGTTTGTTATGTTCCATTGCGTATAGGGCAATAGGAGTATGGTGCTTCCAGTCTGTACATATATATATTAAATCTATATCCTCTCTATCGCACATCTTTTTCCATGCCTCTTCCGCCCCGCTGTAGTCTGCGGCTTTTGGAAGTCCTTTCTTTTCCAGAATTTTCTGACATTTTTCAACTCGGTCTGGATGAAGATCGCAAAGGGCCTTAATCTCCACACCATTCAGAAAAGTGAATCTTTCAACAGCCTCTATGCCTCTCATGCCCAGTCCTACAAATCCCACTCGAACAATGGGAATTGGCGCACAGGCGAATTTAAGCATATCTTTCTGTCCCTTTGCTCTTTGCGGAACAGGGGTTTGAATTATGCCGTTTTGAACTTTACAAACTAATGTGCCATCGCTCATAATTGTTTTTTTCTCTCCGTAACATTCAAATACCAAGATGAATGCGGCTAAAATCAATAGTATTTTTTTCATATTATTTTTGTTAATGGTATCATGTTCTGTTTCATAGATATATTTACTATTCGAATAATGTTTTAGATTATAAAGTGAATATAGTGATAGTATGTTTGTCGGATATAATAATATGTGTAATTTTTATAGAACTTTGATATAATTACTCATTTCACTATAATGACGGTCAATATCTATCAGTAAGGTGCGTTGAGCTATGCTTCTGACCCAGTTGTGCGTAGGATAGAAGGTCTTATAATAAATATCTCCGTTCAGATAGTCTGTGAAAAACCGGATGGTCTGCATATATGTCATCATCTTTGCACCGAACGGCAGAAGTTCCTTTTCTTGCTCCGACAGGAATGCTTTAGTACTCTCGATATATCCTTTAGAAAAGGATTCAAAGATTCTCATATTTAGTGATATTTTTAATGTATCTTTCTCATCTTCAGCTGCATTATTTCCTGCTGTTCTTATAAAATCTCCAAAGTCAGAGAGTACAGTGCCTGGCATAGCTGTGTCGAGGTCTATAACGCATAAAAATGTCCCGTTTCTATCGAAAAGCATATTGTTTACTTTTGTATCGCAATGAGTTACTCTCAGCAGTAATTTACCCTGTGAAATAAGGCGTACAGCAGTGCACATTTCATCTTGTCTTGCAATAAGTTCTGAGGCCAACTCTTTAACCTTTATACTTTTGACTATTTTCCCGCAGTAGATATTTTCCTCTCCTGAGAGTCTTCCTGCCCTGTCTTTTGCAATTGCCTCTTTGAACTCCCCGATGCGGAATTCCATATTGTGAAAATTTGGTATGGAATAGCCGAGTGGCTCACCTGGTAGGTCTGAAAGCATATATTGGAATTCGCCGAATGCTTTTCCTGTTATGTACGATAACTCCGGAGTTACGCTTTCATGGGTTATAGAGTCTTTAATGAAGAGAGTCATTCTCCAGTAGTTCTCTCCGTCGAAATAGTAATTTTTGCCCTCCAAGGTTGAGAGTGGTGTAAGAACTTTTCTTTCTATATCGCTCTCTCCTCTAATAATCAACTTATTGCGTATGTGGTCGGTTATTCTTTTAATATTGTTCTGCATTAAATCTACATTGCGAAAAATCTTATGATTTATGCGTTGGAGTACATAACTGTTTGGGTCACCGTTGCGTGAAATCTCAAAAGTATCGTTTATAAGTCCGTTGCCAAGAGGTTTAGATTCCACTCTTGAATATTGTTTAGTTGTGCCGATTAGCCATTTTTCGGCAATTTCAATTAATTTATTTTCAGTCATTATTTCCTTTTCGGTTTTTATTGTGTCAAATATTGTGTTTAGCAGGTCATTTGCTTGAACCGCGGTTAATAAAGATTCGTTTTACGAACTCCATTTCCGAGAAAAATTCAACTGCGAAAACTCTTATTGCTGTATAGACCGGTATAGCAATCAACATTCCTATTACTCCGGCTATGTTACCTCCAATTAGGATGATAAGAAAAATCTCAAGGGGGTGTGCTTTGACACTGTTTGAATAGATATATGGCTGGAATATGAAGACATCTATCATGTGGGTGATAAAAAATATAAGAATAAATTTAACTATCATGGCACCAAAAACAGGATCAGTGATACCTCCATAGAGACTTACAACCCCCATTAAAGTTCCGAAAGCTCCAGCTACCCATGGCCCAATATATGGAATTACGTTGAGTACTCCTGATATAAATGCGAGGATAAGAGAGAGAGAAAAGTCTACACCACAGATAAAATGTAGCCCGATTGTATTAAGTATCGTAATAAGTATGGCCTCGAGACTGATCCCCGTAAAATATCTCACAAGTAGTATATAAACGCTGTTGAGAGCTCTTTGTGTGTGTTCTACATATTTCTCCGGAACCGCCATAAGTATCATTTTTGTAAAGGAATTGCTGTCTTGAAGAAAGAAAAACGCCACAAAAATCACTGTAAATGCGGAGACAAGGAAATTAACCAAAAAAGAGGTGAAAGAGGAGAAAACATTTGTAAAAAGGTCTATGCTAAAGACGCTCTGTAATTGATCCATGACCATAGATTCTATTGTAACATTTGGATTGAGTGTTGGGGCGAATTTGTGCATATACATATTCCATTTTGAAAGCGGTTCCTCAAGTTTTGCAGACAGTGAGGCAAAATCAATGGAACTCATATCCGAGATAAGTCTTCCAACCATCGGAAAGAGGAAGAAGAAAAACAAAAAGATTGCCCCAACGATAATTGTGAGTGTTATAAGTGCTGCAATAGATTTATTGATTTTTATTCTCACCTTGCCAAATTTTATTGAGGTCAGGAAATTCATTATAGGTTGCCCGATTAATGAGATTACAGCTGCAATAAGCAAACTGGTAAGAATTGAACTGAAATACCATGCAAGAAACAGTATTATTGCGCATACTGCTATGATAATGATATATTTTGCAAGTCTATTCATATAGATAATTAAGATGAGTTCAAATATAGTTATTTTTTCTTATTTTTTTAATGCTCTCTTTTGGTTTATATTTGTATCATATTATTAATGAAATTTTAATTCATATTTAGAGAAAATGAAAAGAGTGATTGTTTTGATGGCTGCCTTTTTGATAGCTTTTATTGCGTATGCTGACGAGGGGATATGGCTTCCTTCTCAGATTGCAGAAAAAATTGCCGATATGCAAAAAAAAGGGTGTAAGTTAAAGGCCGAAGATATTTACAGTATTAATAATTCCTCAATAAAAGATGCCATAGTTCATTTTAACGGTGGCTGTACGGGTGAACTTATCTCAGATAAGGGACTTCTGATTACAAATCATCATTGTGGTTTTGGAAGAATACAAGCTCATAGTTCTGTTGATCACGACTATTTGAAAGATGGATTTTGGGCTACCAAAATGAGCGAAGAGTTGCCTAATCCGGGTACTTTATCGGTCTCTTTCCTTGAGTATATGAAAGATGTAACCTCTGATGTATTAAAGGGTTATAAAATAAGCATGACAGAATCTCAGAGAGATTCTCTTGTCTTGTACAATTCCGAGGCATTGGAGAAGGAGGCTGTAAGGGCTGGTAAGGGCCGTACTGCTGAGGTTACACCTTTGTATTATGGAAATCAATACTTTATTTTTGTATATAAAGTGTTTAACGATGTGAGATTGGTAGGTGCTCCGCCATCATCTATAGGAAAATTTGGAGGCGATACAGACAACTGGATGTGGCCACGCCATACGGGTGATTTCAGCCTCTTTAGAATTTATGCCGGAAAGGATAATGAACCTGCCGATTATTCTCCTGAAAATGTTCCGTATGTTCCCAAAAGATCGCTTGTTATCTCCACTCAAGGAGTTAAAGAGGGCGATTTTACTATGGTTTACGGCTATCCGGGAAGAACTCAGGAGTACATTACCAGTGATGCTGTAAGATATATCAGTGAAATTTCCAATCCGGCCAAGATAAGATTAAGGACTATGGTACTCGATATCCAAAAACGCGAGATGGCCGGGCAGCAGAGGGTTAGAATTGCATACGCATCAAAAAATGCAGGGGTTGCAAATGCATGGAAGAAGTGGCAGGGGGAGATGAATGGTATAATAAAGCTGAATACTGTTGCTCAGAAGCGTACGTTTGAACGGGATTTTGCAAAATGGGCAAAGGGGAGGAGTGAATATAGCGGTATTGTTGAGAAACTTAGTACTCTTTACAAGAGCATTGAGGAACTCTCTCTTGTTGCCGATTATCAGCGTGAGGCTTTGAATGCTGTTGAGATTATAAAATTTGCAGGCACATCAAAAAGAGATGACGAACTCTTCTTTAAGGATTACTATCAACCTATAGACAAGGATGTTTTCATTGCTCTCTATGGTGAGTACAACAAGAAGATTGCGGAGAGGTATAAATCAGATTTCTTTAAATCTCAAATTAAAAAGTACGGTACGGTTGAACTCTGGGCAGATTCACTTTTTTCACAACCGTTTGGCGTAAATGATGCCGGCAATATGCAGATGGCTGCAGATATTTATAGAAGTAATAATTCTTACTATAAAAAGAATGTGGTTCCTGTGCTTGATTCGGTAAATAATCAGATTACTCTATTATACAGAACCTTTATGAGGGGTATAATGGAGTATGCAAAGAGTACAGGCAATAAGAGAATCTTTTATCCTGATGCAAACTCTACATTACGCGTAGCGTATGGAAATATTGCCGGCTATTCTCCTGCTGATGCGATATATTATACACCTGTCTCTACTCTTGAGGGAATAATTCAAAAGGATAATCCTGAGATATATGATTATAATATTCCTCAAAAACTTAGAGATTTGCATGCGGCAAAGGATTATGGCAGGTGGAATGTTGGTGGTACAGTACCCGTAGCGTTTATTGCTACAAATCATACTTCAGGAGGTAATTCCGGAAGTCCGGTACTTAATGCAAAAGGTGAATTGATAGGTATAAATTTTGATAGAGTTTGGGAGGGAACAATGAGTGATGTTGTATTTGATCCTCAACTATGTCGTAACATTTCTCTCGATATAAGATATGCTCTTTTTGTGATAGATAAACTTGCCGGCGCGGAGTGGCTGATTGATGAGATGAAACTTAAGTAGAAAAGCTGATAATGATAAAAAAATGAGGGTGATTAGAGTTAATCATCCTCGTTTTTTTACCGTAAGGTGGTTAATTATTGCATTTCTGAAGCATTGTCTGCAGGTCTTGCAGGCCTCTCGTTTGCTATTGCAACGTTAATTATTCTACCCATATGCTCAGCCCCGTTTAGGGCAGCAATTGCGGCTTTTGCTTTTTCCTCATCTTCCATTTCAACGAAACCGTAGCCTTTCGATCTATGGTTTTCTTTGTTCAAAATGATTCTCGCATTAGTGACTTCTCCATAAGGAGCAAATAAATTAGCTAAGTCTTCTTTTTTTGCTTTGAAACTTAAGCTAGATACAAAAATATTCATGGTGCAGTAAATTTTGGTTTTAAATTGTTTTGCGTATACAAAGCTAATAATGTTTTCTATAATAGCAAGCATAAATCGTAAAAATATTAAATTTTGATATAATTATTATTACAAAAAGTAAGAAAATATTCTTCATTTCTTCTCAATCGTTAATATATAACTAAAATGTTATTTTATTGGCCACTCAAACTTATGTCGCAAAATATGATACAATTGTGTTTAATATACCAATTAAAAGTTTTAAAATACTACACAAAAAAGTTGTATTTTGTACTATTGTTGAGAGACTGATAATTGCTACAAACAGGTATACAATCCATGAGGTAAGGGGAATTACGGCAAGATTTGTAAGTAGGTAGTAATTAGGTAGTTTGCCAAAATAGTAAAAACAGATTGGAAGAGTAGTTATTTGACAGGAGATAGAGATAAGAAGCGGCATAATCAATAATTCCATTACTATTTTAGTAACTTTTGAGCTGCATTGCAATCTATCCCTTTTTTTCATATAAACATTCAGTCCATCAAGCATTGGCGGATAGATAATAACTATTCCTGCCATTGCTGCAAATGAAAGTTGGAATCCGATATTTGAAATTTCGTCGGGCTTTATCATAAGAAGTAAAGCCGCCGTAAACAGCAATAATCCGGTTTTATCAACGTCTCGGCCATTAATCCTGAGAATTTGGTATATTCCGCTCATTATTGCCGCCCTTGCAAGTGAAGAGGAATAACCAGTTACGGTAATGAAGAAAATAATAATTGCTATTACCACAACTAATCTTAATTGTCTTGTAATATGGCTTATACCCATAATGAATAATATTCTTGTGAGCATTGTGAACATTATTCCCACATGCATTCCGGAAAGAGCCAGAATATGCATTGCACCAGAATTACTGAATTTTCTCTTCATTTCCGGGGTGATATCCTCCTTTTCTCCTGTAGCAAAGGCAATCATAACTCCTGCCTCATCATTATGACCCAGAAAAGAGTGTATTTTTGACTTTATTGTCCTCTTTATTATCGTATTTCCAATCTCTCTGCTTTCATTCTCTACTTTACATCCCATGTAATTGGAGTAACGAGATACAGATATTATCAGAAGCGCGAGGCATAGTAAACTTTCAAGTATAATTGCTCGTTTAGTGCATTTTGAAACCTCATTCGCTTTGATTATATGTATAAATTTTATGAAATAGAGACATGATGCAGTGAATATCAATGATGACAGCAACATCATGCCAAGCATAAAGTACCCCGATATATGATGCTGTAAAAAATGAAAATGATTGTTTGCAATGCTTGTTGCTGCTATTCCGGCAACAATAATTAATGAATATTTTCTACCACTCCCCTTCATCTCTCCATCACTTTTAGCTCAGTAAATATAGCTATTTTTTTTATCTTTGCAAGATGAAGAGGATAGCATTCATAGTCAATCCTATTTCCGGCACAAAAGATAAGGAGAGGATTATTTCCTATTTACAGCATATGTTTATGGGGGTAGAGGGTATTGAATCGTCGTTTTATACCACTAAATTTGCTGGAGACGCAACCAGGGCGGCAAGAGAATTTGCTACCACTGGTTATGATATTGTTGTTGCAATCGGTGGAGACGGGACTGTAAATGAGGTAGCGAGGGGGCTCATACATACAGATACGGCATTGGGAATTGTCCCTATCGGTTCTGGTAACGGACTTGCACGTCATTTCGCTATTCCGTTATCATATGTGAATGCGGCTGAGGTTATAATGCGGGGTAAATCTAAGGTGATGGATGCCGGTTGCATCAATGGCGAGACCTTTTTTTGTACCGCCGGTCTCGGATTTGAGGCTGAGATTGGTGAGAGGTTCAATAAAGCCAAGGGTAGAGGGTTGATTACCTATATGGAGGTATGTGCAAAGGAGTTTGTCAAATACAAAGAGGAGAAATATAAAATTACCATTTGTGGTAATACATTTGAATCGGATGCTTTTCTTATAACATTTGCTAATTGCTCGCAATGGGGTAATAACGTATATATTGCACCGAATGCAGATGCTTCGGACGGAATGATAGATATGGTAATATGGAAAAAATCGCCTATTGTAACGATGCCTGTCCTTGCAGTGGATCTTTTTATAAGGACTATAAATCAATCTGAGTTTGTTGATTCATTCAGAACAAAAGAGGTTAAGATTGAGCGAGACACAGACGGTTACATTCAGTTTGACGGTGAAAGCAGGATTATGGGCAGAGAGATAAACGTATCTGTGCTTCATAATTCTGTTAAAATCATTGTTCCTGCAGAATAATTATGTATATTTGTAAGTTTTTTTGAGTAAAATCAAATAAATTATAATATAAATCGGATTTTATGGTTTTGCAATTGTTATATTGCAAACTTATATGATAGATAATAAACTTAAAATTATAAAGATGATAATTCTTGTTCTGAACTGTGGAAGTTCTTCGTTAAAGTACCAACTCTTGGATATGAAGAGTGAAAGTGAGTATAATCTTATGGCAAAAGGCTTGGTTGAGCGTATAGGCTTGGAAATGGGCGATATTACGCATGGAGTTGTAGGGAAGGAGAAGCATTCTGTACATATTCCTATTAAAGACCATACTGCGGCAATAAAAAATGTGCTTGATTTGCTTGTTGATAAGAATTATGGGGTTATATCTTCTTTGTCTAAAATTAATGCAGTTGGGCATAGAGTAGCTCATGGTGGTGAATTTTTTAGTTCAAGTGCCAAAGTAGATAATAAAGTTATCGAAGGAATTGAGAAGTGCTGTGAACTTGCTCCTCTGCATAATCCTGCCAATTTACTTGGAATCAAAGCGGTTATTTCACTGATGCCAGGAGTGCCTCAAGTGGCAGTATTTGATACCTCTTTCCATCAGACAATGCCTGATTATGCCTATATGTATGCAATTCCTTACTCATATTATAAGGATAACAGAGTACGTAGATACGGATTTCACGGAACAAGTCATAAGTTTGTTGCGCAAAGAGGAGCCTCTCTTACTGGCTTGGATTTGAATAAAAGTAAAATAATTACCTGCCATCTTGGTAACGGCGGTTCTGTAGCAGCAATTCTTAATGGTAAATCTATAGATACTTCAATGGGTTTTACTCCTATGGCAGGTGTTGAGATGGGTACCAGATGTGGTAATGTTGATGCCGGAGTGGTTACTTTTATTCAGGAGAAATATAATATGAATGCTCAGCAGGTGAGTAACCTTCTCAATAAAAAGAGTGGTTTCCTTGGTGTATCAGGTGTCTCTTCAGATACCAGAGATGTTGAGAATGCGGCTAATGAGGGGAATGATCGTGCACGTCTTGCTTTGGATATGTTCAGGTATGGCGTTTTAAAGTTTATTGGCGCATATGCGGCTGCTCTGAACGGTGTGGATTTAATTGTCTTTACAGGCGGGATAGGTGAGAATGATCCTGATACTCGTGAATATGTTTCAAAAAGGTTGGAATATTTGGGAGTTAAGTTCAATTCTGAACTAAACAAAGGGTTGAGAGGCAAGGATACGGTTTTGTCTATGCCTGATTCAAAGGTTAAGGTTGCAATTATAGCTACCAACGAGGAGCTTGTGATTGCAGGAGATACAATGAGACTCGCCTTCTAATTGTTGGGGTGCTGATTAAAAGAGAGATAGATTTTAAAGAAAATTCAAATTAATATTATATATAAAAAGTTGTTATGATTAAAAATTTCGATGAATTGTTCGCTCAGTTGCGTTCAAAACCTAAAAAAAGATTGGTTGCAGCTTGGGCTGTTGATGACCATACTATAACTGCAGTTGCACGTGCCATAAAAGAGGGTATTGTAGAGGGTACTCTTGTTGGTGATCAAAATTTGATCAATGAAGTATGTAAAAAAGAGAGCATAGATCCCTCTATCTTTAAGATTGTAGATAATAAGGTTGAGCTTAAGGCTATTGCACAGGCAGTTGATATGATTAATGCCGGTGAGGGCGATGTTCTTATGAAGGGACTTTGCAGTACCGATAAATATATGCGTGCTATACTTAATAAGGAGAAAGGACTTCTTCCTCCAAAGGCAGTTTTGACACACGTAAGTCTCATTCAGAATCCTTCATATCATAAATTTCTTATTGTAAGTGATATAGCAGTTATTCCGGCACCGGATTTCAAACAGAAGGTTGCCATTACAAAATACGTTGTTACCACTGCTCACAATTTAGGAATTGAAAAGCCTAAAGTTGCAATTCTTGCCGCAACAGAGCAGATGTTGGATGGTATGCCTGCATGTGTTGAGGCTGCAATGATTGCGAAGATGGGCGACAGAGGTCAGATTCCGGGATGTTATATCGACGGTCCTCTTGCCTTGGATGCTGCTCTATCTAAAGAGGCTGTTGCAATCAAGAAGATTCAAAGTCCTGTAGCAGGAGATGCGGATTGTATTGTATTCCCTAACATTGAGTCAGGAAATGTATTTTACAAATCCAACTCCATTCTCTCAAAGGGTGTGCAGATGGCAGCTATGGTTGTCGGTGCAAAGGTACCTTGCATACTATCGAGCAGAGCCGACAGTATCGATACCAAATTGAATTCAATTGCTTTGGCGGCTATTTCGTCTAAGTAATTTAAATATTCTT
>CAZNBA010000047.1:0-16080 GCA_964571395.1 uncultured Muribaculaceae bacterium
TACAGGCCTCGAACCGCATTCCGGCTCTTTTTGCGATGCAAAGGAGAATTTTGAGGCGGCTTGTTCGCTTTTTTCTAACAGGAATGATGAGAATGGAATTAACCTTAATGCAAAAAATCTTACCTTAAAGGAATATATGAACTTGTGTGAGAGGGATGAGGCGTTCAGGATAGATCTCATTATCTCCAATCCGCCCTATTTTTCTCGTTCATTAAAATCTTCAGATGCAAATAAATCTCTTGCCAAACACGCTGATGCACTTCCACAGTCAGAAATTATAAGGGCGGCTGAGAGTTTGTTGTCGGAACAAGGACGTCTTGCTCTTATTTTGCCTGATAAAGAGGCAGATTCCTTTATAAGGAAAATTTCATTAACCGGTATGTTTACTCTTACGAGATTCTGCAAGGTAAGAACAACGACAGACAAACCATTTTCGAGATATATGATGGAGTTTGGCCGTAAACTAAATTGCCCTTCCAAATTAATAGAAGAGCAATTTACATTAATGGAAAACGGTAAGTTTACCATCTCATATATGGAACTGACACAAAGTTTCTATTTAAATTTTTAACGCTTTGCCTATTTAGGTGTATCAATCTTCTTTCTCTTTTTTGCACTGTCTCAATTGTTTTATGAGCATCACTCGAAAATTCTCTTCGGCTTGAAAGATTTTTGCAGCTTTTTTTACGGGCAGGATAGTTGAGATCTCTTCATAAAGTTTCGTATAGACCTCGTGTTCCGCCCCTTTACAGTTAATATATGTCTCCGCAAGTACTTTGATATCGGTTTCTGAGGAGCTGTTGTCTTCAAGTGCCTGGTTGAGTGCTCGCAGGCTTCTTGCGGAGGCTTTGTGCGTGTTGTGCATCTTCTCTACAGCGCTATTGTAGACAGGCCAGAATTTCTCAGCCTCCTTGTTTGTAAGTTGCAGCTCTTTAGTTATGAAGGCTATTTTCTGGCTTACAATTGCCTCTCTTGAGGGGAAGTGTCCTCCTCTTTCAGGTCTGTTTTGAGACATTGCATTTTCTGAAAATAAAATGCAGGAAAACAATGCAATTGAAGCGAGAGTGTATTTGAATAAAGCAGGTTTCATGATATATATAGTATTGTAGAGTTCTATTTTGTTATCGTGCAGCTTGTTCCATAGCTACGAGGCTGGTGGTTGAGATATCGGAATTTATCAAATATTCCTCAATTTCATCTCCTGTAGGGGCTGCAGGCTGTTCCATTATTGTGGTCGTTGCCTCATATCCGTTTTCATAGAGCACTTTTTTAAGTACTTCTTCTTCTGAAATTACTGAGGTGTCTTTTGCCGACTCTTTGTTTGTTGCGGTTCTTGTCTGTTCGGTTTTCTCCAAAGAACCTGTAAGTCTCATGAAGCCGTAGCCAATTCCGAGTATAAGCGCAAATGAAGCTGCCAGACCTATTGCAGGTTTTAGCATATTCCAAATTCCCTTATGCGATTCCTGTTCGGCAGCAATTTTTCCTCTGATGGAGTTTTCAAGCGAATCGAAATAGTTGTCCGGAAGAATAAAAGGATCCTCTTTTAGGTGTCGGTTTTCAAGTATATCCGGTTTTATGTTATTATTTTCACTCATATATCCTTTAGAATAGTGTTTTTCTTAAAAGTTTAATTGTCGGTTCATTAAAAACAATTCTCTAAATTAGTTTTGATTTTAATGTAGGCATGGTGATACGAGGCCTTTAATGCTCCTTCGCTCGTGTCGAGAATCTTTGCAATCTCCTCATATTTCAGCTCCTGAAAATAACGGAGTGTGAAAACCGCCCTTTGCTTTGGAGGAAGTTTTAGAATCTCATTTCTGAGTGCTGTTTGAATTGCATCACCGTTAAAATATTCATCAGCCTTAAACTTTTCCTGTACATTGTTTACCATATCCAACGAGAAGGACTCTGATATTTTCTTCTTGTTGAGAAAAGTTATTGCCTCGTTGGTGGCGATTCTGTAAATCCATGTGTATAATTGAGAATCGCCCCTAAAATCTGGTAGATAGGTCCATATCTTGACAAAGGTCGTTTGAAGAATATCATCTGTGTCCTCATGGGATTCAGTCATTCTTCTGATATGCCAATACGTACGGACCTTATAACTTTTTACAATAAGATTGAAAGCCTCTTCCCGCTTCCCCTCTTGTCTGTATAAAGCTAAAATCTCCGCATCGGAGGGTGTCTTCTGTAAGATTTCAGGCATTTGAATATATTGTACCTTGCAACTATTTCCTTCCAATAACTTTCTGTGCGGCAGCCACTATGTGATTGCTGTCGAGACCATAAGCCTTCATGAGTTCAGAAGGTTTGCCGCTTTGTCCAAAGAGATCGTTTATTGCAACTAATTCAATCGGAGCCGGAGTAGTAGTTGCAAGCAGTCCTGCAATCTCCTCTCCAAGTCCGCCGGCAATCATGTGTTCTTCAGCGCAAACCACAGCCTTTGTTTTGGCAACAGAGTCAAGAACGGCCTTTTTATCCAAGGGTTTTATTGTATGAATATCAATAACCTCAGCGGAAATACCCTTCTCGGAGAGTATTTTAGCAGCTTGAATTGCCTCCCATACAAGATGTCCTGTTGCGAAGATTGAAACCTCTGTTCCATCTATCAGTTTCAGAGCTTTTCCTATTTCAAATTTTTGGTCTTCAGGAGTAAAGTTAGGCACTCCCGGTCTTCCGAATCTGAGATATACGGGGCCATTGTATTCGGCTGCCGCAATTGTTGCTGCCTTAGTTTGGTTATAATCGCATGGATTAATGACAGTCATTCCCGGAAGCATTCTCATTAGACCTATATCCTCTAATATCTGATGTGTTGCACCATCCTCACCAAGTGTTATTCCGGCATGTGAGGCTGCAATTTTAACATTCGTTTTGGAGTATGCAATAGATTGACGAATCTGATCGTAAACTCTGCCCGTGGCAAAGGCGGCAAATGTACCAACAAATGGTATCTTGCCACTTAGAGCGAGACCTGCTCCTACACCAATCATATTTGCCTCTGCAATTCCCGTCTGAAAAAATCTGTCGGGGAACTCCTTTACAAAGGCCTCCATCTTTAGTGAACCGATAAGGTCGGCACAAAGTGCCACAACCTCTTTGTTTCTTTTACCTGCTTCGTATAGTCCAGCTCCAAAACCGGATCTTGTATCTTTATTTCCTGTATTTATGAACTCTTTTTCCATAATATTGCTTGTTTAATAATCTCCGAGTGTTTCTTTAAGTTGTGCGAGAGCTTGTTCTGCCTGCTCAGGCTTTGGAGCCTTACCATGCCACGCACAAGTACCCTCCATAAAGTCCACTCCTTTACCCATTACTGTATTTATTATAATCATGACCGGCTTTCCGGCCTCTTTTGTCTTTACTTTGGCCTCTTTTAGCGATGTAATAATGGAGTCCATGTCATTGCCCTCTTTGACATTCAGAACAATCCAGCCGAAGGCTTCCCATTTTTTCTTCATATCGCCTATTCCGGCAACCTCCTCTGTAGTACCGTCTATCTGTTGCCTGTTACGGTCTGTAATGGCAATTAGGTTATTTACATTATGATGGGCTGCAAACATTCCGGCCTCCCATACTTGTCCCTCCTCGCTCTCTCCATCTCCAAGCAGTACCCATACATAATTTTGGTCACCATTCAGTTTTTTGGAAAGTGCTGCTCCTGTAGCTACTGAAAGACCCTGTCCGAGTGAGCCGGAGGCTACGTGTATACCTGGAAGGTCATGTTCAATTGAGGGGTGGCCCTGTAGACGGCTTCCGAATTCTCTTAAAGTTCCGAGTTCTTTTACGGGGAAATATCCGCTTCTTGCAAGTACGCTATAGAAGACTGGTGCAAGGTGTCCTGCAGATAAAAAGAACATATCGTGCCCCTTTCCGTTTCTCTCCCAATGTTTTGGGTCGTGATTCATTTCGCTGAAGAACAGCGCTGTCATAATATCAGTGCAACTGAGACTTCCGCCCGGGTGTCCGCTTTGGGCGGCAGTTACCATTCTTATGATATCTCTTCTTACCTGAGAAGCTGTTTTTTTAAGTTCCTGTGTATTAGTCATAATATTTATTTCTTGATAATCAGATTGTTGTGTTTTACAAGGAGAAAGTTATTAGTTTGCTAAATTAAAGGTTATTTAACTAAAAAGCAAAAATATGTATCTTTGCGCACTATATAAATATTTGTATGAAGAATATAAGGAATTTCTGCATTATTGCACACATTGACCATGGAAAAAGTACTTTGGCGGACAGGTTGCTTGAGGCAACGCATACTCTGAATGAGCGGGAGATGGAGAATCAAGTTCTTGATTCTATGGATCTCGAAAGAGAAAAGGGCATTACAATTAAAAGTCATGCCATTCAGATGCAATATGTAAGGGGAGGTGAAAAATATACTCTAAATTTACTTGATACCCCCGGGCATGTGGATTTCTCTTATGAGGTTTCACGTGCGATTGCTTCGAGCGAAGGAGCTCTGCTTGTTGTAGATGCCACGCAAGGGGTTCAGGCACAGACCATTTCTAATCTATATCTTGCTATTGAACATAATCTAGAGATTATTCCGGTCATAAATAAGATAGATATGGAGTCGGCGATGGTTGAGGTTGTGAAGGATCAGGTGATTGAACTGCTCGGGTGTAAAGAGGAGGATATTTTGTTGGCAAGTGCAAAAACAGGAGTGGGTATTCCTGAGATTCTCGATGCTATTGTAGAGAGAGTTCCGGCTCCCATAGGAGATCCTGCAGCTCCGCTTCAAGCACTTATTTTCGATTCTGTTTTTAATTCTTTCAGAGGAATTATCGCCTATTTCAAGGTTGAGAACGGCTCAATAAAGAAGGGCGATCGTGTAAAGTTCTTTAATACCGGAAAGGAGTATGTTGCAGATGAGGTGGGCGTCCTAAGGATGAAGTTGTACCCTAAGGAGGAGATTACTACCGGTGATGTGGGATACATTATCTCCGGAATCAAAAGTGCGGTGGAGGTAAAGGTAGGAGATACTATAACGCATTGTGAAAGGCCATGTAGTGCGGCTATAGCGGGGTTTGAGGAGGTTAAGCCTATGCTTTTTGCCGGTGTTTATCCTGTTGTTGCTGATGAGTATGAGGAGTTGCGCTCCTCTTTGGAAAAACTTCAGTTGAATGATGCCTCGTTGGTCTTTGAGCCTGAGTCCTCGCTTGCTTTGGGGTTTGGTTTCCGCTGTGGATTTTTAGGATTGCTTCATTTGGAGATAGTTCAGGAGCGCCTTTTCCGCGAATTCAATACAGATTGCATAACCACTGTTCCTAACGTTTCCTATATAGTTTATACTACTCAGGGAGAGGTTGAAAATGTCCATAATCCCTCCGGATTACCTCCTGTTACAGAGATAGATCGCATAGAGGAGCCATATATCAGGGCGCAAATAATTTCAAAAAGCGAGTTTTATGGACCTATCACAAAACTTTGTCTCGACAAGCGCGGTACTTTGATAAATCAACACTATATCACGAGTGAAAGGGTTGAGTTGAATTTCGATATTCCTCTTGCGGAGATTGTCTTTGATTTTTACGATAAATTAAAATCCATCTCAAAGGGGTACGCCTCATTTGATTACCATCTTATTGGTTATAAGGATGCAGATTTGGTAAAGCTTGATATTCTGCTCAACAGCGAGCCGGTGGATGCTTTGTCAAGCCTAATATATAGGGGTCATGCATATGATTATGGGCGCAAAATGTGTGAAAAATTAAAGGAGCTGATTCCGAGGCAGCAATTTGATATAGCCGTTCAAGCTGCAATAGGTGCAAAAATCATTGCTCGAGAAACCGTTAAGGCTGTCCGTAAAGATGTTACTGCAAAATGCTACGGTGGTGATATTTCCAGAAAGAGAAAATTGTTGGAAAAGCAAAAGAAAGGTAAGCGTCGTATGCGCCAGATAGGCTCTGTCGAGGTACCTCAATCAGCTTTTATGGCCGTTCTCAAATTGGATTAAATGTTCAGTTGAGTTGGGCGAGGTGTTTGGCAAATGCCGCATAATTTTCATCGGCATTCCAATGTTTCTCCCACATAATGTGCGCATTATTGCTCATCGCCTCCCGTTCTTCACCTGGTAATGTCATAAATTTTAGCAGGTAATTAGCTAATTCACTGCCTGTTGTTTTGCCTGGGATTAAGAAGCCAATTTGATTTCCTGTATATGACGTTTGAGAGTTATTATCAAATGATTTTTGCAGCGTGTCGCCTTTAACGGATGAACCGAATAATTCCCCGGTACCTCCGACATCAGTGGCAATTACAGGAACTCCAAACGACATGGCCTCCATAATAGAAACAGGGATACCCTCGCTCATGCTTGCATGTATGAAAAGAGAAGGCATGTAACTTCTGTACAGTTCCATAACTGGCGAGTGTTGTAGTGCACCTGTAAAAGTGAACCAATTTTTATGGGTACCCCTCTCTGGCGCATATTTTCCTGCTTCATTAGTTTCACCTTTACATATTTGAAGTACCTCCTCCATCATAGGTCCGCCTCCGATATGCAGCCACTCTATTTGCAAATCCTTTGGAAGGCCACTATACCCTTCTCTGATTTTTTGCTGTGCAATTATAATGGCTTCGGCTATCATACCGACTCGTTTGAGAGAAATTATATTGGAGCAACTTATTATTTTGAACACCTTTTGAACCTCAACCATGTTGACCTTATCTTTCAGAATTGTTGCCTCCTTAACGCCGGTTCTCTTCTTTGCAACAACTTTGCTTGTCATCTCTTCTGTAACCGTGATTATTGGGGCTGTATTTCTTGTAGGAGATATTATGTTTTTTGCCTTTTCTGTCTCCGTCTCGTCTGCAGTGAGGAGAGGCTGTGTTATTTTCCTGTAAGGGAATTTATTGATTGACCCCAAGTGAGAGACAATAATGTTTTTTGGCAGATGGCAGGGATAGTTTTCTTTTATATAATCGGCCCCTTTTTGCGAAACGGGGCAGGCATAATCTGTTGAGTCGTAAATTTTTTCTCTGAAAGGTAATATTCCCTTTGCCTCCTCAAAAATATCGGAACCGTGAAATCTTACAACAAAAGGGGTTTTGATGCCCATTTGCCTCTTTAAATAGGGCAATATCATTGCGGACTTATCTCCCCAATAGCAATATAGTAGCGAGTCGTTCTCTTTTAAGTACCCCGACATCTCTTTTAAAACTCTCCTGTTTCCTATTATTGCCCTCTGCATAAGAGCATAGCTTACAAAGATTCGAAACCTCTTGATGTTTTTCCAAACTCTCTTTTTGAAAAATTCTTTAAAGATATCATGCAGTGGTGCAAAGTTCAGCAAGCCGTAAAAAAGAAGTCCTGTAATGGATTTATGATCGCATTTGAGGAGCGGTCTCATTATTATTATGTTGGAAGGAACTTCCCTATGCGCTGCAATTATATGATTATGAGGCTGTGAGTCCTCACTTTTTTGTTCCACGCCGTGAGTGAGATAAAGCGGGTAAATGTAAACCCGACTGAACTCTTTTGCCAAATAACCTATTTCTTCGTGCAAAAAAGTCTCCCCTGTTCCGTAAGGATAGGTATTTGTCAATAATACAATCTTCTTTTGTTGTGCATTTAGCGGTATCATGCTACAAATGTACTATTTTTAGACTATTTTAAAAGAGAAAATAAGAATGATAAACGATAATATAACATCTAAAAAAATTATAAAACGACCGGAAAAAGATTTTTCCCGGTCGTTTTATAATCTGTAAATACTAAGAACGTTGTGAGACAAAACTACAGTTTTGCAAATTCAATATCATTCTTGCTCCTCTGAGCCAGACTGCTGTTCTCCGAAGCCTTGTTCAACTCTGTTTTAGACTTTGAATTATTGCCTTGTCTGGCAGCAATAATAGCGCGAAGGTAAGCCTGCTCAGGGCTGTTTTCAGTAAGAATACCTGAAGCCTTGGATTCATTATGCGTCAGAATATTTGCAAGGGCTTCATTATAGCTGTTGCTGCCGTTGAGGGCCTGTACAGCCTTCTGGTATTGACCTGTAAGAATATAAGGAATACCGGAATTTACTTTGGCCTCTTTAAGATTTGATTTGCTGAAATTCTGTATTGCGGTCTCATAATTCTTCTCTTGCAAGTAAGCTATACCCATATTGTTATAATAGTTATCGTCCTTCTGAGCAATCTGAGACAAAGCCTCTTTTGCTTGTGAAGTTTTACCTTGTTTCAAATATTCCACGGCGAGGTTGTTATATGCTCTGTCACTCTTATGGGTCTTAGCTGCCTCTTTGTAAATCTGTATTCTACCATCTGTCGATTGTACTAAAGTAGCCGCATGAAGAAGCGACTCTTCGTCGAGGTCATAATTACCGCCGTTTACAATCTCCAACAGTTCTTGATCTGTCCTGTTCTTAACCTCTACATTTGCAATAAATCTTGCGCGGCGAAGTTCAGGAAGTACCTTGTCTTTTAATGAAGTGAAAACGCTCGACATATTCTTTATCTCTCTCTCTCTTACAGCAGGATCTGAGTACATCGACAACACACGTAAAATTAGCTCTTTATCCTGTATGTTGGAATTGGCAACCAATTCGCGGAAACCGTCCCAATCCTCAGCTATTTGTGAAACATTTACAGGAGCATCGTTGTTCTTGCCGATTGTTTTTGAAAAGGCGTTTTTAGCTGTTTTTGCTCTATCCTGTGAAAGTTCGTTATTTCTCTCCCATGAACCGTCCGGTGAGGCGTATGCTACAATATCATTTGATTTAAGACTCTTTTTACTGTCTTTTTCAACCTCTTTAAGGAATTTCTCAAATGCCTTTATCTCTTTTGAAGTAAGTTGGTTCTGTCTGACATCAGATTTATTTATGATATATTTTATCTGAGCCTCTTTTTTCTCTGTGATTATGTCCTGGTAGTTATCCGGTACATATGTAGGGCCTCCGATATTTAAAGCGGTATGGCCTTTCTTTATTACACCTGCGTTAGAAGTATTTGCACTATTTACAATGTCTGTATTTACAAGCATATAGGTGCAATTTGTTCCGTCTGCAATTTTAATAGGTTGTGCAATCGTGAAGGTCTTGCCGTTTGCTTTTGAGGCATCGCGAATTTTTACTCTAAGTTCTAATTGTGCCTTTTCCATTCCGGGAACGTAGTTAAAAGAGACAGAATTACTTATTTTACCGCCGTTCGAATAGGCAACAACCTTATGATTTTCAAGAACAGACTCTCCCTGAAGCAGTTGTACAGGAGCCGTAACTTCACCTCCATTATATACAAGTATAGGAGTAATTTCCACTACTGCTTTTTTTACAAAAAATTTCTCAGGGAAATTAATGGAATATGTTGCATCAATTTTTCCGGCAACTGCTTCGAGTACCTCAGGAGAACACTCTGTTGTTACCATTGAGGCCATTTTAGCCATTTTGGCAGGGTTGCTACATGCCACTGTCATGAAGGCAAGTGAAATGACACCCAAAACGTTTAAAAAGATCTTGTTCATATGTATATAAGTATTTATTAAAGATAATGTTAAATTATATTCGCTGTAATGTGGTTAATAATAACCACATATTTAGTGCCAAAATCCACTCAATTATTCAAAAAGACCGGGATTATTGTTAAGATATGCCATATCCTGTGGAGTATCAACTGCATGTGTCTCAAATTCGGTTTTTGCAACCCTTATACCATAGCCATTCTCAAGCCACCGTAACTGCTCCAGTTTTTCTGTGCGTTCAAGATAACTTTGTGGCAATGCACATATTTCCACAAGCGTTGAGGTTCGGTAGCCATAAAGTCCAATATGTCTGTAGTATATAGATTCCTCAATAAATTTATCATTCATTTGTACTTCTCTTGCAAAAGGAATCGGTGTGCGACTGAAATATAACGCATTCATGTTTTTGTCGAGTATCACCTTTGGAGAGTTGAGGTTATTTAACTCCTCTGCCGATTTGATTTTTTTTACGAGAGTGGCAATGCATACCTCGCTATCATTAAAGCAGCCGGCAAGTTCGAGTAGTTGTTCCGGTTTTATGTATGGTTCATCTCCCTGTACATTTACAACAATGTCAAAATTAGTTAGGCTCTCTTCCATATATTTTTTCAGGGCTTCAAGGCATCTGTCTGTACCGCTGTTATGTGATGATGAGGTCATTACGGCCTTTCCTCCAAAAGACATAACCGTATCGGCAATTCTTTCATCGTCTGTGGCCACGCATACATTATCAAAAGCTTTAACAGTCTGTTCGTATACGCGTTGTATCATTGGTTTGCCATTTATTATGGCTAATGGTTTTCCGGGGAATCGAGACGATTCGTATCTGGCCGGGATTATTGCAAGAATAGTGTTATTCATTTCAGTGATATTTGAATTAACAAAAATAGTTAAAAATGATTTATACTATAGATTTTTTTTAACTTTGCAAGCTATGGAGTTACAAAGTATAAAACAGCGATTCGATATTATTGGCGATGATCCTCAACTTAACAGGGCATTGGATATTGCAGCTCAGGTTGCTAATACAGATTTGCCTGTGCTTGTTACTGGAGAGAGTGGTGTGGGTAAGGAGGCGATACCGCAAATCATACATCAAAACAGCCCGCGCAAACATAATGTTTATATTGCGGTAAATTGCGGCGCCATACCTGAGGGAACCGTGGATTCTGAGTTATTCGGCCATGAAAAAGGGTCGTTTACGGGAGCTAACGAGACCAGAAAAGGTTATTTTGAAGTTGCAGATAAAGGTACTGTTTTCCTTGATGAAGTGGCGGAACTGCCGCTTTCCACACAGGTGAGATTGTTGAGAATACTGCAGTCTGGAGAGTTTTATAAGGTAGGTTCTTCAAAGGTACAGAAGACCGATGTGAGAATTGTAGCCGCAACAAATAAGAATCTTCTGCACATGATACGCACAGGAAAGTTCAGGGAGGATTTGTACTATCGTTTGAATACTGTCCCAATCTCAATACCTGCATTGCGCGAGAGAAAGAATGATATCTATTTGCTTTTTAGAAAATTCGCTCTTGATTTTGCAGACAAATATAAAATGCCCACCATCAGGCTCAATCATGATGCTCAGGTGATGCTTCAGAATTATAGATGGCCGGGCAATATAAGACAACTTAAAAATGTGGCTGAACAGATTTCAGTTCTTGAGAGTACCCGCGATATCGATGTTTCAACTCTTCAGAGATATCTGCCAGTAGATACCCCAGAAAGTTTACCTGTGTTGAATAGTCAGAGCAGCCAACAAAGTGACTTTATCTCAGACAGGGATCTATTTTACAAAATACTTTTGCAACAGAAACAGGAACTTGCTGAGTTGAAAGCCGAGCTGGAACGTTTCAAAAATCAAAGTGTACAGCAGCCTGTACCGGAGGAGCATTATCAACCTGTGCCGATAATCAATCAGACTCACCAACCCGTTGTCCAGGTTACGCATCAGGGTATTGTTAAACAGGAGGATGAATATGCTGATTACAGTGCAGTAGATGCAATGGAGCGTGAGGAGCAGGATACGCTTTCAATCCCCAATCTTAGTAACGAGCTAATAAGAAAATGTTTGGAAAAGCATAACGGGAAGCGCAGGGAGGCGGCTATTGAACTCGGTATCTCTGAGAGAACATTATACAGAAAAATAAAGGCCTTTGCTAAGGAGGAGGAATCAGATAAATAACGCTGCAATTGATAGTTATAGATAATAGTATGAGATTGAATATGAAATGTAAATATTTTTTTCCTTTGCTTGTGGCTCTAATGACACTGCTCTTTTCGTGCAGTATTAAGTATGGATTCAGGGGGACCAATCTCTCTCCGGATGTAAAATCGATTACTGTAAATACAATTGAGAACCGTGCAATTAAGATTAACCCCTCTCTCAGCAATACTATTACTACGGCGCTGATGGATAAATACAGAAAACTCACAAAGCTTGAGATGCTGCGTGAGGAGGGAGACCTTACAGTAACAGGTTATATTACAAGTTATGATGTCTCTCCTACCGCAATAACTGCAGATGAGGTTGCCTCAAAGAACAGGCTTACAGTGACGGTGAAAATTGTTTTCACCAACAAGAAGAACCACGACGAAGATTTTGATAAATCCTTTGTTGCGTTTCAGGACTATGATTCCAACCTCTCTTTAGATTCTATTGAGGCGCAATTGTGCGATCAAATAGTTGAGACGCTGGTAGAAGATATATTTAATGCGACTGTGGCAAATTGGTAATGTAAAAAATTAGAAGATGTATTCCAACTTAAAAGAACTTGATATATATAAATTGGAGGAGATTGTGCAGCGATATCCTTGGTATGTTTTTGCACGTGTGGTTCTGTTGAAAAAGTTGGCGCAGTTGGGAAGAGAGTGTTTTGAAAGCGGAGTCAGATCCTCTTTTATCTATCTTCCTAATAGAAAAACCATTTTGAGGAGGATACTATCCGAGATTCCCTCCTCAAATGCTCCGGTTCATGAGATTGATAGTGCGCGCTCCTCTATATTCAGAGAGAGTATGCCTTCATTTATAGATAGTTCACAGGAATCTGTTCCCGAGCCAACTGTGAAATCCGCAAAAGATACCGTAATAGAAGAGACTGATGATATTGATTTTAATATTGTAATGGAGGAGATAATGAGATCTCCTGCTAATACTCCTGTATCAAAACCAGGTAATCCAAAGCCGTATATACTCGGCGGAGACTACTTTTCAGCAGAAGACTTTAAGGATCTTGAGAAGGAAAAATCGGCCTCTCGAAGGGATGAACAACTTGATTTTAAATATACTGCACAGCCCGATGAGATCGATGATGAACAGAAAAAAGATGGCCTGTTTTTCGAAGATATTGGATTGTATACAGAAACGCTTGCGAAAATATATGCTCAACAAGGTTATTATCAGCAGGCTATAGAGGTTTATTCCAAACTGTGTTTGTTATATCCGGAAAAAAGTGCTTACTTTGCATCCCTTGTACAAGAAATAAAATTAAAAAAATAATATAAAATATGTATACAGCTATTGCTATTCTAATTGTTATCGCAAGTATTTTTTTAACGATAATAGTGTTGGTGCAGAATTCAAAAGGCGGTGGACTTGCTGCCAATTTTGCTGCAGGAAACCAGACATTCGGAGTAAGACAAACTGCTGATTTTCTTGAAAAATCAACATGGGCACTTGCTTTGATTATTATTGTTCTCTGCGTTTTGGCAACTGCGTTTGCTGCTAAGAGAGGTGACTCTATCAATGCAGAACTTAAGAACAAAATTGAGAATACAAACAATGCTACACAGCCTCAGTTCCCTGTGGATGCAGCTAAGCCTTCTACCCAGCCGGCTACGCAACCTGCAAGTCAACCTCAGGAGCAACCTGCTTCCGAAGGAGTTCCAACTAAGTAGTTTGTCGAGTTTCTTAACAAAAACTTAACAAAATTACAATAAACAGTAAATCAGCTATATAGCGCAAATAAATTAGTAAAGAGCAGGCTTCAGACCCGCTCTTTTTAATATTTATAGTACTATGCAATACAAGGTAATATAAAATTGATATATATTTGCATTACCAAAAACAAGGTAATAAAAGGTATTTTTAATAGAGGCAACAATAAAATTTAAAATTATGAATAAGGTTGTAAATGTAGGAATCGGCGGTAAGAGTTTTACTATGGAAGAGAATGCTTATTCTCTGCTCAATGATTATCTGGAAAAGTTCAGAACCCGTACAAAAATGGGTGTTCAGAGTAAAGAGGTAATGGATGATCTTGAATTACGTATTGCAGAACTGTTTTCCGCTCGTGTTAATTCTTTTAAAGATGTGGTAGAAAAGTCAACAGTTAAGGAGGTGATTATTCAGCTGGGAATGCCGGATGGTGAACCTTATTTCTTTGGCTCTTCATTTGAAGGAGGGGCTGATTCTCAGGAATGGAGAGAAAGTGACAATCATTCTTCTTCAAAAAAACTGTTCAGGAATCCCGATGCAAAGGCAATTGGAGGCGTTTGTTCCGGACTTGCAATTTACTTTAATCTCGACATGGTCCTCATTAGAGTTTTGTTTGTTGTGGGACTTATTCTTGGCGGTGCGGCCTTCTGGATTTATGTCGTACTTTGGATTGCGGCTCCGCTTGCCGTAACTCCGGTACAAAAATGTGAGATGCGCGGCATGCCGGTTACAGCGGAGAATATCAGAAAGTTCTCCGGAAATAAAGAGTATAAATAATTTTAATATATAAGGTTATGGCAGATTCAAATGTTGAAAACACTAAATCTCAAATGCGCAAGGGCGTGTTGGAGTATTGCATATTAAGTTTGCTTCGCAGAGGAGATTCTTATGCCTCCTCTTTGCTTACGGAACTAAAAGAGGCGAAGATGTTGGTTGTCGAGGGTACTGTATATCCTCTTTTGACACGGCAGAAAAATCAGGGCCTTTTGAGCTATCGTTGGGAAGAGAGTCCACAAGGACCTCCGAGAAAGTATTATTCAATTACTGAAAAAGGTAAAGAGGCTCTGGCCGATATGGATACAGCCTGGAATGAGGTTGTGGAGTCTATAGAATATATAAAAAACAAATAATGTATTTATTAAGTTACAGTTTAAAAAATTTAGATCATGAAAGAAGTAGTTAAAATTAGTTTGGCCGGAGTTTCTTTTACAATTGCACAAGATGCATTTGAGGTACTTGATGAGTATATTAATGAACTAAAGGAACATTATTCTTCTGAACAATCTTGCGATGAGATAGTTGCAGATATAGAGGAGCGTATTTCGGAACTTATACTGGAGAAAGAGGGGAAAGATGGAGTAGTTTCCGTTGAAACGGTAAATTGGATAATTTCTACACTGGGGAGGCCCGATGATATTGACGGGGAACAAAGAGAGGAGAAGAGAGAAAAGGTTATAAAGAGATTGTTCAGAGATAGAGAGCATAAGGTTTTTGGTGGGGTTTGCAGCGGAATTGCTGCTTATTCCGGATTGGATGTAGTTTGGGTTAGAATCATTGCGGTGGCTATACTGTTTTTTGCTTATAGTGTTGGAAGTATAACCAATCATTTCTTTTATATTCATATAGGGTCGGTCTGGTATGTTGTATTGGCTTACTTGCTGTTGTGGCTGATTATTCCTGAGGCAAAAACGGTGAATCAGAGGTGTGCGATGCGAGGAGAGTCTTCAAGAATAGATACAATAAGTAGAAAAATCAATGAGGAGGCGAGCCGTTTTTCAAATGGGGCGAGCAAGGTGGGAGGTGTGTTCGGAAATATTTTTTTGATTGCAATAGGAGTAGTGCTGTTCCTTATGGCGGTGGGAGGAATTATTACGGGGGTAGTTTTCCTATTCGGAATTACCATCCTTTCCGGCTTTAATGCTATTGACCTTGTGGATTATATGGTCCTTAACATAGGCAATACGTTTATACTTAAAGTGTTGGCCTGTGCCGTATATTTCTTGCCATTTATCGGGATACTATATGCTTCATTGCAGCTTATTTTTAAGTTTAAAAGTCCCACTTGGCGTCCGGGTCTTGTAATTTTTCTCTTATGGGTAGTTTTGGGGATTGCTTTGTTTGTGCTTGGCATCAGGGCCTTTTCACCCTATTTTGGATATTCCGAAGATCGTGTTTCCAATGATTTGCCCAAAAAGTATGATACGATGTATGTTAAATATGAACCGTACGGAGAGGGGGGACTGGAGCGGGTTGCTACCTCAAATGTAAGGTATAGGACTTATGTAAATGGATGGAGATATAGTGATGATTGTGACGGGTATCTTTACTATAAAAAAGCTACCTCAGGAAGGGGATTGGAGTTTGTTTACTATCCTTCGTTTGATGTAGATCATTCTGATTCTACAGAGAATTATATAGAGTGCAAGATGAACAATGTAGCAAGGGAGGGTTTCATGGGTATCTCGACATATAACTCTTTCAGCTTAAATCAACTCGATAATATCTATACTGTCAAGGATTCATTGATAACCCTGCGTCCACAGTTTGTTTCGCGTAGTAAGAAATTCAACGGGCATTTTTATGATATTGATCTTACGGTTCCGGAGAAGACGGTTGTGATGATAATCAATCCTGAGGGCAGAAGTTTCGAATACGGTTATAGGTAGAGATTTATCTGTTGCTT
>CAZNBA010000048.1:0-15720 GCA_964571395.1 uncultured Muribaculaceae bacterium
ATAAGAAGAAGTTCGAAGATTTTTGCCAACATACTTCAAATAGAGAACAACTTGCAGCAGAAGCTGAACGCGCAAGCGTAAAATACAAGATGGTTGAATATATGCAGGACAAGATTGGAAGAATCTTCGAAGGAACCATCTCCGGCATTACCGAATGGGGAATGTATGTTGAGATAGAACCTACAAAGATTGAAGGCATGATAGCTTTACGCGATATTAAAGAGGATTATCTTGTCTTTGACGAGAAAAAATATTGCCTCGTTGGAAAAGCCACGCATAAAAAATTCATGCTTGGTGACCGCATAAAAATAAAAGTAGCCCGAACAAATCTTGAACAAAAATTGCTGGACTACTCTTTAATTTGGGAGAAATAACTACTTTGCTCTCTTCAATTCAACAGTAAAATGTCTCATGATAGGTAGTTCCTTGGTAATTACGAAACCCTTAGTAATCTCATTACGTCTGTCATAGACATTTTTAACTGCGGCTGCAATATAATCCATATGGTTATTTGTGTAAACGCGCCGAGGTATTGCAAGCCTTAACAACTCGAGACGCGGATAACGGTTTTCTCTTGTAACAGGATCTCGATCTGCAAGAATACTGCCTATCTCAACACCACGCACACCACCCTCAATATACAACTCAACACCCAATGTTTGAGCAATAAACTCCTCTTTTGGAACATTCACAAGAATCTTCTTTGCATCAAGAAATATTGCATGACCACCGGCAGGACGCTGATAAGGAATGCCATATTCGTCGAGTTTCTTACCAAGATAAGCAACTTGTCCTATTCTTGTCTCCAAATAGTTAAAATCGGTCCCCTCACGCAGCCCCTGAGCAAGCGCATTCATATCTCTGCCTGACATACCGCCGTACGTTACAAAACCCTCAAACATAATGCTGTACATCTGACACTTTTGCATCTCCTGCTCCTCTTTGAAAGCAACAAATCCACCCATATTAACAATAGCGTCTTTTTTAGCAGACATTGTCATGTAATCAGCCTCTTTGTAAATCTCTCTTGCAATCTCCTTAATGCTCATCTTCTCATATCCCTTCTCGCGAGTCTTAATAAAATAGGCATTCTCTGCAAAACGGGCTGAATCTATAAGCAATTTTACATCATATTTCTTACAAAGCGCCGCAACACCCTTTATATTCTCCATAGAAACAGGTTGCCCGCCGGCAGTATTGTTTGTTATGGTAAGCACAACAGCAGGTATCTTCTCCTTTGGATTCTCCTTAAGCACTGTCTCCAACTTATTCAAATCCATATTCCCCTTAAAAGGAAGCTCCATCTCAGTATCTGAGGCCTCATCAATGGTACAATCAATGGCAAAGGCCTTTCTAAACTCTATATGCCCCTTTGTGGTATCGAAATGAGAATTACCCGGTAAAATATCCCCCGGCTTCACAATGGCCGAAAACAGCACGTTTTCGGCAGCACGTCCCTGATGAGTTGGCAGAAAGTAATCAAACCCCGTAATCTCCTTTATACTCTCCTTAAGATTATAGTATGAAGAGGCTCCGGCATAGCTTTCATCACCCTCCATAAGAGCAGCCCACTGCTTGTCGCTCATGGCTCCGGTTCCGGAATCGGTAAGAAGATCTATGTAAACATATTCACTTTTTAACTTAAAGAGATTATAATCAGCCTCTTTAATCCAATTTATACGCTCTTTCTTTGTAGATTTTCTGATAGTCTCAACCATCTTTATTCTATACGATTCCGCAAAAGGTAATTCCATGATAATTCTATACTTAAATTTTATAAATAATTAATTATTATAACATACATTCGCTAAAAATAAACATTTTTAAACAAACGTTACAAAAATATTAAATAAATCGACATCTTCAAAAAGAGATAGGGCAACAAAAAATCTCTTTTTTGTTGCCCTATCAAAATATTTTCAACAACCATCTATAAACTAATGGGTTGTACTTTTACCGTCTAATTTTTCTTCGCCTCTTCCAATTTCTTCCTCTCACTGCGGATATTTAAATCATACATAACCGGAGTACCCACAAATACAGAGGAGTAAGTACCTACAATAATACCTACAACCAAAGCAACTGAAAATCCTCTGATCACCTCACCTCCAAATAATGCAATTGCAATCATAACCACAAGGGTGGTTCCGGATGAGTTTATTGTTCTGGAAAGCGTACTGTTAAGAGCACTGTTAACGTTTTCATAAAGACCTCTCTTAGGATATAAAGCTTTGTACTCACGGATACGGTCAAATATAACCACAGTATCATTGATTGAATAACCTATAATCGTCAGAACAGCTGCAATAAATGTCTGATCCACATCCAAACTGAATGGTAATATCCCTGAGAAGAATGAGAAGAATCCGATAACAATAATTGAATCGTGTGCCAACGCTATCACTCCGCCTGTTCCCCATGTCCAACCCTTGAAACGAACAGCAATATAAAGGAAGATTGCAAGCAACGATATAATAACTGCTATTACTGCATCTCTCTTAATATCATTTGCAATTGTAGGCCCAACCTTATCGGAACTGATGATACCATTAGGATTATTTACTGTAGAGGTAAATTCTTCAAATGTCATGGAAGTCTTAAATAAGCCCTTTAAGGCATTATAAAGTTTTTGCTCCACCTCTTTGTCTACCTCATTGGAGTTATCTTCAATCTTATATTTTGTAGTAAGTTTCATTTGGCTCGCCCCACCGAACTGTTTAACCTCAACAGTTTGACCAAACTCCGCATCGGCTGCCTTACGTACCTGCTCGGCAGTTACATCCTTATCAAAACGCAACACATATGTTCTACCTCCGGTAAAATCAACACCATAAGAGAAGCCTTTTATTCCAATAGAAAGAATTCCGGCAGAACATACGACAATAGAGATAATGTAGCAAACTTTACGAAGTTTCACAAAATCCACATGTGTATTCTGCATAAAATTACGTGTAAACTTATTATCGAACGTAATGTTCTTATTCTTGCTTAAACGTGCTTCAAAAATAAGTCTCGTTATAAAGATAGAGGTAAGTAATGAAGTTATGATACCTATTACAAGGGTTGTTGCAAAGCCCTGAACAGGACCTGAACCGAATATAAACAAAACTATACCTGTAATAATTGTTGTCAGGTTACCATCTATGATTGCAGAATATGCATTGCTGTAACCGTCTTTTATAGCCAGCCTTAACGCCTTACCTGCCCTAAGCTCCTCTTTAATACGCTCATATATAATAACATTCGCATCAACCGCCATACCCATTGTCAGAACCAAACCGGCTATACCTGGCAATGTAAGTACCGCACCAAAAGAGACCAGCGCTCCAAACAGGAACAGTACATTGCAAAGCAAAGCTATATTTGCAGCAACTCCGGCCCCATTATAGAAGATAAGCATATATATGAGCACCAAAAGGAATGCTATCAAGAATGACATCATTCCGGCATTAATGGATTCACTACCCAAACTTGGTCCTACAACCTGTTCCTGAACGATTGTTGCAGGAGCAGGCAATTTACCTGATTTAAGTACGTTTGCCAAATCTTCAGCCTCTGTAATTGAAAAGTGACCGGTAATTTCAGAACGGCCTCCTGTAATCTCTCCGTTAACTTTAGGATAGGAATAAACCATACCGTCGAGTACAATCGCAATCTGTCTTCCTATATTATCAGCCGTAAGTCTTGCCCATATTCTTGATCCTTCTGCATTCATAGACATACTTACAGAGGGAGCTCCACCGTTATTTCCATAAGAAACACTTGCATCAGCAACAACAGAACCATCAAGGGGAGCCTTACCATCCTTTGAGCTTGCCTTAATTGCAATAAGTTCATATATATTGCCGGCTTTATCTTCAGGAGCAGGCTTCACAGACCACATTGGAATAAATTCGATTGGGAAGAGAGCCTTAATCTGCGGCATGTTCAACAACGCATTAACTTTTGCAGTATCTCTGTAGTGTGCATGCCCGATACAAGCACCTGGAATAAGTTGTCCGTTATACTGATTTGGCGAGAGTACGGCAAAAAGTGGATTCTCCTTCATCCAAACAGCAGCATCGCTGGAAAGGCTGTCAGTATTGATAAGAGACTCCATAACCTTATCGGTTGAAGCAGTCTTTGTAGAATCTGTTGCCACTTTTACAGAATCGGCCTTAACTGTATTTACCGCAACCGCCTTTGTGGTATCCGCCTTTACAACGTGAGTACTTATAATCTCCTTTGCCAGAGCATTCGCCTCGGTAAGGAACGGATAAACCTCAGAGTTGTCATATGTTGTCCAGAATTCCAAAGAAGCTGTACCCTGTAGCAGTTTTCTTACACGTTCAGGCTCTTTTATACCAGGTAACTCGACAAGAATTCTACCGGTATTCCCAAGTTTCTGAATATTAGGCTGAGTAACGCCAAAACGGTCGATACGATTTCTCAGCACATTGAATGAGTTTGCCACAGCACTTTCCGACTCTTCACGTATAATCTTTATAACCTCCTCATTTGAGGTTTCCGGCTTAATTTTATCTCGCATCTCATAAGTACCGAAAATGGTAGAAAGCCTCTTTCCTGGAGCAACAATATTCCAAGACTCCTCAAAAAGAGTGATAAAATCTTCGCGCGACTCTATCTCTCTCTTATATGCCATATCAAGCGCATTCTTAAAATCAGGAGAAGGATTATTATCTGCAAGAGCTTTGATAAGATCTCTTAATTGAACCTGAAGCATTACGTTCATACCTCCCTTGAGGTCCAAACCTAAATTGATCTCCTTGTCCTTTACCTCTTTGTATGTAAATCCAAGAAAAATCTTCTTTGCTGTTATGGAATCAATAAAATATTTTTCCTTTTCCTTTGCAAGAGAATCGAGAAAATATGCCCTATCCAACTCAGGTACATTGGCAAAGGCCTGACTTTTTTTCTCGGCCTCAACTAATTTTGCCGCATATTCTGCACCCTTATTCTCCTGGTGTCTGGTAGCCCACGTAAATGATAATTGATAAATGCAGGCTAGTGCGATTAAAATTGCCACAAATTTGATGGCGCCTTTACTTTGCATGTGATATTATAGTTTTAAATTTATATTTCAAATTAATCTGGCTATACAAAATAGGGTGCAAATGTACAAATTTTTCCTAATAAATAAAGATTTTATACCTTTGTTTGAACATATTTTAAAGATTAAATGAAGAAAAAGAGTATTTTATATATTTTCATCTTTCTGACTCTCTGTAGCTCACCACTTTTCTCACAGGAGAGAAACAGCGCTGGTTATGCGGATTATCTGCATATGCAGTATCGTTTTAATGAAGCAATTGATATATACAAACAATTGCTCAAACAAGAAAGTGACTCCTCCGTAAAATCGGATATAGAAAAAAAACTGATCAACAGCGTAAACGGTAAAAATATGCTCAAATATGCATATGTCCCAAAAACCGTGGCAAGGAAAAAGTTTTCAATAAAAGATTTTTTCCTGCACTATCCGGGGTTTGAAAACAAAACATGGAGCCTTACTCCATCTGCCCTGCTGCAATCAAACAATATGTTTTCATACATCTATTTTCCAAAGGGGGCAAAAACCATCTATTTCAGCGCTCCTGACAAAAGTGGCTCATGGAGTCTCTTCTCAACCACAAAATTAAATGAATCTCTATGGAGTGCTCCACAGTTGTTGAATGAAAGTATCACCTCAATGGGGAACGATATTTTCCCCTATCTTTCAGCAGATGGAAAAAGTTTATATTTTTCCTCTAACGGACATTTCGGAATGGGCGGTTATGATCTGTATATCAGCAAATGGAGTGATGAAATCGGGGATTGGGACACTCCTCAAAATTTGGGATTTCCATTCTCTTCTCCGGCCGATGATTTTCTGTATTACGATACTCCTGACGGTAAATATACCCTTTTCGCCTCTAACAGGAATACCGGAAGAGACTCCGTTAATGTTTATGCTATTGAATTTGAGAATCTTCCGCTCAAAAAAACAATTTCACAGGAGGAGGCGGCAAACATTGCACTGCTAAATCTCCCCGATAACAATCAATACGACGACAATATCGCGGTATCGGAAGATTCCGATAATCCTCAAGTTTTAAGATATAACGAGTCCATAAAACTCTTAAAATCTTTACAGTTGCAACTTTCAGAGATAAACGGGCAACTTTCAGAGAGCAGATTGCTATACCGCAACTCCTCTTCCGAAAGCGAAAAGTCTTCTTCATCTAAAACAATAAAGCAACTTGAAAACGAAGCTATTGAAATACAGAGCCGAATAGGGAAAGCCTCTGAGGCAATGCAATCTGCAGAAATGGACCTTATTCTTAAGGGTATTAAGGTGCCAAATGAGGGAGAGGAGAAGATCTCCGACAACTTATTCGATGAAAAAATTCCATTCAAATTTGCCTCAAATTCACTTATGCAAACCCCTGTCATAAAGATTGAGGAAATTTCCTCAGTATCTGATTACGCATTTGGAATAGATAAGAATAATGACAATGTCACAATTTCGAATATTAATGAATTTCCTCTCTATCTTGTCTATCAAATACAGTTTTTAACAACCACAAATAAGGCTTCTAAAAAGATGTTGAAAGGATTAACGCCGGTATTTGAAAGAAGGGATAATTCTACAAGAAAGTATGTATATACGGTAGGCCTGTTCGGTTCATACGAAGAGGCTCTTGAGCATCTGAATACAGTGAAGAAGAATGGTTTTCCCAACTCCTCTGTTGTTGCATTCAATAAGAGGAAATCAATCACGGTAAAGGCTGCAAGAGCTTTGGAAAAAACAGGTATAAATAATATATATCAGGTGATAATAAGCGGTTATAGTGCCGGCATGTCAAAGGCTATGATCCAACTGATCCAGAAAAGCACAACAAAAGAGATAGCAAAAACCGTTACAGACGGAGAAACTTTATATGTTATCGGTCCCTTCTCACAACAGGCAGAGGCTAATATCCTTGCAAAAACTCTCCAAACTGTTTCAAGCGGAAAAGTCACCGTAGAAAAGAAATCATTAATTAAAAAATAAAACTCTATGCTTGCACTTGTAATATCACTTATTATTATAGGACTAATCCTTTTAGCGATAGAACTTCTTGTTATTCCAGGATTTGGAGTAACAGGAATTTTGGGGATAGCATCCCTTGTAGGGGCCTGTTTTTTTGCCTTTTATAGTTTTGGATATCTATTCGGAGTTTTAATCACGGCCGGTATACTATTGCTTATAGTTCTGTCGATTATTGTAGTACTCCGTTCCGGAACTTGGAAGAAGTTGAGTCTTAGGACAAACATAGAGTCCAAAGTTGACAACACCCCTGAATCCAAAGGCTTCAAAATTGGAGACAGTGGCATAACTATAACAAGACTGGCTCCGGGTGGACATGTAAAATTTGGAGAACATATTGTTGAGGTAAGTACCCGCGACGGTCTCATAGAACCGAATAAAGAGGTTGTGATAAGCTCTTTTGAGGGCACACGTATATTTGTATCAATAGTCAAATAATCTCCATTTTCCCTACCTTAACTCAAAAATTAATTATTAACAAACAATACAATGATTGACAACACTGTTATCACTTTTATCTGGGTCGGCATTTCAATAGTCGCCCTAATGGTATTTTTATGGTTTTTCCCTGTTACTTTATGGTTTCAGGCGTTAATTTCAGGAGTAAAAATATCTCTCCTACAGCTTGTGTTGATGCGCTGGCGTAAGGTTCCTCCTGGAACAATTGTAATGGCAATGATCACTGGAACAAAAGCCGGTCTCAAACTGAATGCAAATGAATTGGAAGCACATTATCTTGCAAAAGGCAATGTCCCTAATGTAGTAAATGCCCTTATTTCAGCAGACAAAGCTAATATCCAATTGGATTTTAATATGGCAGCCGCTATCGATCTCGCAGGACGAGATGTTTTCCAGGCTGTACAAATGTCCGTCAATCCGAAAGTAATAAACACACCTCCTGTAACAGCTGTTGCAAAAGATGGTATTCAGCTAATTGCTAAGGCTAGAGTAACTGTTCGCGCCAATATTAAGCAATTGGTTGGAGGAGCAGGAGAAGAGACTGTTCTCGCACGTGTAGGAGAGGGTATTGTCTCCTCTATCGGCTCGGCCGAATCACACAAATCCGTGCTTGAAAACCCTGATTCCATCTCAAAAGTTGTTCTAAAAAAGGGACTGGATGCCGGTACGGCCTTCGAAATCCTCTCCATAGATATTGCTGATATTGACATTGGTAAAAATATCGGTGCCGTTCTACAGATAGACCAGGCAAATGCAGATAAAAATATCGCTCAAGCAAGAGCAGAAGAGAAACGAGCAATGGCAGTCGCACTTGAACAGGAGATGAAAGCTAAAGCACAAGAGGCCCGTGCAAAGGTTATTCTTGCAGAAACAGAAATTCCTCTTGCAATAGCAGATGCTTTCCGCAAAGGAAATCTCGGGATAATGGATTACTACAAGATAAAAAACATTCAGGCTGATACCGATATGCGAGAGAACATTGCAAAGTAGGCTTTAAGAGTTTGTAGATAAAAAAAAATTGCATACATTTGCAATCCCAAAGTTTGACAAACAAACCCAGGAAGGTGAGATGGGTGAGTGGCTTAAACCAACAGTTTGCTAAACTGTCGTACGGGTAACCGTACCGGGGGTTCGAATCCCCCTTTCACCGCAAAAAAAATGGCGTAAAGAAGAATAACGCTCTTTACGCCTCATTTTTTCAATTTTTTTGTAAAATAAAAAAATAAATGTACCTTTGCATCCGCTTTTAATGAAACATTGTCCCAAACATGAGTTAAAAGTCTGAAAACATTATGATTCGGGGTGTGGCGCAGTTGGCTAGCGCATCTGCTTTGGGAGCAGAGGGTCCTCCGTTCGAGTCGGAGTACCCCGACAAAAAAGAGTTCATCACTACAAGATGAACTCTTTTTTTATTCTTTTAACGAAAAAATATCTGTCGGAACTACTGCAAAACCAAATAAAAGTGTGGATTGTGTGACTATAAGATATTGGTTCTTGAGCCGAATACCTTTATGAACTGACTACGTTCATAACTTTCCGGATGCTTAATGTTAGAATAATTAAGGTTGCCGATAAAATCTGTTGTCTTATTAAACCCCTTATCCTGCATAAAGTTATTGAGGAGATCATTAAAGGATTTGACAATGCCATATCCCTGCTGATAAAGTGCGCTACACAGTTGTACCGTACTCGCACCTGCCAACATTAGTTTTATTGCATCATAAGGCTCAAAAATACCTCCTGTAGCAGAATAATCCATCCCTCTCGTACAAGAGGAACAAACGGCTATCCAGCGAAGTTCTCTAACGTAGTTGCCGTGAGCAGAAAACGGATTTGCACTTATAAGCGACATTGTATCTATATCAATATCGGGCTTATAGAAACTGTTGAACAGAACGGCACCCTTTGCTCCGCATTTTCTCAAGGTGCCCACAAATTCAGGAATATTCGTATAATTATCCCCTATTTTTACAGCTACAGGTATAGAAACAGAGGAAACAATATCTCTAATAATTTCAATCTCCCCCCTTTCAATTTTTTCGCTGCTCTTGCCAGGAGAAAGCGGCATAGAATAAATATTAATCTCCAGAGCGTCTGCACCGGCACGTTCAATCTCCTTTGCAAAAGAGACCCAGCTACCGGCATCGAAACAATTTATACTGGCAATTACAGGTATCTTAACAGCCTTTTTGGCTTGAGAAACAAGATCTGTATACCGGCTTATCTCCATGCCTGTAACATAGTTATTTAATAGATCTGCATTTTCTGGATAGGCCACGCTACAATCCTCCAAAGCGCCGGCCAACTTATATATCTGCTCTTCAAAAAGAGATTTCATAACTATTGCTCCGGCACCGGCCTCCTCCAAAGCTTTAATGTTATCTATATTTGACGTAAGAGCGCTGCTTGCAGCGATAATTGGAGAGGATAAAGAGATCCCCAGATAATTTACAGCTATATTACCCATAGTATCGAGTGTTAATTAAATTTTGTGTGCTAATTTAGTCAATATTCAGCGACATTGAACCTAAAATCATCCCTTCTTAAGAAGATTCTTCATACTGACTTTATTTTCAACTATTTTAGGAAGATCTGTAATAGCTACTCTTTCCTGGCTCATGGTATCGCGGTCCCTTAAGGTCACCATTTTATCCTTCAAACTCTGATGATCTACCGTGATACACAAAGGAGTTCCTATAGCATCTTGGCGGCGATATCTCTTTCCGATACTATCTTTCTCATCATATTGACAATTAAAATCGTATTTTAACGAATCCATTATCTCCTGAGCAACCTCAGGCAAACCATCCTTCTTCAACAACGGCAGGACTGCAACTTTAACGGGAGCAAGCGCTGGATTGAATTTCATCACTACCCTCTCCTCTCCGTTTTCCAATTTTTCCTCCTTATATGCAGCAGAAAGAACGGCTAACACGGTTCTGTCCAACCCAATAGAGGTCTCTATCACATAAGGAACATAACTCTCGTTTGTTTCAGGATCGAAATATTGAATCTTTTTTCCGGAAAATTGCTGATGGCGACTCAAATCGAAATTAGTTCTCGAATGAATACCCTCTATCTCTTTGAATCCAAACGGAAATTCAAACTCTATATCCGTAGCAGCATTTGCATAGTGAGCCAACTTTTCATGATCATGATAACGATACTTCTCATCTCCGAGTCCGATAGCTTTATGCCACGCAAGACGAGTCTCTTTCCATTTAGGGAACCATTCCATCTCAGAACCCGGACGAACAAAAAACTGCATCTCCATCTGCTCAAACTCTCTCATCCTAAAAATAAACTGCCTTGCAACAATCTCATTTCTAAAAGCTTTGCCTATTTGTGCTATACCGAAAGGTATCTTCATCCTGCCCGTTTTCTGAACATTTAGAAAATTTACAAAAATTCCCTGTGCTGTCTCAGGCCTGAGATAGAGAACATCACTGTCATCTGACACACTACCTATTTTTGTACTGAACATCAAATTAAATTGACGCACCTCGGTCCAATTCTTCGTCCCTGAAATAGGGCACACAATATCGCAGTCCAAAATCAACTGTCTCAACGCAGCAAGATCATTTGCATTGAGAGCAGCCACCATCCTACTCCTACAAGCCTCTATCTTCTCATTATTCCTCTTTATATTCGGGTTAGTCTCCCTGAATTTCTCCTCATCGAATGCCTCTCCAAACTTTTTCCTACCCTTCTCAACCTCTTTATTGTTTTTTTCCTCGAACTTGCCAATATAATCCTCGAGCAACACATCCGCCCTATAACGTTTCTTTGAGTCCTTATTATCTATCAGCGGATCATTGAAAGCTCCAACATGGCCCGAAGCCTCCCAAATCTTCGGATGCATAAAAATTGCTGAATCTATTCCAACAATATTCTCGTGGAGCCTAACCATGGAATCCCACCAATATCTTTTAATGTTGTTTTTCAATTCTGATCCGAGTTGACCATAATCATATACGGCTCCCAACCCATCATAAATCTCACTAGAAGGAAAAATAAACCCGTACTCCTTTGTATGGGCTATTAAATTCTTGAATAACTCTTCCTGTGTCATAATTTTATAATTTGTCTTCGTTAATTTTCACGCGCAATCACCTGTTTCAAAAGATATTGAGCAAACGGTCTATTCGGCAATTCCTTATGAGGCACAATAAGATCCGAGTCATTCACCTCAATTGGCCGGCACCTAAACCTCCCCAGCAATCCTCTCTCTTCTCCCATGTTCCCCTCTCCGGCCGGAACCTTCTCAATGGAGAGAGAATCAAAATCTTCACAAAACAAAATATCTATATCTATCAATCTTGAATGATAAATCCTCTCCCCGTTGTCATTGTATCGCTCCCCCTCATTACCTCTGTCTCTTCCCAACTCAATCTCAATCCCCTGACAAATCTTCAAAACCTCCCTTACATTAAGCAACGTCTTAACCGAAACCGCCATATTAATGAATTTCATATCACACTCAAAACCAACAGGCTCCGTCTCAATCATATCTGACATTACAAACATCGGCATCAACAGTTTAATTGCCGCCTCATTACTCAATACCCCCTGCATAACGCTCTTATCCACAAACTCATTCCCATGGACTCCCGACATATCTGCAAACACTGACAAGTCCCCTGAAATATTCACGCATTGTCTGAGATTGGCTGCACCCTCTGAAATTGTAGGCAACAACCTCTCGGAAAGTTTTGTACACGCACGGCTCAAAATAGCAGCCCTGTCTCCCAAATTACTACCCAAAAGCAAATATACTCTGTTCATAATGAGAAAACATTTTACAACATCCCCAACTCCAACTTAGCCTCCTCTGTCATTCTATCCTTGTCCCACACAGGTTCGAAAACCAACTCTATAGCAACATCGCCTACACCGGGCACCTCCTTAACAGCCTCATTAACCTGATCGAGCACTTCGTCGGCAAGAGGGCAATTTGGAGCGGTAAAAGTCATCTTGATAAAGACCTTGCCGTCATTATTTATCTTTATTTCGTAAATCAGACCAAGATCATAAATATTCACCGGTATTTCCGGATCATATACCTGCCGCAACGCTCTTACGACATTCTTTTCCATTTCCTGTTTTACAGTTGCATCCATATCTTACCTATGATTGTTTTTCCTGTTCTCTATAAGCCAGCGCATAAAGATGAATCTGTTTTATCATAGAAACCAAGCCATTAGCCCTTGTAGGAGAAAGATTCTCCTTAAGCCCAATTTCATCTATAAACGAAACATCCGAATCAAGAATTTCCTGAGGGGTATGACCGCTATAAACTCTTATCAATAACGAAATTATACCTTTTGTAATAATAGCGTCACTGTCTGCCTTAAAAAATAATTTACGGTCAGAATAGTTGCATTGCAGCCACACTCTGCTTTGGCAACCTTTAATCAGGTTGGAATCAACCTTTTCTTTAGCCTCTATAATAGGTAAATTCTTCCCAAGTTCAATGATATACTCGTATTTATCCATCCAATCTGTAAACATTGAAAACTCATCAATAATACTCTTCTCTTCCTGCCGAATAGTCATCGCGTTAAATTTAAAAAGAGGCCGGCTTTTGTTTTCAGACGGCCTCTTGTTATTACTGTTGAGCCTAGTAGTGGACTCGAACCACCAACCTCATACTTACGAGATATGTACTCTACCATTGAGTTAACTAGGCAAAATCAGCAGCAAAATTAGTTATAAAAAATCAATTATAAAAGCATTCGCCGTGCACGTTTAAGCCCCTCTATGAAATATTGAGCCTCTTCTATCGTATTATATGGGGCAAATGACGCTCTAACCATACTTGTAACCCCAAAACGAGCCATAACAGGTTCGGCACACATCATGCCGGTTCTAACAGCTATACCAAGTTTATCCAATATCTGAGCAATATCTCCTGCATGACATCCCCTGATATTCATTGAAAATAAAGGAATCTTTTCAACCACGTTACCGTAAATCTCAAGCCCTTCTATTTTTGGAAGTTCATTTCTAAGATACGAAACTATTGCCTTTTCATTCTCGGCCACAGCCCTTCCAATCTCTCCTTCTCTGATTTGATTGGCAAAATCAAGAGCAGGCTTCAGAGCAGCATTTGCGATAAAATTAGGTGTGCCGGCCTCAAATTTAAGAGGCAGAGGAGCATATGTGGTCTCTTTAAAGGTTACGGTATCAACCATATCTCCTCCTCCCATATACGGCGGCATCTCCTCTAAAAGTTCCTTACGGCCATAAAGGATTCCAGAGCCTGTTTCTCCATAAACTTTATGTGCAGAAAAAGCATAAAAATCACAATCCAGAGTAATAACATCCACGCCTGTATGAACAATGCCCTGAGCTCCGTCAACAAGGACCGGGACATTGTGAGCATGAGCTGTTTTAATCAGTTCAGCAAGCGGATTCACAACCCCGAGTACATTTGAAATCTGAGTGGCGGCAACAATTTTCACCTTGCTATTAAGAAGAGTCTCAAACTTTTCCAAATCCCACTCACCATTATCTTTAAGCGGAAGTACCTCGACAGTTGCTCCCGCATATTTGCAAGCTAACTGCCACGGAACTATATTGGAATGATGAGAATCGCCTGTAATTACTACAACATCACCCCTGCTCAAGAACCGCCTGCAAAAGGATGAAGCAACAAGATTGATGGAGGCTGTAGTCCCTGATGTGAATATAATATTTTCTCGAGCGGGGGCATTAATAAACACCCTCACTCTATCGCGCGCACTCTCGTAAAGAGTAGTTGCCTCGTCACTCAATTTATACATTGCCCTGTGCACATTGGCATTTGTACGACTGTTCATCTCATTTAACAGAGAAATCACCGTATCGGGCTTTTGAGAGGTGGCGGCATTATCGAGATAGACGAGATTTTTCCCGTACACCTGCTGAGAAAGAGCAGGAAATCTATCTCTAATAGTATCTATTATCGGGTTACTCATATCTTATTAAATAATATAACTACAAAATTAACAACAAACTTTTAGTTTCCATATAAAAAATCTAAATTTGTATGTTATGTTTTAAAGTCAGTAACCGAATACAACTCTATATATGTACTATTACATTACAGGTTCTTTAATAGAATCAACGCCAACAGAGGCGATAATTGAAAACAACGGCATCGGATACAAATTACAGATATCGCTCCAGACATACTCCGATATACAAGGCCTAAATGAGGTGAAACTATACATATATCACCACTTAAGGGAAGATGTTGAACTTTGGTACGGCTTCTTTTCTAAAGAGGAAAGAAATATTTTTTTAATGTTGATAGAAGTTAACGGCATTGGGCCCAATACGGCAAGAATGATGCTTTCATCTTTAGCCCCCGATGAACTTAAAAATGCAATACTATCAGAGGATGTAAACAAAATAAAGAGCATAAAGGGAATAGGGCTGAAAACCGCACAAAGAGTAATAATAGATCTAAAAGATAAAATTATAAAGGGAACCGGGCAATCAGATCTTCACTTTGCCGGGGAATCCTCTAAAAACAAAGAAGAGGCACTTTCTGCTCTTGTTTTGTTAGGATTCAATAAAGCTATGGCAGACAAAGTTATCTCAGAAATTCTAAAAGAGCAGCCCACCTCCACTTTGGAAGAACTGATAAAATTAAGTCTAAAAAGGTTATAGAAATTTTATTGTTAAAAATTTGTGAAGTACAAAGAATAGTATAAATTTGCAATCCATTAAATAATACAAATAACAAAAAATTATGAATATTCCAACAAATCTTAAGTACTCAAACGACCACGAATGGGTAAAAATCGATGGTAATATTGCCACAATAGGTATCACTGATTTCGCACAAAGCCAACTCGGAGATATCGTATTCGTTGATATCCAAACAGAAGGAGAAACTTTAAAGAAAGGGGAAACTTTTGGCGCAATTGAAGCTGTAAAAACAGTAGCAGATGCTCTAATGCCTCTTTCCGGTAAAGTCATTGAGGTTAACACAGAACTCGAAAACGCACCGGAAGTTGTTAATTCCAATCCTTATGAGGGGGGCTGGATGATCAAAATAGAGATGAGCGATCCATCAGAAGTAAACTCTCTTATGGACGCAAAAGCATACGAAGGGATCTGCAAATAATCTTTTTCCCGTTGCTTTATCAGGTGACCGAAAAGTATTGGTTTGCAGTACTTACGGTCACCTTTTTTATATTATC
>CAZNBA010000049.1:0-15326 GCA_964571395.1 uncultured Muribaculaceae bacterium
AGCTAAACACAACCTGTTTGCTGAATTGCTGAAATAGCAGCTCCTGCAACGAAGCACCAAACCATCAGATTATCTGTGATAGCATTCCAGCCAACGAGGCCAATTTCTCAATTAAGAAAAAGCCACTGCAGTTCTATAACCCCCAACGCAGTCCACAAACCTTCATGTAAGAATCGTAATAATTTTTAGAGGAATAAATATAAATAGGAGCTCCGTTCTCTTTTGTGAGAACAATCCTATCCCGCCTTGCACCCGCACTCTGCAGTATTATCTCACCCTCTGAAAGCGTAACATGAACAGTCTTGCCATAACAATTAAAAGAACACTCTTGTAAAGTACCCCGATACAAAATCTTCTTGCCAGAAGAGATGGTTAACTGCATCCTGTCAGAAGGATCAAAAGAGATTGCCCTAAAACTACTGTCGGATCTTGGCGAATCAATTTTCCTGTAACTTGGTGCAGGATTATTTAAAACAAAAGGATTCTCCGAAAGCCATTTACCTGTCTTGCCCATCCCCAGCAACACATCACGCTCAAACTCCACCACAGAGCCATCTCCACGCGGCCCAATATTTAAAAGATAATTCCCTCCTTGAGAAACAACGGCTCTCAAGTCTCTCAACTTTTCTTGAATCTTCTCCTCAACACTCCCCCTCTCCTGCCAGCTCCTATAACCCCATGTCTCTTTGAACATACTTGCAGCCGTTTGCCACGGCTGAGCCAAATGATAATCTGGAATCTTATTATCTGGCATAACGGCAAAATCACCACAGCCATTGCCAAGACGTCCGCTTATCATACACTTTGGCTGCAAACTCCTTACAAGAGCCGCAAGTTGTGCGCTTTGCTCCGTGGTCAGCGACCCCATATCGAACCAAAACTCCGAAACCGCCCCGTAATTGGTGAGCAATTCACGCACCTGCGCCATATTATATTTATGATGCTCAGGGGTAACGGGGTCAGCATTATGACTCGATATCGGATAAGCCTCAGGGAAATGCCAATCAATAAGAGAAAAATAAACACCCAACCTCAAGCCCTCCTTTTTACAGGCCTCGGCAAGTTCCTTAAGCGGATCTCTTCCAAAAGGAGTATGCATTACAGTAAAATCGGTCTGAGCACTATTATACATACAGAACCCGTCATGATGCTTGGAGGTAAAGACGATTGATTTCATCCCAGCCCTTTTTGCCAAAACTACAATTGAATCTGCATTCCATTTTTCAGCCCTGAACTCTTTCATAAGATCCTCATAATAATCACTGAAAATTCCAGCAAAGGATTGTATCTGCTCGCTATACCCTCTTGTAACAGGTTTCCCCTCCCATACTCCACCAAGCTGCGAATAAAGTCCCCAATGGATAAACATAGAAAACCTCGATTTTAACCATAAACTGTCGGGGTAAAAAACAGCACTCTTCTCCTTTACCTCTATATTGATGACATGCCTGCCAATATAAAGAACACCTGATGCCTCTTTACTCTGGGCCTCGATTTGCAAAGAGGGCACAACTAACAACATTACAACTTGCAGAGCGACTGCTTTAATCATATTATTCATAAACCAAATAAATCATTCCAACTATTGATAATATCACTTAAGATAATATCACTTAAGGTAATATCACTTAAGGTAATATCCCTTTATCTTACTCCCCGTTAAGTGCACAATCTATAGTACCGAGTAAGATTTTTCACAGTTACACCTCATTAATATGCTCTCTTATTTTTCTGACAAGAGCAACCACCTATTAATTACTTACTGTTGATAGCATCTACCGGATTCAAATTGGCGGCGACATATGCAGGAGCCATACCTGAAATAAGCCCGATAACCAATGCAATAGAAAGTCCTTTAATAATATTCCCCAATGATAGAGCTATCGTAAACTCGGCTCCTTTTGGAATACAAAGAACTACAACGGCCACAAGCAGTACCCCCACAAGCCCTCCAACAATAGAGAGGAACGCCGATTCTACAAGAAATTGAGTGAGTATTACATACTTCTTGGCTCCAAGCGCCTTTTGAATTCCAATGATATTTGTGCGCTCCTTCACAGATACGAACATAATATTCGCTATTCCGAATCCGCCAATAAGCAGAGAAAAACCGGCAATAATCCAACCGACAATATTAATGGAGGCAAAGGTTGATTGCACAGCATTGAGGACAAAAGTCATCTTATTGATTGAAAAATTATTTTTTACTCCCGGCTCTATTCTTCTAACAGCTCTCATGAGTTGAGTAAGCTCTCCTGCAAAATCATCCTGAGAAACGCCCACCTTTGGCCTTACGTAAATGCCAAGATCACTGTCATCCACATTTACGAAATACCGGCCGAATGTGTATGGAATAATCAGATATTCATCAGAATTAAAGATATTAACAATACTCTCTCCCTGCTTTGCGTATTTTCCAATAATCATCACATCCATGCCGTCGAGTTTAATTCTTTTTCCTATGGGGGACTCCTCTCCAAAAAGCTTCTTAGAAACCTCAAACCCGATAATCCCATAACTTTTACCTGTCTGCATCTCTTCTCTTGTAAAATAACGCCCTTCTGCCAAAGCCGCATTTGATATTTTGTCCCAATCATAGGAAACGGCTCCAATCGAACAATTATTCACGGAATTTCTATCGTATTTGACAGTTTTACTAAACATTGAGGAAAAGGCGCAGGCTCCGGCAAGTTTTGAGTTTTCACTTATAAATCTAAAGTCGGTAAGAGAGGGGGATGGGCGTCTTAAATACTCCCACCACTTATACTCGGTCTCGCCATTGTTTGTTCCGGAATTACCTGTTCCGTCATCCTCACTTGCGGGGTCCATAGGCCATGCCGAAATCTGAATTACATCTCCTCCAAAAGAATCAAGCCCCTTGGAGACATTATCGCTCAATGCATCAATTGCTGTAAAAATTGCAACAATGGTAAAAATACCAACGCTTACCCCGAACAGCGACAAGAATGTCCTGAACTTGTCTCCTTTTAGTTGTGAATAGGCAAAAATAACGCTTTCATGAAATAGTTTTGCCACTATCACGCTCTTTCCTAACAATTTCTTTAATGCCATAACAAAAATTTTAGTTACCCGCCGCCATGCCAAATATAATAATTATTTCAAACCCGTCTGCTTTTTTAACTCTCTTAAAGCATCAAAAGCATCTAAAGGAGACATTTTATTAATATCCATTTTCATTAATTTATCCTTAATATCAAGCAATAATGGATCCTCCAACTGAAAAAATGAGAGTTGCATACCTGAGTTTTGCGTTTTATCCCCCTGTAAACTCTTTGACGCAGGGCTCTTTGCAGATCTATTTACAGTCATCTCGTCATTCTCAAGTCTATGTAAAATACGCTGAGCAGAATCTACAACCTTTGCGGGCATGCCGGCCATTTTGGCAACATGTATTCCAAAACTATGGGCAACTCCACCAGGGGAGAGTTTACGCAAAAAGATTACATTGCTGTCTACCTCTTTTACCGCAATATGGAAATTTTTCACTCTCGGGTATATATTCTCCAACTCATTCAGCTCATGGTAATGTGTTGCAAACAAGGTTTTTGCTCTTGATCCGCTCTCATGCAGAAACTCCACAATCGCCCATGCTATTGACATTCCGTCGAACGTACTTGTTCCTCTTCCTATCTCGTCGAGCAGAACGAGAGATCTTTCCGACAAATTATGCAGAATAGTGGAGGTCTCTGTCATCTCCACCATAAAGGTAGATTCTCCTCGCGAAATGTTATCGGAGGCTCCCACTCTCGTAAAAATCTTATCTACAACTCCTATCCTCGCCTCGTTGGCCGGGACAAAAGAGCCGATTTGCGCAAGCAGAACAATAAGCGCAGTTTGCCTCAACAACGCAGACTTTCCAGCCATATTTGGACCGGTAAGAAGAATGATTTGCTGCGTATCGCTGCCAAGAAAGAGATCATTTGCAACATACTCCTCTCCTGGAGGCATAAGAGTCTCAATTACAGGATGTCGCCCCTGCTTTATCTCCAAATCAAGACTTTCATCCATTACAGGTCTGCAATATTTATTCTCTACAGCAAGGAGAGCAAAACCTCCGAGGCAATCTATCTTTGCAATAGCAACTCCGCTTTTCTGTATCAGTTTTATCTCTTTTTGGATTTCTGAAACTATCTCTGCAAATATTCTCTGCTCTATTGCCGTAATGCGCTCCTCCGCACCAAGAATCTTCTCTTCATACTCTTTAAGCTCCTGTGTAATATAGCGTTCGGCATTTACAAGAGTTTGTTTTCTTATCCATTCCTGCGGAACCTTCTCTTTATGGGCGTTCCTAACCTCCAGATAATAGCCAAATACATTATTGTAACTTATTTTAAGAGAGGTTATTCCTGTTTTATCTATCTCCCGTTGCTGAAGTTGCAGCAGATACTCTTTACCGTGTCGGGCTATTTTCCTGAGTTCATCAAGTTCATCGTCTACATTATCTGCAATAATATCCCCCTTACCAAACTGCGCCGCGGGTTCCTGGGCAAGTTTGCGGGTTATCATAGCTCTCAGCGATTCAAAAAGTTCTATCTCTTTACCCAAAACAACAATAGGTTCCTCTCCTGACTGCATACACAGTTCCTTGATAGGCCCCATCTGTTCCAGCCCCCTGTTAAGTTGCATTATCTCTCTCGGCATTATCTTTCCGGCCGCAGCCCTTGCAGTGATTCGCTCAAGATCACCCACTTTGCTCAGTTTCTCCCTTAAAAGCGAAAGAATTTCGGGGTACTGTACAAAATAGGAGACTATACTGTGACGCTCATTAATGGCAGTTATCTCCTTTAATGGCATTGAGAGCCAGTTTCTTAGCAATCTGCCGCCTAACGGAGAGACCGTCCTGTCTATTACATCCAACAGTGAAACTCCATTTGTTCCTACAGTTGAGGCAAAAATTTCCAAATTACGAAAGGTAAAGCGGTCTAACCAGACAAAATCATTTCTGTCTATTCTGGAAACAGTACATATATGAGCGGAGCCCGAATTATAATTGTTCTCCAGATAGAACAATACGGCACCAGCTGCAGTAATGCCCAATTTCAAATTCTCTATCCCGAATCCCTTAAGAGAACTCACCCCCAACTGCTTTGTTAACTTTTCGCTGCAAGCTTGTGGAACAAAAGCCCACTCCTCCATAGTGGAAAGATAGTAGCCTGTTCCGAATCTCTCCTGAAATCCTTTTTTATACTCGCGTTGAATAACAATCTCCTTGGGAGAAAAATCAGAAAGAAGTACCTCGATATAATCGAGCGAACCCTCTGCAACTCTGAATGTTCCTGTTGAGATATCAAGGAATGCTACACCTCCTGAATTGCTTCCGGTAAAATAGAGGGCACATAGAAAATTATTCTCCTTTTGAACAAGCAGTTGATCGCTGTATGCTATGCCGGGAGTAACAAGTTCTGTTATTCCTCTCTTTACAATTTTCTTGGTGAGTTTAGGATCCTCAAGCTGGTCGCAAATCGCAACTTTAAATCCACCACTCACTAATTTTGGAAGATAGGTATCTATCGCATGATGAGGGAACCCGGCCATTTCAACAGACTTTGAGGCACCGTTTGCTCTTCTTGTAAGCACGATACCGAGCACTTTGCTGGCCGTAACAGCATCTTCTCCATATGTTTCATAAAAATCTCCAACCCTGAATAAAAGCATAGCTTCAGGGTGCTGGGCCTTGACGGCAAAATACTGCTTCATCAACGGTGTCTCCGTTATTTTTTTCTCCTCATTCATCTCTGCAAAAATAACAATTTTAATTTTTAACAATACATTTTTATAGAAAAACAGCGGTAATAATCAGGGTAATAAAAAACAAACAACTCTCTTAATTCAATTATATATTATCTTTGTCTTTTTAACAGTTAAATCCTTCTAAAATGAAATCATCAACGATTTTTAAACTTGTTCTCACACTGATTTTAACAGTGTTGAGCATTAATCAGGGTTCTGCCCAAAACCAAAATATTGAGAAAGATCTGGAGGAGATAATGGTACGCAACAAAGCTGTCGGATTGGCTGTAGTTGCGGTAAAAGAGGGTAAAATTATTTACCACAAATCTCTTGGTTACAAAGATTTGGAAAACAAAAAGCTACTTATGGAGAATGATCTTTTCAGAATTGCCTCCATCTCCAAGTCATTTACAGCTACAGCTATCATGCAACTTGTTGAAAAGGGAAAAATAGACCTGAACGGAGATGTATCGGATTATGTGGGTTTCAAAGTAAGAAATCCAAAGTACCCCGACACAAAAATCACAATAAAAATGCTTCTCTCACATTCATCGAGTCTCAACGATTCGGAGGGATATTTTAAATTGAACGTGATTAATCCCGACTCCTCAAAGAGTTGGACAAAAGCCTATAACGATTATATGCCGGGAACAAAATACGAATATTGCAATCTCGGATTCAATACTCTCGGGACCATTCTGGAAAGGATAAGCGGAGAAAGGTTTGATAAATATATTGTAAATCACATCCTTAAACCTCTCGGTATTTATGGTGGATATGAAGTTGGCAGCCTCGATTCAACTAAATTCGTTAGAATTTATGCCTATAGCCAGGATGGATCCTTCAAATGGAGTCCTGAGGCTTATGCTCCGAGAAGCGAAGAGATTAAAAATTATAAATTCGGCTACTCCACCCCTATCTTTTCTCCAACAGGAGGCATGAAAATATCAGCTCTCGGGTTGGCCAAAGTTATGATGATGCATATGAATTACGGCACTTTTGGCAAAAAACAGATAATAAGCAAGCCGAGTGCTGAAATGATGCAATCTTCAATCATAGAGACTGATGCAGATGATAACGGCTATTACGGCTTTGCAATACGCACTACAAAGGATTTGATTGATGGCAAAACAATGATAGGCCACACCGGAGGAGCATATGGTGTCTTTACCTCAATGTTTTGGGACTCCAGCAGAAAGTTCGGCTTTATTGTAATGACAAACGGCTGCAACGAGCGCAGGGATCATCATTTTATGTCTATCCATAGGGAGGTGGATAACTATCTGTACAATAGCTTAATAAAGAAATAATAATTTCCAGATAAAGCCTATTCGAGTAATGAAAAAAGTTCTGATAATCACATATTATTGGCCTCCTGCAGGAGGATCAGGTGTACAACGATGGTTAAAATTCACCAAATATCTTCCTCAATATGGTTGGGAGCCTATAATATATACTCCCGAAAACCCGGAACTTAACTCAGTCGATAAGGAGTTGGAGAGGGAAGTTCCGCAATCCGTACAGGTAATAAAAAGAAAAATTATTGAACCGTACGCCTTTTACAAAACCCTGACAGGTAAGAGAAAGGATAATAAAATTCAGGCGAATATTATTGCCGACAACTCGGGTTCTGCAATGCAAAAACTATCAGTTTTCATAAGGGGAAATCTCTTTATTCCCGATCCGAGATGCTGGTGGATTAATCCCTCCGTAAAATTCCTTAAAAAATATTTGAAGGAACATCCGGTAGATGTAATTGTCAGTACAGGACCTCCACACTCAATGCACCTGATTGCTCAAAAAGTCAGCAGGAATAGAGGAATAAAATGGGTTGCCGATTTCAGAGACCCATGGACACAAATCTTCTATTTTAAGCATCTGAATCTCAGTAGTTATGCCAGGAATAAACATAATAAACTCGAGCTATCGGTCCTCAAAGAGGCAGATAGCGTGGTGGTTGTCTCTCCTCAAATGAAACGAGATTTTGAAACTCTCTCAGGCAGAGAGGTAGAACTCATTACAAATGGTTATGACAGCGCTGATTTCAGCAACACAAACAGCGCTGATTTAAACAAATTGGACAGCAATACGAAGAGCTCTCTCGCATCCGGGAAATTCTGCCTTGTCCATACAGGGCTGATGCCACAGAACGGAAACCCTGATCTTCTTTGGGAAGTTCTTGGAGAGAGGGCTGAAGGCGACCCTCTCTTTAAAAAAGAATTGCTCATTGTAATGATGGGACAAACAGATATCACTGTAACAGAGGAAATTCGCAAGGCATCTCTTACTGATAATTTTGTGGATTTCGGTTACGTTCCTCATAATAAGGCCATCGAGTGGCAGAAAAGAGCCGATGTTCTTCTGCTGACATTACGTAAGGAGCCGGAAGCAGCGGCAATAATCACTGGAAAATTTTTCGAATACCTTGCATCAGGCAATCCGTTACTTGCTATTGGCCCTCAGAATGGAGATCTCGGTAAGATGCTTACAGATGCAAAAGCCGGATTGATATGCGATTTTACAGATAAGGAGACTATGCGAAAAGCCATAGACTCGCTCTACGCAAACTTTAAAGAGAGAGGAGGTAAAAAAGAGAACTCTCTCTCAGACTCCGTACAACGTTACTCAAGAAAAAACCTTACCGTCAGCCTCTGCACAATCCTTAATAGACTTACAGACGGCACGCAATATTATTGACTCCTCAACAACCTTGCAAACGATGCGCATAAAACCCAAATCATTGATAATCTTACAAACAACATATAACAAATAATGAAGAGTATTATTTTAAAAAAAATATGGCCTTATGTTCTGGCAATAGTAATTTTTATTATTATAGCTTACGCCTATACTCCGGAGGTTTTGTCTGGCAAGGTAGTAAACCAGAGTGATATATCGAGCTGGCAGGGGATGTCAAACGAGATTGTGACATACAACGATAATCATCCCGGAGAGCGAGCCTTGTGGACAAATGCCATGTTCGGAGGAATGCCTGCAACTTCCATATCAGTAATATATAAAGGGGATTTTACACAATACCTATATGACTTGTTTTTTACAGGAGAACGTCCTGCCAGCTATCTTTTAATCAGTTTGATCGGCGGGTTTCTCCTTTGCCTTGCCTTTGGAGCAAACATTTATCTTGCAGTACTCGGCGGCATTGCAATTACCTTCTGCTCCTATAATATGCAGATTATCCAGGTAGGACACAACTCCAAGATGGTTGCAATCGCCTTCATGCCATGGGTTCTCGCCTCTGTCGTCTATGCCTTCAGAAAACGGGCATGGATTGGCGCTCTGCTCTTTGCCTTTGCTCTAAGTTTCCAGATTAAGGCAAATCACCCGCAGATTACCTACTATCTTGCCATAATTATAGTTGGATACGGTATTTGGCAACTGTGCGCCGCCATAAAGGAAAAGAGGCTTCCCAAGTTTTTCAAAACTGCCATAATGCTTCTTATTGCCGGATTAATAGGTATCGCGACAAATACAAACCATCTATGGCCCACCTATGAATATGCGGAACACACAATGCGCGGAGGCTCTGAACTCTCTTCTGGAAAGGCCAGCAATACCACAGCAATCAGCACTGAAACAGGAAAAAAAACAAGAAAATCACGTAAAGGACTCGACCTCGACTATGCAACAGCATGGTCCTACGGAATTAATGAAACCCCTAACTTAATGATACCTGATTTCAACGGCGGTTCTTCCGTTGGTGAACTCGGAGAAAAATCAGAAACTTACGCCGCAATTACAAATAGTGGCTATGATGCAAGTCAGATTATAAAACAATTACCTCTCTACTGGGGACCGCAACCTATGACGGCTGGCCCGATGTATATGGGGGCAATCAGTCTCTTTTTGTTTATACTCGGCTTCTTTGTACTTAAGGGCGGACTGAAGTGGTGGATTGGAGGTGTTACTCTCCTCTCCCTTCTACTTGCATGGGGAAATCATCTAATGATTGTGTCGGAATTCTTCTATAATTGGGCCCCTCTATACAATAAATTCCGAACTGTCTCCATGATTCTTGTCACATTGCAACTGCTAATACCTATTATGGGAATAATGGTTCTTAACGAACTGCTCTTTAAACCACATACCGATCCCGAAGAGACAAAAAGAATTAAAAGGAGCTTCTATCTCTCTTTAGGAATTACCGGAGGCTTCTGCCTTATTTTTGCTCTGCTCCCATCGCTCGCCGGAGACTTTGTCTCTCCTTCTGATTCCCAGATGCCGGAACAGATTGCCGCTGCACTTGTTGCAGACAGACAGGGACTTCTCTCCTCAGATGCTTTTAGGACCTTGATATTCATTCTATTGGGAGCTGCGGTAATCTGGGCCGGTTATAAAGGAAAACTAAAGCCGATAGCGGCTGTACTCCTGCTCACTCTTCTTGTCTTTATTGATTTATGGTCTGTAGACAAGAGATACCTCAATGATTCACATTTCGTCTCCAAGAGAGAGTTTGCCACCGTGCTTTCTGAAAGGCCGGTAGACAAGATTATTCTGCAGGACAAAGAGCCCGATTACAGAGTCCTCGACCTGAGTGTAAATACTTTTAACGACGCTTATGTAAGTTATCATCATAAGACAATCGGCGGATACAGTCCTGTAAAACTCCAGCGCTACCAAGATATAATTGAAAATTGCATAACTCCTGAGATGATGGCTATTTCCGGAGAACTCCAGGGAGCAAAAACTTTGGAAGAGGCCTCTGCGGCTATCGGGTATCATCCGGTCCTCAGCATGTTGAACACCAAATATATAATTATTAATAAAGAGGTTCCTCCAATTGTAAATAGGTATGCACTCGGAAATGCATGGTTTATAAATAAAGTTGTTAAAGCAGCTGATGCCGATGACGAAATTGCCAAACTTAAAACAGCCGATCCGGCTCATGAGGCAATCTTTGCGGAGGAGTTTTATTCAATACTTGGCAAAGGTATTCAGGCATCAAAAGATTCCTTAGCTACAATAGCTCTAAAAAGCTACTCTCCCAACACAATGATTTATTCCTACAAAAGTTCTGTACCGCAAATCGCCCTCTTTAGCGAAATCTACTATGCTCCCGGATGGACAGCAACTCTTAATGCCGTAGGCTCTTCAACAGAAAATTCATTACATGAAAAGGGATTACAGTTACCTGTACTGAGAGCCAACTATATTTTACGCGCCCTCTCGCTTCCGGCAGGAGAATATGAGATTACCTTTAACTTTGCTCCTGAAAGCTTCTCAAAGGGAGAGCTTTATTCGAAACTTGCGTCGGGGTTACTGATTGTGCTGTTATTAGGTACTTTGGGCTTTTATCTCTTCTCTAAAAAGAAGAAAAGTTGATAGGCCACCAAACACCCTTTATGAAATGCTTCCATAATATTCAATTATCTTAAAAAGAAACTCAAATGGAGAACAATAACTTATACGAAAAGAACAGAGTTTGCAAACTGTTCGGAATAAAATATCCTATAATAGCAGGTGGAATGGCCTGGTGCAGCGGATGGCGTCTTGCTGCCGCCGTAAGTAATTGCGGAGGACTCGGCCTAATAGGTGCCGGTACAATGAATAATGACCTGCTCAAATATCATATTGAACATTGCAGGCAGGCAACCAATAAACCATTTGGAGTAAATGTCCCATTAGCAAATCCTCGCTCCAAAGAGATGATAGAGATTATCATTGAGGAGCGTGTCCCTATAGTTTTCACCTCGGCAGGTAATCCGGGAACCTATACGCAGCTACTGCATGATCATAATATCAAAGTTTGCCATGTTGTATCGAGCAGCGTTTTTGCCAAAAAGGCAGAAGCTGCCGGAGTAGATGCCGTTGTCGCAGAGGGTTTTGAAGCAGGTGGTCACAATGGAAGAGAGGAGACAGCCACCATCTGTCTTATTCCGGCTGTAAGAAAAGCTATACGATTACCTCTGATTGCCGCAGGAGGAATTGCCCTGAAATGTCAAATGAAAGCGGCCGAAATATTGGGAGCAGAAGGGGTTCAAATAGGAACTCGCTTTGCTCTTTGTGAAGAGAGTTCGGCCTCGGACGAGTTTAAAAAATACTGTCGTGGGCTGGAGGAGGGTGGTACAAAACTTTTACTCAAAAAGCTCTCTCCTACACGCTTGGTAAAGGGCCCATTCATGGAGAAAATAGTTGAACTTGAGAGCAACTGCGCCAGCAAAGAGGAACTCCTCGCCTTCATAGGAACAGGCGCTCTGAAACGCGGTATACTCGACGGCGATATTACCGGCGAGATGGAACTCGGACAAGTATGTTCCCTGATTAACAATCCCGAAACTACAGCCGATATCTTCAAAGAACTAATCGGTTAAAAAAGAATCAAATCAGCCCGCGCAACATTACAATACCGACAACAATCGGTGCAATGAATTTTATTATAAAATAGGAGAATTCGAGAAACCAACTCTTGAACTTTATTGCTCCACCGCTTGTGATTTCATCTTTGAAATCGGCATGCGGTAATCTCCAGCCTACAAAGATTACTATCAGAATACCTCCAAGAGGTAATAATACATTTGCGGAAAGTTTGTCGAACAGATCAAAGAAATTAAAGCCAAATATCTTTACTCCGCTCAACTCACCCTGTGAAAGCGAGCAAAGTGCTCCAACAAAAAAAGTAATTCCCAGAGTAATGGCAGAGGCCACTCTACGACTGATTTTAAACTCCTCCTTAAGGTAAGCAACAATAACCTCGAACAGCGAAATGGAAGAGGTAATGGCAGCTATAAAGAGAGTAAAAAAGAAGAGTATGGCAAGGAGCGATCCAAAAGGTATCTGTTCAAAAATATGAGGTAACACCACAAATACAAGCCCAGGTCCCTCACTTGGCTGAACTCCGAACGCAAAAACAGCCGGCATGATAGCCAAGCCTGCAAGAAGTGCAAATATTGTATCGGAAACAGAGGTCATAACAGAGGTTTTCACAATATTCTCGCTTTTTTTTACATATGAACCATAGGTGAGAATACAGCCCATTCCAAGACTCAATGAAAAGAAGGCTTGTCCCATTGCATCGAGAACTGTTTTCCATGTAACCTGTGTAAAATCGGGTTTAAAAAGAAAGGTTATTCCTGCCCCCGCGCCCGGTAATGTTATTGCCCTTATTGCAATAACAAGTACCATTATAAACAACGCCGGCATCATTATCTTAGTATACTTCTCTATCCCCTTTTCGATTCCGGCAACTACCACAAGTGCTGTAAGTAATAGAAAAACGAGCAGATACATTATAGGTTCCACGGTAGCTGAGACAGTATTCCCAAACAACGACCCCAATTCCTCTTGGCTGATGTTAGTAAATTTAAATGACAGAGCTTTAATAAGATAGTCTATAGTCCATCCGCCAACCACGCTGTAGAAAAAGAGAATAGAAAAGGAGGCTAAAACACTCAAAAGCCCCAAAATAGGCCACTTGCTGCCAGGAGCGAGAATCCTCATTGCTCCATATACATTGGCACCACTTCTTCTGCCTAATATAAACTCGGAATACATTATAGGAATACACAACACAAAGACAATCACAAGATAAATCAAGATGAATGCAGCACCGCCGTTTGTTCCAACCAGATAAGGAAACCGCCATAAATTACCGAGTCCTATTGCAGAACCAGCCATTGCAGCAAGCACTCCAAGCCTGCTTCCAAAATTGCCCCTATTTTCCATAATTGCCCAAGTTTTAGTTTTTAAGTTCTATATTGCTACCTCTCCACTCAATCCCCAACCCGTTTATATACTGCAAATTTAAAATCAATGTTATTCTCATCATCATGCAAAGGCTCGGTAATTGAATCGAGCCGCCACTCCGAGCTGTCTATCACAGGGAAAAAGGTGTCGGCATCCTTGGCTACAGCCTCTATATGTGTAATATACAATTTATCTGCATGACTAAAGAGTTGTTTGTATAGTTCTCCTCCCCCCGTAATAAAAAACTCTTCATCGGATTTTTTGGCCATTGAAATAAAAGAATCAATATCATTACAGATTTCGAATGAGGTTGTTTGAGGATTTTTGATGTCGGGGTACTTTATATTGCCACCTCTGGAGAGAATGATATTTCTTCTACCAGGGAGCGGACGCCCCACTGATTCATACGTTTTTCTCCCCATAACAACCGGATGGCCCGTAGTCACAGCCTTAAAATATTTTAAATCCTGCGAAATATGCCACAAAAGATCATTCCCTCTTCCAATGGCATTATTTTTTGCTACCGCGACAATCATTGATATCATAACTCTCTTGATAATATAGTTAAATCTGTCCCTTTATTTGAATGCTCCAACTCTCCTTCAGCAAAGATAGTAAACTGTTCTAAAAAGACAACTCTGACCGGCTCTAAACCAATTATATCTACATACTACTACCGGATAACTCTCTTTATATTGCAACAGGGGCCTTTATTCCAGGATAAGGATCATATCCGACAAGTTCAAAATCTTCATAATTGAAACTGAATAGATCTTTCTGATCTCCGTGAATAATCATTTTCGGCAGCGGACGAGGTTCGCGCGAAAGTTGCAACTTTACTTGTTCCTTATGGTTACAATAAATATGAGCATCTCCAAACGTATGCACAAAATCTCCCAACTCAAAGTCGCAAACCTTTGCAATCATCATTGTAAGAAGAGCGTAAGAGGCAATATTGAAAGGCACCCCGAGAAAAACATCCGCGCTTCTCTGATAGAGTTGGCAGGAGAGTTTGTTCTCTGCAACATAAAATTGGAAAAGGGAGTGGCAAGGTGGCAGAGCCATCTTGTCAACATAAGCTACATTCCATGCCGATACAATGAGCCTTCTGGAATCCGGATTGTGTTTCAGTTGCTCCATAAGCTGCGCTATTTGATCTATCTCTCCGCCCTCCGAACTCTTCCAATGCCTCCATTGAGCTCCGTAAACAGGGCCTAAATCTCCGTTTTCGTCTGCCCATTCATCCCAGATAGAGACACCATTCTCTTTTAGATACTTTATATTAGTCTCTCCACGTAGAAACCACAACAATTCATATATTATCGATTTCAAATGCACTTTTTTTGTTGTCAGCAAAGGAAATCCATCGTTGAGATTGCACCTCATCTGATAGCCGAAAATACTGGTCGTTCCGGTTCCGGTTCTATCCTCTTTACTTACGCCCTCGGTTGTGATTTTTGTGAGCAGGTCTAAATATTGTCTCATTATGAATTGCTTTTTGCAAAGATAATGATTTAAGCAACTATTTTGTAAAATTTATGAGCTGACCTTTTTTTCTTGAACTGATTTAACAATATATTATCCTAATCAACTCGATGTGAACTGCATCCCAAGCCGCTGGGATAACCCCGCGAAGTCTTTCATATGTTTCAAATTGTAAGCACCAACTATTTTGACCATTAGAGATTTTTCGAGGCTAAATCACCAACTATTTTGACCAATTAACCTTATTTTCATTAAGGCATATATGCGATCATCAAGCAATTAAGCATCAACGATAAAACAAACTCGTCGACCGATATTGGCCGACGAGTATGATTATTCCATTGTTGTGATATAATATAATTACAATTTTTCTATCTCCTTAATAGAAA
>CAZNBA010000050.1:0-14973 GCA_964571395.1 uncultured Muribaculaceae bacterium
AAATTGGTTATATCCACGATATTATTTATAGGGCGTAAGCCTATAGTTCTGAGTTTTGTCTTTAACCAATCTGGCGACTCCTTAACCTTAACATTGCGAATTGTAATTCCTGAATAACGTGGAGCCGCCTCTTTGGCAATTACCTCTACCTCAATAGACCCTGGATATTTCTTCTCTATAGAGTCAAATTTACCTACCTCAGGCAAAGAGATTTCACCACCCAATCCGTTAAGTTTGAGATAAGCACTCAAATCTCTGGCGACACCAATATGCGATGCCGCATCCACCCTGTTTGGAGTAAGCCCTATTTCATATATCGTGTCAGATTTAAGATGCAGATAATCCTTTGCAGGAGTACCAGGGACAGCACTTTCATCTATAACCATAATGCCATCATGACTTTTGCCTATACCGAGTTCGTCCTCTGCGCACAACATCCCGAAAGATTCTACACCTCTTATCTTGGATTTTTTAATCTTTATCTCCGTACCATCCGAATAGACAAGTTTCGTATTAATTGTAGCCAACATCACCTTCTGACCGGCAGCAACATTCGGAGCACCACAAACGATTTGTATAGGTTCACCGCTGCCAATATTAACCTTGGTTATATGAAGATGATCTGAATCTGGGTGATCATTACATTCAAGAATCTCGGCAACCACAACGCCAGCCAAACCGCCAGGAATCTCTTCAACCTGTTCATATGCCTCAACCTCAAGGCCAATGGAAGTTAATACAGCCTGCACCTTGTCCGGATCAAGATCAAATTTGACATAATCCTTCAACCAATTATAAGAAATATTCATATATCTATTTTATTTTACTTATTCTTTTTAATATCCTCTTACCTTTTAACATTACTTAATCGAACAGTGAATCCACAAAGGCTTTCTTATCAAAAATCTGTAAATCCTCTATCTTCTCCCCCACACCAATAAATTTGACAGGAATTTTGAACTGATCGGAAATACCAATTACAACACCTCCCTTGGCCGTACCATCGAGTTTTGTAACGGCAAGAGATGTTACATCGGTAGCCTTTGTAAACTCCTTAGCCTGCTGATATGCATTTTGACCGGTTGAACCGTCAAGTACCAAAAGAACATCGTGGGGTGAATCCGGAATTACTTTGCGCATAACGTTACGTATTTTTGTAAGTTCGTTCATCAGATTTACCTTGTTATGAAGACGACCGGCTGTATCTATCAGTACCACATCTGCCTCCTGAGCAACTGCCGACCTGAGAGTATCATACGCCACAGAGGCAGGATCGGCCCCCATAGCCTGCTTTACAATAGGCACGCCAGCTCTCTCGCTCCAGACTACAAGTTGCTCAACAGCTGCAGCCCTAAAGGTATCAGCAGCACCCAATACAACTTTTTTACCTGATTCTTTGAGCCTATAAGCAAGCTTACCGATTGTAGTAGTCTTTCCAACTCCGTTTACACCAACAACCATTATTACATATGGTTTCTTTGAAAAATCGAATATTTGTTTCTCACTGCCGCTTTCCCCGAGAAGTTTCTCAATTTCAATATGAAGTATGGCGTTTAATTCGTCGGAGTTCATAAATTTCTCCTTTGCCACACGCTCCTCAAGCGATTCAATTATCTTAAGTGTGGTTTCTACACCTATATCAGAGGCTATTAGGGCCTCTTCTATATTGTCAAGATCACCATCATTAATCTTAGTTTTGCCCATTATGGCACGGGAAATTTTTTCAAACAATCCCGTCTTAGTCTTAGAAAGACCTGTCTCAAGAGCCTGTTGCTCTTCAGCACTCTTTTTTCCAAAAAAACCGAGAAAACCCATAATTATCCATTATATTAAGTTTGCAAAGATAAGAAAATTGATGACCGTTATCAAAAGTTTATAAAATATGACATAAACCAAACGGCGCCATCCGAGTTGCTTTCAGAGGGCGCCGAATGCTGTCATGAGACAGTTCCTGAACGAATCATAGATGAAATAAACTATTTTTTGTGTTTTACATATTTTTCCAACCATGTATATGTCTCATATGCCTGCTGCAACAACGATTCTCTTGCCGAATAACCGTGGCTTTCATAAGGTAGCATAACAAGACGTACTTTACCACCGTTGCCTTTAAGTGCAGAATACATTCTTTCACTCTGTATAGGATAGGTACCGGTATTATTATCATTGATACCATGAATCAATAGAAGCGGCTTTTTAAGTTTGTCGGCCTTCATAAAGGGTGACATTTCGAGGTACACCTTTGGAGCCTCCCACAATGTACGCATCTCATTTTGAAAACCAAACGGAGTCAAAGTTCTATTATAAGCACCGCTCCTTGCAATACCTGCTGCAAAAAGATCACAGTTTGCAAGTAAATTAACAGTCATGAAGGCACCATACGAGTGTCCGGATACTGCAACACGGTTCCTGTCTGCAACGCCCATCTCCGCCAACTTATCTATCGCTGCTGCCGCATTTCCAACAAGTTGCTCTACATAGGTATCATTCGGTTCCTTGTCACCCTCACCGATAATAGGGAATGCGGCATTGTTGAGCACAGCATAACCTGCAGCTACATATAAAATTGGAGAAGATCTCGTATATCTTATGAATTGATTGGGAGCATCACTTCTTTGTTGAGCAGCCTCTTTATTTTTGTATTCTGCAGGATAAGCCCAAATAAGAAGCGGAAGAGGTCCATCCGATTTTTTATATCCGGCAGGCAGATATAGAGTCCCGCTCAATTTAACTCCATCTTTTCTAAGGTACTCAACTTGCTCCTTTGTAACTCCCTTCATGGCTTCATAAGGGTTTACAAAGGAGGTAAGTTGCTTGCTTTCTTTCTTTTTTAGGTTTTTAAGAAAGAAATTGGGATTTTCATCATTACTCTCACGCTGAGTGATAAACACCCCTTTGGATAGATCTAAAAATACAATTGGTTTTTCATAGTATGGATTATTGGACCTCCATATAATTTCATTTTTTTTACTTTTTATATTATACCTGCTTATCAGCGGCAACGCCCCATCAGGAGAATAACCATTACTGCTGAAATAGATTGTTTTATATTTATCATAGGAAAGTGCGATATCTCTACCATAATGGTTATCAACAGTAATTATTCTACCCATATCTCCATACAACTCCTCATTGCTGAGGTTATATATAACATCAAGTTCCTTTTTGCCTGATACAGAAATCCTTACACACTTCTCCATTCTCGTAGCATAGTCATACATCATGACAAAGGCATTATTATCATCCCCCCATGTAATATCTCTAAATCTGAATTGAGTTTTGAACAATTCCTCTTCTGATGTAAACGGGTACTCCGACATCACAATTTTATCACGGTACTCAACCTTAGTTCTACCGTTACCACCATCAAGAGGCGCAACCCAACAAAGAGTTGCCGGTTTATCACTTCTCCATGAATAACCCCTCGGATAGGGAGATGTTGAATTCTTATTTATAAAATCAGTCTCCACAAGAGGCTTCTCAAAGATTGTAATTGCATTTTCGCCATCAATCGGTAAAACCTGTGTGGTTGAGGGAAAATAGTAATAGGGAACGACATAAGAATAGGGAGCATGTATCTTCTGAGAAAGAATATACTTACCATCGGGAGACCATGTCAACTGCGAATAAAGGCCTCTGTTCCAAGGTGTTTTAATTTCACCATTTTCTATTGAAACAATGCCTATTTCAGATGTGGCATAATAATCTAAAAGAATCTCACTGTATTTATCTTTCAATAAATCCTGATATGTCTCGGTTGGATTGCTCTCGCCATCGCTTTCCTGAATCACAGGAACTATTTTAAAATCTGTCTGTTGCGGCTTAGCGCCCCTGCCATTCGGAATAAAAGGTACAAGAATATTTTTGGAGTCTGGAGACCAGCTCAACATGCGCGGTCCAAAGAAAAGGTTGAGTGGTCTTTCGCTCAATTGTTTGGCGGAAAGAGTGATAACATCCGCAATCCACAAATAGATACCATTCACCTTCTCAACAAGAAGTGCCATTTTATTACCGTCAGGTGACCATGCATAACTCACAATATTTGTCTGTTCAGGAAATCCTTTTATAGCTCCCTCCGCTTGTGAACTTTTACTTCCGGGCAATTTACTGATTACTATGGAGTGATATTTGGTTCTGAAACGAACTGAATTCAAAGAGGGAAGTACCCTGACACCTGCAAGTTTATACTCTTCCATCGCCATCTCAGTAATTGTAGGAATATCAGTATACTCCAAGACAGCATAACAATCTTTTCTCGGGCTCATGCTGAATTCCGGAGTGCTTTGAGCCAATACAAGATCCTTAATGACTTTAGGAGGCTCCATATATCCAGATTGCTGCTGCGCAAATAGAGTAACACCTGTTAACAGTGCAAATAATGAAAATAAAAATCTTTTAATCATTGCAATTATATTTTAAATTTTAATATCCAGGATTTTGTTGAGATTGTCTGTCGGCCTCAGGTAAAAGTAGCAGTTCACTCTCAGCTATAGGGTATATAGCTTGGTAATAATCGAATGCAACAGTACCGTCTGTCAAATAATCTGTATGACCTTTTGCATCCTTTTCTGCCGGAGAAGTATATCTGACAACAGATTTGCCGTTTCGCCAAAGGTCCCACGCACGATGGCCCTCTCCGTACAACTCTAACGCACTCTCATACAAAATATCATCAATAGTAATAGAAGCTTCATATTTACGGGGAGCTACAGTAGTACGATGCTCTCTAAGATCACTCAAGTATTTACCTGCAACCGCTGTATTTCCTAATTTTAATGCACTCTCTGCAGCAATCAGATACATTTCACTCAATCTGATTACTTTTGGATTATTAATCTTTATATTGCCCTCTCTGCCAGGATATTTCCCAGAGATGTAATAACACTTATCTTTTGATGAATATTGCAATAATTTAAATCTTACATCTGAAGGATTCCCCTTCATGAGTTCAAGAAAATCAGATGTGGGAACAACTGTTTTATATCCGCCTTCAGAACAGATCCAACCAAGAGAATAATAGCCGGCATTATCGGTAAGAGAAGTAGCAATTTCAAACAAAGATTCACTACCGTACTCCATACCCCATGATGAAACATAATCGGCAATTGTATAGAGTTTGCAGCCACTATTATCTATTACATCCTTAGCCGCGGTGAAGGCCTTATCGTTAAGATCCATATACTGATATACTCTCGCAAGGAAAGCTTCAGCACCCCAATAATTTAAGAACCCGTTCCTTTTAGCCTTTGGCATATCCGGAAGAGAGACTTCAACCTCTGATTTAATAAACTCATAAACATCCTTCACTTTGTCGCGGTAAAAAGCCATTCTCATATCCTTTATAGGTTCTTTAGCAATCCTGATTCCAAGAGCATCTGCTTTAATGGCTCCCTTACCAAGATTACAATAAGCAGGACCATACATTCTAATAAGATCAAAATGCATCATAGCTCTTATGATTCTCAATTCAGCTATATTAGCCTTAATTGCAGCAGAGGCAGTCAATTTTGAGGCCTTATTAAGAATTATATTTATATTGTGAAGACCCAAATAGATACTTCTGAAGATAGAGGTCTCAGCCTTTACCTTACTGAATCCGTATGCATAATAGAACTTCAAATGCTGACTCCCCCAAGCCGGTTCCATCATAAGATCTCCCATAAGATCAGGTATATAGGTATAGTATCCTTGATAATAGCTGGCACTTGAGAGAGTCTCGTAAGCACCTTCGGTAGCAATAGCAAGGTCGGAGGCGCTCTGAATCAAATTTTCATCTCCCGCATTTGTAGAGGGAGAAACATTTAGGAAATCATTACCGCAGGAGACTGAGAAGATGGCTACAAAAATCAGCGCCAACAGCCCTCTCTGCATTTTGAATATATTGGTTTTCATACAATTCATACTATTATAAAATTTAAAACTTGATAAATACATGATAGTCAACTTCTAAAACTGAACGTTAAGACCGAGTCTGAATGATTTGAGAGCGGGATACCTCGACCCTGCATTTGTATAACCGGAGTAGCTTACCTCAGGATTTATATCATTGTATTTAAACAATGTAAAGAGATCTGTACCATTAAAATATATTCTGCAATTTGAAATTCTCATCTTCTTCACGAAACTCTTAGGTAAATTGTACGAAATGGTAAGATTCTTCAATCTCAAATGATCTGTAGACAAGATGTATCTGTTTGATATTGTTTCTGACAAATAAGGGTTACCATAGATTATAAGAGGTTTGGAAGCGTTATCTCCCGGCTGTTTCCACACCCCGTCAAGAGCACGCTTGGTAGGATTGTATGTGCCAATATATTTACCATCAAAACTATATCTGTCGAGGTTATGATACATATGACCTCCAAGTGTAAATGTAAATAAAAAAGACAACTCTATTCCCTTATAGGTGAATCTATTGGTTATACCGCCATAAAAAGTAGGATAGGCCTTGGCAAGTATCACCTGATTGGCTTTTGCGGGATTAGTTGTTGTAGTCCGATCTTTTTTAGGAGTTTTTCCGTCAGCTTCATACTCATTAACATACCACATAGGTTCTCCTGTCTCTTTATTAACACCGGCCCACTCTCTTCCATAAAATGAGAAAAGATTCTCACCCTCGCGGAAAATAAGAGGAGAACTTATGACATCATTTGCCAAATCCTTTACCTTTGCACTCATCCATGAGATATTCAAATCTGTATTCCAGGTAAAGTCTTTTTTTACAATATTTCTACTTGCCAAACTTAACTCAACGCCATTATTTGCCAATTTGCCCTCATTCACAAGAATACTTGAAAAGCCCGTATTGGCAGATACCGAAGCATTATTCAACAAATTATCTGTTATTTTATTATAGTACTCTATACCTCCCTGCAAACGAGCATTAAGAAGAGAGAAATCAACACCGGCATTCCATGTGTATGAATGTTCCCATGTCAATTTAGGATTCCCGACATTGCTAAGGAAGAATACTGGGTCACCGTTATACTTGTTGGAAAAAGAGAAAAGAGATTGAGAGGCATACAAATTTGTAGGCAAATTACCTGTAGTACCATAAGAACTCTTTATTCTCAAACTGTTAACCCATTTAATATTCTTTATAAAACTTGATTTGGAAAGATCCCAGGCACCTGATACTGCATAAAAATTACCCCACCTTTCATCCTGAGCAAGTCTCGAAGAGCCGTCGCGGCGATAACTCAATGAGAAATAGTATCTGTCATTATAATTGTAATCTCCCTTCACAAAATATGAAACAAGCCTGTCGTCATTAAACGATCCACCAACCGCAATAGCTTGCGCGGCATTATCCAATTCGAGAAACTTATCAGAAATAAACCCTGTCCCTTCACCATAAAAATATTTATAATGATACTTTTTTGCCTCATACCCCATTACAGCATTAATTTTATGCTTTGCAAAGGATTTATTAAAGGTTAGAGTATTAGAAGTGGTCATATCCAAAATTTTGGTAAATAGTTCGGCAAGGTCACCCTTCTCGTTTCTTCCATCATGACTATCTATGCCAGCTTCACTCCTCTCGGCAAGATTAATATAATCAAGACCATTTGCAGTTCTGAATGTAAGCCATTTGGTAATATTTGCAGTAGCAGTAAGATTGGTAATGCTCCTGAAATTAGTGGATTTTTTAACCTCTTCCTGAACATTCTTCACATAATTAGGAATCTTTGAGATAAAACCTGGATATCTGTAGAATTCTCCACTCTCCAAATAAACCGGAGCAGTAGGATTAAGATTCTTCACACCCCATATAGGGTTTGAGTAATATCCGCCGGATGAGGTACCGGATTGATCAGTATAAGCAACCGACTCATTAATTGAAAAACTAAAAAAATCGCTTACTGTATTCTCTACACTTATCTTTCCGGTATATCTTTCAAAACTGCTGCTGGGAAGAAGTCCAACCTGATTATAATATCCCAAAGAGGCAAAAAACTTCATTTTGTCATTTCCTCCTCTTGCAGAGACATTCAGTTTATCCTCCTTACCACTTTTAAACAACTCCTTAGCCCAATCGGTATTACGCGCATTGGATAAATATTTGGTCCTATCGGCCGTAGCGTATTTAAAAGTGCCGTCGAGTTTATCATCCGGGTGAATTACTTTAGCCTTAGAATTTAAATTGGAATAGGCATAATTCAAAGCCTCCTCCTTTATTGCAGAATTACCTGCAACATAATTTGCCTGTCCGGGAAGTGCCTTCCTATCATAAAGATATCTATTTTGCAATCCCTCAAGAGCATATTCGGTATATTGAGTACCATTGAGATATTCACCAAACAACTCGTGACGCATAGCTGTAGTAGTCCAACCATGCTCATAATCAACACTGAATGAGGTTTTCCCGGCCTTACCTTGTTTGGTGGTAATAATGATTACACCGTTTGCAGCACGTGAACCATAAAGAGATGTTGCAGCAGCATCTTTAAGTACTGTCATGGACTCAATGTCATCTGGGTTTAAAGCAGTCATGACATTGGAAGAAATAAGCTGTGAAACATCACCAGAGACCATGGGGACACCATCAATTACATATAAAGGCTCCAAGTTTCCATTAATGGAACCTATACCTCTAATCTGAATTGTGGCTTTTGCACCCGGCTGACCATCTGTTTGAGTAACCCTGACACCGGCTACATACCCTTGCAACGCCTTTTCGGCAGAGAGTGGAGAGGATTCTTTCATTATCTGTTCACCCTTTACAACTGAAGCAGAACCGGTATAAGCCTCCTTTTTTACGACTCCGTATGCTACAACCATAACTTCACCTATCTGCTGTGCCATATCATTAAGGACGAAATTAACTTCTCTCCTCGAACCGACAACCGACTCCTCACCCTTCATACCTATATAGGTAACTTTCAAAACAGACTGAGGATTAACCTTATCAGCCTCTATCTGAAATTTTCCGTCAATATCTGAAAAATAATTAATAGTCGTTCCAACGATAAGAATAGAGGCACCGGGAAGAGGCTCTCCATTAGAATCTTTAACTGTACCTTTGATAAATTTCTTGTTATCTCCCAACTGCCTGATCTCATCGGCCGTACGTTTTGTAATAATGATTACATCCTTGGAAAGTTCGTACTTAAGATCAGTAGCAGAAAAGAGATGATCAAGAACAGACTTCAAAGATTTATTAACCATATTCAAACTTACATTTTTATAGGCTTTTAAATCATCCGTACCATAAACAAACTCAATTTTAGTCTGTTCTTTCAACTTCCAGAGTACCTGCTCAATAGAGACATTTTTTACATTTATTGTTACCTTTGTATCATCAATGGTAATAAATGATTGTAACATAAATGAAGAGAGAATCATGACCAGAATAAAGAATGATTTTAATAATCTGTTTTTTTCCGGTGGAAATTTCACTTGTTTTTGAATTATTTTCATAACTTTGTGTAAGTATTAAAAAATTAAATTTTTAGGCGGGTGCAATGCTGCAACATTCCCCGCTTTTTTCATTTACATATCGATTCTATTATATATTCATTGTTTATATGTTTCACATTAATATTATTCAATTTCCCGATAATCTGCATAATATTATCTATTCCCCTTCCTTTCTCGACATTAGCTGATATTCTCATTGAAGCAGAATAAGTATCAAGAAAACGATATTTAATATTATACCAACGTGAAATATCCTTCATGACATCAGACAACTGAAGATTTTTGTACACAAACATTTTATTCATCCATGCAGTATAAATATCAGCATCAACCTCGCGAATCAATTGTTTTCCGGAGGCGAGATCAATTGAATATTGTTCATTTGGAAGAAGATCCACATTATCATGAGGCCTCAATTTTGAAGCTATCTTTACGGAACCTTCAACAAGAGTTGCCAATTCGTTAGCATCACCTTGATAAGATTTCACATCAAAGGAGGTACCAGTAACAGAAATACATATATGCTGAGTTTCTACTATAAATGGCCATTTTGAATTTTTGGCAACTTTGAAAAAAGCCTCCCCTATAAGTTTCACTCGCCTCTCACGACTATCGAATACAGAGGGGAAAGCAAGAGTTGTCTGCGAATTAAGCCAAATCTCTGTACCGTCATTAAGCACAATCTTATAATCCTTTCCTGTGGGGGTACTAATTGTATTATAGTTTTCATCGCCATCGCCAGAGACACAATTTAGAACTCCATTATGATTGCTGGCAACCAAACTATTGTTGGCGATATTCATAAATTTATCGCGGTTAATAATTATATTTTTGCCGTTGTGAAGCCCAAGAACCACATTAATACTATCTCTGCTACCCGATTCAATATTTTCGGCAAAGAAAGTATCCTGGTTTGTATTGAAAACAACAAGACCTATTGTTAGAAGTATCCCTACAAAAATTGCAGCAGCAACAGAAATTCTCCAAAGTTTGACTTTTCGTTCAACTTTTTTCTTTTTATCGGAAACAATCTCCATACGCCTTATAACATTCCGATACGCCTCATCCACATCAATTGAATGTCTCATATTCTCAGAGGAGAAAAAATTTTCTATCGAATGGTATATGTTAGCATTCTCCACAGAGGCCTCAATCCATTGTCTGAACAGTTGTTCATCCTGTTCTGAAATGTATTCACCCTTTATCTTTGAGGAGATGATTTCCCAAATAATCTCATTACTCATAACGGTATTCTATCCTTTTACTGATAAGACACCGAAAAGCATTTTTAGTATTACAAAAAAAAGGAATTTTCTTTAATAAATTTCAATGCTCTCCCCATTTGAACCTTTACAGTATTGATTGAAATGTTTAACAGTTCCGCAACCTCCCTATACTTCATATTATGATAATAACAAAGAACCAAGATTCTCTTCCTGCTATCTGGAAGTTTCTCAATACTGTTTTTAATCCTTTCTAATTTGTTCTCCTCTATCTGCTGATCATAAACTGAATGTCCTTCAAAAAGCCCTCTGGAAATCTCATTAGAATAACCGACATTACGTTTTTCCCGCGATAGTTCATCTCTTATTAAATTAAGTGAAGCGTTTTTAACCGAGAGGAAAAGATACCCTTTTAAAGAAGAAACTGACATAAATTTTCTTTCCTGCCAAAATTTGATAAAAAAATCTTGGACGACATCCTCTGCAGCATACTTATCTTTTAGTATATTGCAAGAAAAAATCACCAAATCGGCATAGTATCTATAGAAGGTCTCACGGAAAGCCTCCTGCTCCCCCTTCTTAAGCCTATTTAATAAATCAACGTCAGACATAGATTAATTTGTGGGTAGCTACAAATATAAGAAAAAAAAGTGACCGAAAAATTTCGATCACTTTTTATATCTCTCTACCTGCATATAAACAGGGAATATCCGATTATTTTTTGTTAAAAAAATCTTTAACCTGGTCAGTTGGAATTATCTCCTCATCAAATGCATAAGCACCTGTCTTTTGCGACTTGTACATACGAATGCATTTTACGACATTCTTACTGGCCGCCTTATTACCGCTGAATGTAGCGACTGCCTTCTTTGCCATTTTCTAAATATTTTATAATTATTTGATCTCGCGATGCAAAGTTACCTTCTTTAGAAAAGGATTATACTTCTTACGCTCCAACCTTTGGGTTGTATTCTTTTTATTTTTAGTGGTTATATACCTGGACATTCCCGGTACACCGCTCTCCTTTTGTTCAGTACACTCCAGTATAACCTGAACTCTATTACCTTTTTTTGCCATGTCTCTCTAATTTACACTAAATCAATTAAACCTTTGGACTGAGCCTCCTTTATGCAAGTTTCCAATCCCTTTTTACATATTTTTCTAATGCCAGCCGCGCTAACTCTTAGTGTAATAAACCTGTTTTCCTCCTCTGACCAAAAGCGTTTGCTTCTGAGATTGGGAGAAAATTCGCGTTTAGTACGACGTTTTGAATGGGAAACATTGTTTCCATTCATGCTTTTTTTCCCTGTAATTTGACAAATCCTTGCCATTTCGTATATATTTTTTTAATATTATTCAAATTTGAGGTGCAAATATCCCTCTTTTTTTTAAAATATACAAATTTTTTATAGAAACTTGAATATCCTCTTCCAACGAATATTAGACGGGAACGATTTGTTTTTATCCGTTGAAAACCAAATAACGGCAGGAGTTCCCACTATGTGGTCCTCAGGTACAAATCCCCAATAACGAGAATCAAGTGAATTGTGCCTGTTATCCCCCATCATAAAGAAATAATCCTGCTTAAATGTATAATTGTCAGTTTTTTTGCCATTAATATAAATTCCATCCTCCTTTACAATCAATGAATTTTTCTCATACACAGTTATAATTCTGTCATAAAGAGAAATATTCCCCTTTGTAAGAGTAACCGTGGTGCCTTTTTGCGGAATCCATAGAGGTCCGTAATTATCTCTTGTCCATCTAAAACTTTCCTCAAAAGGAAAAAGCATTAGAGGAGAATCGGGATAATCAGGAGGATAAACATCAATATTTTCCCTTATCTCAACAATATTACCAAGACCCCTTAACTTTATTAATTCATCCTGTGTAAGCGAAAGATTGGGATATCCCGGTAATGATGAATCGTAATAAACCTCTTCCATATTCATTCCCATATCGGAAAGAATTTTGGAATTAACAGCATTGCCATTTGTATACACCGTATATGTACTCTGTATACCTTCATAGGCAGGCTGGGGCTTACCGTTCACAAACACTTTACCGTTAACGACCTTTAACGAATCGCCGGCAATCGCGACACACCTTTTAACATAATTGTCTTTTTTATCAATTGGCCTAACAATAACAGGACCCAACATCTTCTTGGTATATTCCCTGCCGTTAAGCCTCACATGGGTATAATAATCATCCTGAGGAGCAGCTGTAAGAACTGTATCTCCGTGAGGAAACCCGAATACAACAATATCGTCTCTCTTAACTTTTGAAAAGCCCTTAAGCCTTCTATATTTGTTCTGAATGATTGTCGAATAGGATTCACCTCCAATTATCGGCATTACATTATGAACAAGAGGAAAAGAGAGAGGTGTTTGCGGAACCTTTGGCCCGTATGCAATTTTACTCACAAACAGATAGTCACCAACCATAAGCGACCTCTCCATTGAAGAGGATGGTATGGTATATGCCTCATAAAAGAAGATCCTGATAAAGGTAGCAGCCACTAATGCAAAAATAATCGCATCAAGCCACTCTAACCATACATTTGGTTTTCCTTTGCCTGACTTCTTTCTCCAGAATGCCCATTTCACCTTTCTTGTTATATACAGGTCAAAAATTATCGGGAGTCCAAACAACCACCAATAATTCCCAAGCCATATAACCCATAAAAGGTAAAGGCCACCCCAAAGGGTAAATTTAATCCATCTGTTTCGTGGGCAAGTCATTGTATCTATTTAACTGAATTCAATATGGCCTCGAATGCCTGTGGATTGTTCATTGCCAAATCTGCAAGTACTTTACGATTCAGTCCTACATTACTCTTAGCGAGTTTGCCAATAAACTGAGAATAGTTCATTCCGTGAGCACGAGCTGCAGCGTTGATTCTTTGAATCCATAATGAGCGGAACATCCTTTTCTTTGTCTTACGATCTCTGTATGCGTAAGTCAACCCCTTTTCATAGGTGTTCTTGGCAACAGTCCAGACGTTAGCACGCGCGTGGAAGTTACCCTTGGTTTGTTTTAAAATTTTCTTGCGGCGAGCTCTTGAAGCTACCGAATTTACCGATCTTGGCATAATTTAAAATTTTATGAATGTCAGCGTTCTTCTCCCTAAGAAACTTAGTCTGCTGAGCACTCGGTTAATAAATAATTTAAGCTAAAATAAGCCCTTTAACTCTTTTTTGATCCACCTCAGCTATCAGACCTGTGTGAGTCAAATTTCTTTTCTGCTTTTTAGTCTTCTTGGTCAGAATATGACGTTTATAAGCATGTTTTCTTTTTACTTTACCCGATCCGGTAAGCTCGAAACGCTTTTTGGCACCGGAATTGGTTTTCAATTTTGGCATCGCTTTAATATTTTAGTTATTAATAATCGGTACCCCGACATCACTGCCGGATACCCTTTTTATTTCTTCTTAATAGGAGCTATCATCATTATCATCCTTTTACCCTCGAGTTTAGGCATCTGCTCAGCCTTTCCATACTCCTCCAACTCAACTGCAAATCTCAATAATAACTTCTCTCCCTGCTCTGAAAAAAGAATTGACCTGCCCCTGAAAAAGACATACGCCTTAACCTTTGCACCCTCATTTAAAAAATTCTGTGCATGCTTGAGTTTGAACTGAAAATCATGTTCATCGGTCTGAGGCCCAAAACGAATCTCCTTGATTACCACCTTAGTAGCATTCGCCTTCATCTCCTTTGCCTTTTTCTTCTGCTGATAAAGATACTTTTGGTAATCTATTATTTTACAGACAGGCGGATTTGCATTAGGCGAAATCTCAACAAGATCAAGCTCAAGATCCGCAGCCATTTTAAGAGCCTCACGTGTTGGAAAAATTCCCTGTTCGGGCACATTGTCCCCCACCACTCTTACCTGTGGTACTCTAATCTCTTCATTTACTCTTGGCCCCTCTTCATTTGTCTTGCGTTGAGGGTTAAAATGTCCGGCCTTGCCAGTTCTGGGTCCTGAGGTTGATGGCTTATTCGTCTTTTTAATAAAGCCACCCGGACGCGGTTTAAAAGGTGTTGCGATATATCAGTCCTCCTATTTTGTTAAACAATATTTTATAAAAGTTATTTATTTAAGCTAACATAGCTTTTATCTCCTCTTTAATAAGTTTCTCAAATTCATTGAGACTCATTGCGCCGAGATCTTCACCTCCCTGCTTTCTTACAGAGACAGTGTCAGAAGTCTGTTCCTTCTCACCTACAACAAGTTGATAAGGCAGCCTCTTAAGTTCATTCTCTCTGATTTTCTTCCCCACAGTCTCACTCCTCTCATCAATTGAGGCGCGAATATCGCAATTAT
>CAZNBA010000051.1:0-14234 GCA_964571395.1 uncultured Muribaculaceae bacterium
TGAATCCTGATATCAAGATTGTTGTGGCGGAGCCAACCAAAGGACATTATATCCAAGGGCTTAAAAACATGGAGGAGGCAATCGTTCCAACAATTTATGACCCGGCTCAAATAGATATAAGAGTAATGATAGAGAGCGATATAGCCATAAAAACAGCCAGGGAAATAGTCCTGAAAGAGGGAATTTTTGCTGGTATGAGCAGTGGTGCAGCCATGTATGCAGCTCTCAAAGTGGCACACCACGCAAAAGGGAAAAATATAGTAGTTATCTTTCCAGACCGTGCCGAAAAATACCTGACTACCCAAATGTTTGAAGAATAGTCTTTTACGTTGGAGGTTATTCTCAGTGGCAAACCTACTTATAATAATAACTGCTCCTTTAAAAACCACTTTCGGTCTTGGAACAAGACTTCTCAAGAAAATCAATAAATAAGAGAACTGCTTTATATTCAGCTTCATACTGAGATTTTTCCTTTATAATCTCTCTATCCTTCACGGCCATATTTTCTTGAGCACGTTTTGTTGACTTTTCCGAATAGACCTTACGTTCTTTAAGCAGAGCATCATAACGCTGAAAATGAAGGATATTTGACTGCCCCTCAGACAAGGCCTCTCCACGGATCATTCTCCTGTGGGTATAAAAATCGGTAAGAGTGTATCTAAACCTTTTCTCCTTAACCTCAATAGTAACTTTGAATTTTACCTTAGATACATCTCTCGAAAATGCACCCACCGGTGTTGCATAAACATCCTTCCCCACAGGGAGTTGTACAGTAAAAGAGAGACTATTGTCATTCACAAAATAATTATTCACTCCGCAATTAAATCTGCTTTTTATCTCACTCGCAAATTTTTTACTATTATTTAATATTGAATTAGCATCCAATTCACATTTAATTACCTTCATGAAGAGAATATTCCCTGCAGAATCCTCAGGAAACAAAAACTGTTTTTGATACGAAGTATCTACCACAAAGGCTCTTTGAGAAAAGTTCCACTGCGCCGATGCAACAAACGGACACACTAATAAAAAAAGAAAAAATAATCGTTTCATACAATAAATTTTTCAAATATAATAATTAATACGCGATATTAGCTGCAAATATCCCATTTCCCCCACTAAATACAACCTATATTACATTTATATACAATAATCCCGCTAAGTTGTACATATTCCGGAGCATATCCGCCCGGTTTTTAGGAGCTGAATCTTAGTCTTTCGAACTGAAGGTTAGTTCCAATTCTATACCACCTGTTCGCTCGCAATAAAGAAAAAAAACGCGCGCAGAATGGTACCAAGAGGTAATAAATCAACATTACCACCTCACATTGCCATTATCATCGAAGGTTTTGTCTAATAACCATACCACAAGGGCAATAAACAACTTAAATAGAAAATAGATTACTGTAACAGCAATTGAAAGCAGAACCATTACTAAAACTATTGAAAATACACTTGACATAACATTAATATTTATTGTTATTGCAAAGTTATTACGGCACATTGACAATTTTTGACAATATTCCAAAAATAGAAATAGCCCTTTGATACACATAGAACACGCTGGCACTTTTTTTGTTTTTATTGAGTAATATTGCTTGAAATGCAACAATTAAAAGACTAAAACCAAATGAGCAACCACATCCTTTATTATAATAAATCAACCACATATGCTCAAACCATAAAAAGGTGTATCAGTAATAAAAATTTCAGCAACTTCCACTACAAACACTTCAAACTCAACAGTATTACACTAATAACTTTACTATTTACCGGCCTTTTTATGACACTGCCAACAAAGAAGACATCCGCTCAAAACGGAGTTGCAACAAGAGATGAGATACAATTAATGGAGATTTTGAAAAAGGCCGTGGATACAAAACTGATAAACCTCTCATTTAAAGATTCTGTGGAAATTTTCATAAAGCAGGAACTCAGGCAAAAGAAGACCCTGTTAGACAGCAAAACCTTAACTCCCTCTTCAAGAGCAAACAGGCTAAGTATCAATCCTAACTCGTCGCCGTACCTATACCAGCAACAGCTAAAACAAGAGCTCATTAAAATGGACCGCTTCTCTACCGGAGTAGACGGGTACTATAGGAAAATGATAGACATGGGTTATTTCAACAACGACTGGGCTGCCACCAAAGAACAACGCGAAGCAATGGACCGTCTTCTGACCGATATACGCCAACATTTAAATGGAGCTGAAACAGGCAACTCCCCAGAATTTTTGAGAAAAATGAACAAGAGTAATAATGGCTTTGTCCGCATTATAGGGGCCTTGCTTACAATCATGAACAACGGAGCAAACAGGACCTATCGCCCGCAAACATTACCACCTCAACTACGATAATTAAGGCTCCATAACCTTTTTTAGTCTCTCCAAACACTCGTTTCTTCGTTTTTCATCGCCTTTCTGCTTGTATACAAATGCCATATTTTTTAAGACTGCAGGATCATCTCCTTGAATCTTCTCGGCCTTCTTTAGATACTGCAAGGCCTTGGAATAGTCGTTATCCTTAATATAAGAGACAGCCATATAGTTTAAGCTACCCATGCTCTTTGAATCCTCTTTTAACATCACCTCCGCAATCGCACGCATATTGGTACCATCCACATCACCAATAAAAAGTAATTGTTGATACTCCTCAACACTCATAGCAAGCGCCTCCTTACCATTTTCCAACGATACCCCATTTGTCCATAACCACTGATTATTATGCGACTGAGCATAGCTGATTGTTGTTAGTACCTCATTTGTATAATCTTTCCAACGCTTCAACTTTCCTAAAAGATATATTTTGCAATAGCGCATATCTAATCTTGACGGATAGTTCTCAATTCCCTTGCTGATAGCCTCCATTGCAGCAGTAGCTTGAGCCTCCTTGTACACTGTTTTTGTAACTATATAACCTGTCGCATTACCAAGACTGTCTCTCAACGGCAAAGCGACACAATCAGGGTCGGCAGGTTTCAATTTTGCCATTTCAGCCACTTTATCCATTGAGGTAACAAGATAGTAGTTAAACATCGCCACATACCGTTCCGGATCATTCGGACTCTCCTCACACCAATCAGTCATAACGGATTTTGCGAAAATAGTATCGTTCTGACTTAAATATTTATTGAATCTCGCATTGTAACTATTATCCTTTACAATTTGAGTTGAATCGGAATTTTGAGCTCCAGCCTGCACAAAAGAGAAAGAGAGTGCAAGCAATAAAATCATTATTTGCTTCATACTATTAATAAAAATTTGATTATGAAACCTATCAAGGTTTTGTAAGAGTCTGATAGCCGCTTTGCTATCCTATCACTTTTACATCTGATTTGTTCCTTCAAAACAAAGATAAGACTATTTTAAATAACTCACGCATCATGCAATAAAAATATGGGCTGTCTGAAATCTCATACTAAAAAAAGACCACCCGATTGTCGGATGGTCTCATGATATTTATAATCCTCTCCAAAGATTATTTCTTAAGAAACAGCTTGTTCCAATTCTTATACTCTCTGTTACGCCAATCACCATTATGATATACGTAGCTGGCAATTGCCGGAATAACGGTTGTACCCTCGGCATATACCATCTGCTCGTATGTTACATCAACCTTACCCCAAGAGCAAGCCTCTTTGAGAGTAGATGATGAGCATGCACCGTCACGTACATCTGCAACAGTAATCTGGATAGCATATTTGTGCATAGGAACCTCATGACCGAGAATCTCCGCGCAAACAACTGTGTCCTGCGCAAAGTTCTTTGGTGTACCGCCACCTACCATGAAAAGTCCTGTCGTACCAGCCTCCATCTTAATTCTGGTGAGTTCAAGGAAATCCTTAACGGAATCAATTGAAACATGTTTGTCGGGATTCTCCCACTGATGTTTTCCAATTCCGAAACCGGCGCTGCTGTCAGAAAATGCAGGGCAGAAAATAGGAACTCCGCACTCATAACAAGTCTGTATAAGACTCTCTTTCTTTACAGCATGGCCATCATGAAGCCATTTTCCAAGCTCCCAAATGAACTCTCTCGAAGAATATGGACGAGGTTCCAGAGAATTAGCCACAACATAAGTGGCATGGTCGCACTCCTGTAACTCTTCCTCATCAATGAATGTATCGTAAATACGATCGATATATAATTCGCGCAACTGCATATCAGGAACATCTTGACGTCCCTTGTAGTGTTTGAATCCCAGCGCCTCAAATAAATCCATATCAATTATTGAAGCTCCAGTGGAAACAACCGCATCTACCATTTTGTTTTTAACCATATCGACATAAACCTGCATACATCCTGCAGCACTTGTACTTCCTGCAATAGTGAGGATATTTGTACAAGGTTTCTCGGCAACCATCATCATAAAGATATCGGCAGCACGTGCTGTATCGCGAGATGTGAATGACATTTCGCGCATTGCATTGATAAGCGCAGTTGAATCGTAACTTTTAATGTCAACGTGCTTAATGGTCTCTTTCAATAAGTCTTTCTTTTCCATTTGTATTTATTGATAAAAAGTACAGGGTACAATAATTTTATCGAGGACCCTGCGGACTCAATTCTTACTCGAATTTCTGGTTCAGGAGCTCCATTATCTTTATTGCAGCATAAGCAACCGGAGTTCCGGGACCGAATATTGCTGCAGCACCCGATTTGTAAAGAACATCGTAATCCTGTGCAGGTATTACACCGCCGGCAATTACTATAATATCTTCACGTCCGAGTTTTTTGAGCTCACCTATTATCTGTGGAACAAGTGTCTTATGACCTGCTGCAAGAGAGGAGACTCCTACAACGTGAACGTCATTCTCAACAGCTTGCTTTGCAGCCTCTTCAGGAGTCTGGAACAATGGTCCCATATCTACGTCAAAACCGCAATCGGCATAACCGGTTGCAACAACCTTAGCTCCACGGTCGTGACCATCCTGTCCAAGTTTTGCAATCATAATACGCGGCTGACGACCCTCTTTCTTTGCAAATTTAGAAACGAGCTTCTTTGCCTCTTCGAACTGTGGATCATTCTTTACTTCAGAAGAATAAACACCTGTATTCATACGTATAACTGCTTTATATCTTCCAACTACAACCTCGCAAGCATCTGAAATCTCACCAAGGGTAGCACGTGCTTTCGCTGCTTCCACTGCAAGTTCCAAAAGATTGCCCGATTTTGTTTTAACCGCCTCTGTAATAGCTGCAAGACATTGTTTAACTTTTTGATTATCGCGTTTTGCACGCACCTCTTTCAATCTTGCGATCTGCTGTTCGCGTACCTTTGCATTGTCGACATCCAAAATCTCAATCGGAGCCTCTTTTTCCAATCTGTATTCGTTGATACCTATAATTTTATCTGTACCTGAGTCGATTCTTGCCTGTTTGCGAGCAGCTGCCTCCTCTATTCTCAATTTAGGAATACCGGTTTCAATGGCTTTAGCCATACCACCAAGTTTCTCAACCTCCTGAATATGTTCCCAAGCCTTATCGGCAATCTCTTTGGTAAGAGACTCAACATAATATGAACCAGCCCATGGGTCAATTGATTTGCAAACATTTGTCTCTTCCTGAATATAAATCTGAGTATTTCTTGCAATACGCGCAGAAAAATCTGTAGGAAGTGCAATTGCCTCGTCAAGAGCATTTGTATGTAAGGACTGGGTATGTCCCAAAGCCGCACCCATTGCCTCAATACATGTTCTGGCAACATTATTGAACGGATCCTGCTCCGTAAGAGACCAACCTGAAGTCTGGCAGTGGGTTCTCAAAGAGAGAGATTTAGGATTCTTAGGATTGAACTCCTTAACAAGTTTAGCCCAAATCATTCTTGCAGCACGCATTTTGGCAATCTCCATAAAATGGTTCATACCAATTGCCCAGAAGAAAGAGAGACGAGGAGCAAAATTATCTACAGGAATACCTGCCTTTACACCTGTTCTCAAATACTCAAGACCATCTGCCAAAGTATATGCCATCTCAATATCACTTGTAGCACCTGCCTCCTGCATGTGGTATCCCGATATGGAGATACTGTTGAACTTAGGCATATTCTTGGAAGTATATGCGAAAATATCACCGATAATTCTCATTGAAAATTCAGGCGGATAAATATAAGTATTACGGACCATGAACTCCTTAAGAATATCGTTCTGAATTGTACCGGCCATCTCCTCGAGTTTTGCACCCTGCTCAAGACCTGCTACAATATAAAAAGATAAAATAGGAAGAACTGCACCGTTCATTGTCATTGAAACAGACATCTTATTCAAAGGAATCTGATCAAAGAGAATCTTCATATCCTCCACACTGCAAATACTTACACCTGCCTTACCAACATCACCAACTACACGAGGATGATCGGCATCATAGCCTCTGTGTGTTGCAAGGTCAAATGCAACAGAAAGACCTTTCTGACCAGCAGCAAGGTTTCTTCTGTAAAATGCATTAGACTCCTCAGCTGTGGAAAAACCGGCATACTGACGTATTGTCCAAGGTTTTTGAACATACATTGTGCTATACGGGCCACGAAGGAACGGTGCAATACCGGCAGCATAGTTAAGATGCTCCATACCTTCCAAATCGGACTCGTTGTAATTTGTCTTAACGACAATCTTCTCGGGGGTCATCCATTCTTCATTTACCTGCTTTCCACAGGCTGCCCCGCCTTTATATTCTATATCTTTAAATTTCGGACGCATGATTTTTGATTTTTAAATGTTTAACACCCAATTATTTTATACCTAATTTAGCCTGATATCCCTTGAGTGTCTCAAGAACATTGCTCTTCACATTAATGAAATTAGTGATACCCTTTGCAGTAAGTTCCTCCTTACAAGCAGGATCACCGGCAACAACAACAATAGCCTTATCGCCTATTAGTTTTGCCATTTCCGGAACGGCAACTGCATATTCATCATCTGATGAGCAGGCAACAATAATCTCCGCCTTAGCCTTTAAAGCCTCCTGTACTCCCTCCTCTGCAGAAGCGAATCTATTATTGTCAACTACCTTGAAACCTGCAACAGCAAAGAAATTACAAGAGAACTGAGCTCTTGCACGGCACATTGCAAGATTACCGAATGTAACCATAAAGGCTACCGGCTTCTTGTTGCATTTATCTGTTGCGAAACGCATTGCCTCAAAGGCCTGAGCACCTCTATATTTCTCGAGCGGTTGTCCAATCATGGCACCCGAAACCTCAGTAGCAGGTTTTCTTGTAACAACCTCATTAGTAACATCTTTATCTACTACCTCCGTAAAGTTAGGGAATTGGTTCACCCCAAGAATGGAATCTCTACGGGTAGCAATTCTCTTATCTCTGTTTACAGCGGTCTCCTTAATTGCACTCTGAATAAAGCCCTCTTTAAAGGCTACAATATAACCACCCTTCTCCTCAATCTGTTTAAAGAGAGTCCAAGCTGCATTTGCAATTGAATTAGTAAGCTCCTCAATATAATAAGAACCGGCAGCAGGATCCACAACTTTATCAAAATGAGCCTCCTCTTTAAGTATGGATTGAACATTCCTTGCAATTCTGTTGCTAAACTCGTTAGGATAACGGAAAGCATAATCGAAAGGAAGAACCTCCAAAGAATCAACACCGGCAAGAGCAGCACTCATAGCCTCGGTTGTTCCTCGTAGCATATTTACATATGGATCATAAACGGTCTGATTCCAACCGCTTGTCACAGCATGAATTTTCATCTTCTCGCTGCACTCTTTTGCTGCACCATAACTCTTGATCACATTAGCCCACAACAGACGTGCTGCACGGAATTTTGCAATCTCCATGAAGTAAGTAGAACCAACTGAGAAGGTAAATTTAATGCAATGAGCAGCCTCATCAGCAGAAAGACCTGCCTCCATAAGCTTATTCATATACTCGCTACCCATAGAAAGAGCAAACGCAACCTCCTGAACGAGACTTGCACCGGCATCATTAAAGGCATACGCTTCAACACCAACTACTCTCACATAATGATAGCCTGCAGCAGCTTTTGCACAATCTGCAAGCTGATCCATAGACTTATCTGAGCAGAAAGCTCCTTTCTGATTCATCACCCTTAGAGGATCAAAATCAAAAGAGGCCTTTACATTGTCAGCACTGATATTTTGAGCCTTTACTACCGCGATAAAAGATTTAATAATCTCAGCAGTAGCGCAGCAGCAACCTACAAAGTTAACCTCTGTCTTTGCAAGGTCTATACCCTTGAGCAAAGTCTGCATCTCCTTCTCACTTACAGGTTTTTTACCCTCGAGACAGAAACCGACAGCATTGACGCCCTTCTTCAGACCATCAATTGCCTCAGCGTTAGCTCTGGTATAGTTACCGTCACAAGCGCAATAATCCTGACGAGTAAGCCATTTATTGTTATCTTTTGTGCCCCTTACAAATGGGAAACATCCGGGAGCTACTCTCAAATGTTTTAGATTTTTAAGATCCTCGGCACGATAATAAGGGCGAACCGAAAAACCTTCCATGGTCTTCCATACGAGTTTTTTCTCGTAATCGGCACCTTTTAAATCTGTCGTTATCACCTTTTCCCACTCCTCAGTGGAGACAGGTGGAAACTCAGCAAATAATTTTTCTGCCATATACTTAAGTTATATTTTTAAATGTTTTGTAAAATGTCTTCAATTTTGTAAAATGCATTTTATCATGAAATACTATATTACTTCATATAATACCTTTCGCTGTTGTTGCAGTTAGATATTCATCTTAGGTATGCTACTAAATAATATTTTATCAATTATTTTTTTTACCATACCTCTTTCCACAATCTCTTTAGTTGCTATTTTGCTTGGTCCGCAAAATCACTAAAAAAGCCACCAAAATTCCAATAAAATTAAATGACTTCCTAAATTAAAAGCGCGCAAAGTTAGTCATTTATTTGTAAACAACAGCCTTTTTTAACTTATCGCAGACTCTCCTCAATTGTCTTCTCAACAAGAGTCTCATCTGTTATATTCGGAATAGTAACCTTCAATTGAGGGTTTTTCTCCATTTCCCGCTTAATAGCAAACATCGCACCATCGTTGCGGGCCCAGCTACGTCGTGATATTCCGTTGTTTACATCCCAGTACAGCATCCTCTTGATTCTTTCGTCAGACTCCTCGGAACCATCTATAACCATTCCGAATCCGCCGTTAATAACCTCTCCCCAGCCAACACCACCGCCATTATGGATAGAAACCCACGAAGCACCACGGAAAGAGTCACCGATAACATTCTGAATTGCCATATCGGCAGTAAAAGCAGAACCATCATAAATATTAGAGGTCTCTCTGTATGGGGAATCTGTACCGGAAACATCATGATGGTCACGTCCAAGTACTATAGGAGCTTTAACCTTACCCTCACGAATAGCCCTGTTCATAGCAAGAGCTATCTTTATACGCCCCTCTGCATCGGCATATAATATTCTGGCCTGAGAACCTACTACCAAATTATTTTTACCGGCCTCTCTAATCCAGTGAATATTATCCTCCAATTGGTGTTTTATCTCAACCGGAGCACTTTTAAGTATCTCCTCCTGTACCTCAATGGCAAGTTTATCCGTATAGGCAAGATCCTCCGGTTTTGAGGAGGTACAAACCCATCTGTACGGGCCAAAACCGTAATCGAAGAATTGAGGACCCATTATATCCTGGACATAAGAGGGATATCTGAATTTTTTAGTCTTTTCAGTTTCAATAGTATCAGGACCTGATCCGGGAGCATAAATATCAGCACCGGCACGTGAAGCCTCAAGCAAAAAGGCATTCCCGTAATCAAAGAAATACATTCCGTTTGCAGCCAACTTATTTATTGCGGCAACATGCCTTCTCAAACTCTCCTGAACACACTCTTTGAATCTTACAGGCTCTTCTGACATCATTTTATTACTCTCCTCAAATGAATGGCCTACCGGATAATATCCACCTGCCCACGGATTATGCAAAGAGGTCTGGTCAGAACCTAAATCTACCTTTACATTGTCCTTTGCAAATCTCTCCCAAAGATCAACTATATTGCCATGGTATGCAATTGAAACCGCCTCTCTACCATTTCGTGCCTTCTCTATACGCGGCAACAACTTATCCAAATCATCATATACCTCATCTACCCAGCCCTGAGAGTGACGTTTCTCAATAGCTTTTCCGTTAACCTCAGCTATAACTCCCACTACACCTGCAATAACTGCAGCTTTAGGCTGTGCACCCGACATTCCTCCTAATCCTGAACTCACAAATAATTTTCCAGCTATCTGATCATGTCCTATTACTGTATTATGAGCAGCTGCAACATCTCCCCCCTCACCTGCAACTCTCTTTTCAAGCGCCCTGCGTACCTGCATTCTTGCAGCGTTAAGAACCGTTATTGTTGTTCCATGCACAATTCCCTGAGGACCTATATACATAAAGGAACCGGCTGTCATCTGTCCATACTGCGAAACTCCCATCGCGTTAAATCTCTCCCAATTATCCTGAGAGGAGTAGTTGGGAATCAACATACCGTTTGTAATGACAAGACGCGGAGCATTCTTGTGAGAAGGGAACAATCCCATAGGATGTCCAGAATACAAAACAAGAGTCTGCTCATCGGTCATCTCCGAAAGATACTTCATTGTAAGCCTATACTGCGCCCAATTCTGGAAAGCTGCACCATTGCCGCCGTAAACAATAAGTTCCTCAGGATGCTGAGCTACAGCGTTGTCGAGGTTATTACTTATCATCAACATAATTGCAGCCGCAGCCTCCGACTTATGGGGAAAGTCATGAATAGAACGGGCATTTATCTTATAATCAGGTTTATACCTGTACATATAGATACGTCCGTAATCCTTGAGTTCATTCGCAAATTCAGGAGCAAGCTTTGCATGAAGTTCACGAGGAAAATACCTCAGGGCATTTTTCAAAGCAAGTTGCTTCTCCTCCTTTGTCAATATATCTTTTCTTTTGGGTGCGTGATTCGCATCCTTGTCATAAGGTCTGGCTTTTGGAAGTGTAGTTGGAATTCCTTCACAAACCATTTTCATAAAATCTTCCATATATGTAATCTTATATTTATTTAATTTATTATCTAATCCACTCAAAATAGTCACGTTACCGCATCAACAACTTCTCAATAAATCGAGCAATCTTTATAAAAAGCTCGCTGACCGGAAATTTTACAATCGTTTATTAAGCAATGTACAGCCATTTGCATACATTTCATAACACACTCCGGCATAATCTTGCAAATTTATAATTTTTAGGCCTATTATACAACTCAAAAAAAATCAGACAAAAAAAAACATAACAGATTCCTACTCTCCGAACATAATTATAGACCATTTGCTCAAATAAATAAACTAATTGGTATTAATAGAAAGGGAGCTAAAAGGGGCATGAATGGCCAAAAAGCAAAAGAGAGGCGATGCACAGCGTAAGTTAAGCCAGAAGAAAAAGTACCTGGCGCCGTAAAGACAAATAGAAAGAGGCAAAGGGGAAAAACAGTGAGGAAACGGACAACATGAGAAAGAGACTCAGTCAATTCGGCAATATTTATTTTGCAAAATGAAAATCTTTAGCTACTTTTGCAGCCCATTAGAAAAAGGAGGTGGTAACATTATGATTATAGTACCCATTAAAGAGGGTGAGAACATAGAGAGAGCTTTAAAGAAATTCAAACGCAAATTTGAAAAAACAGGTGTCATTCGCGAGCTTAGAAGCAGAAAAACTTTTGTCAAAAAGTCAGTTGCAAAACGCGATGAACTAAAAAAAGCAATTTACGTTCAACATATGCACCTTAACGAGGAATAACTCAATAAGACAATTAAAAAAAGTCTCTCTCCAAGAGAGTAAAGTTACTTTTATTTGAATATTTATAAAATTTTAGGCTGTTCTGAATGAACGGCCTTTTTTTTGTAGTGTTATCATCGCTTTCGCGAAGGTTTTTGCTCCATTTCAAACCCGGACAGAAGTTAAAACATAATTTCAACTAAAGATAATATAATTATATTATGGAATTTCTTACAAATGACAAACTTACAATAGTTGGTGCTGCCGGAATGATCGGCTCTAACATGGCACAGACAGCTCTCATGATGAGACTAACCCCTAACATCTGCCTATACGACCCCTATGAGAAAGGTCTTCAAGGTGTAGCTGAAGAGCTGTTCCACTGCGGATTTGAGGGTGCAAACATCACATTCACAGCAGATATCAAAGAGGCACTTACAGGTGCTTCTTACGTGGTTTCTTCAGGCGGTGCCGCTCGTAAAGCCGGTATGACAAGAGAGGATCTGCTAAAGGGAAATGCACAGATTGCAGAGGATTTCGGTAAAAACATCAAGTCTTATTGTCCTAATGTAAAACATGTTGTTGTAATCTTCAACCCTGCAGATATTACAGGTCTTATTACCCTTATCCACTCAGGGTTGAAACCATCACAAGTTACCACACTTGCAGGACTTGACAGTACACGCCTCCGCAGTGAGTTGGCAAAATACTTCAAAATCTCTCCTGATGAGGTAAAGAACAGCAGAACATACGGCGGTCATGGCGAGCAGATGGCAGTATTCGCATCAACTACAACTGTGAAGGGAAAACCTCTGACAAGCCTCATAGGAGCAGAGATGCCTACAGCAGATTGGGATGCACTTCGTCAGCGTGTTATCCAGGGAGGAAAGAATATAATAGATCTTCGCGGACGTTCATCATTCCAGAGTCCTGCTTACGTCTCAATAGAGATGATAGCAGCAGCAATGGGTGGACAAGCTTTCCGCTGGCCTGCAGGAATTTATGTAAATACTCCTGAATTCAAGAATATTATGATGGCAATGGAGACCTCCATAACAAAAGAGGGTGCTACATACAAGATGGTACAGGGAACTCCAGAGGAGCATAAAGCATTGGAGGAGAGCTATAAACATCTTTGCACACTTCGTGACGAGGTTATCGCAATGGGTGTTCTCCCTGCAATTTCAGAATGGGGAAAAATTAATCCTAATTTGAAATAAGTAGAACATACATAGATATATAAGAGGGTGACTAAAAAGTTTTAGCCATCCTCTTATTGTATTATAGACGGCCAATCCATTTGTATTTGTGAGCGGCCTTTATCGCAATTTAATATGCCTACTCCTTAACACAGCGGACAGAGAACCCGTAGGCGCGATTGTTGTTGTTCATGTTGGCATTCCCATTGTTAAAGTTCAAGTTGTATGCATTGTCACCATTCGGTGTACTTGACCAATAGTTGCCGTTGGAACCACGATCGTTGGCATTGCCATTGCTGTTGCGATAGCCGGCAGCAGGAAGCATTGGGTAACCACTGAATTCTTGGCTGGAAGAAAGTAGAGTGCGGTCTTAAAGCCAAATTATATAACCGACGACAACTGACGACAAACCGATAGAAGAGTTGAGCTTGCAATAGGGTTATCGATATCTCGCCGGTGGGTTACCGGACTTACAAATCCTCTCGGGACGACCTTAGCCTGCCCTATGGCTCGCTTGAGGACTGGTCAGTCCTTAACACAGCGGACAGAGAACCCGAAGGCGCGATAGTTGTAGCCCATGCTGGCACCCCCATTGTCAAAGAACAAGTTGTATGCACTGACACCATCCGGCGTACTCGACCAATAGAGGCCGCCGTAGGAACCACGACCGACGGCATAGCCATAGTTGTCGCGATAGCCGGCAGCAGGAAGGAAGACTCCAGAGGCGCCTGGACTAGTTGTACCGTTGAACCATGCTCCATTCTGACTATTGTATGAAACCAATAAAGGAGATAAATTTCCACCAAGCAAAGCTGTTAATTCTGCACTTGTAGGTACTCTCCAGCCGGTAGGACATGGGTCGTATGACGTTCTTACCGGAGCTGCTTCTGTTCCACTATTCCATAGAGCATCATTTTTCGAAGAGAGCCAATCATAAGGAGAACTTGAATTTTTATAAAACTTTTCAGCATTGGCTGCATCTTCTCCAACTGATAATGCAACCGGTCCGGCAACAATATTATCCCCTGATGGATATGTAGCATCTTCGTATGTGTCTTTCATATATCCCTGTCCATATTTCCTGCCCCACTGGTACAGTTTGCCATAAGGGTAGCCTTTATAACTTCCATCTACTGGCTGATAGCCACAGTTGACAGGTGACCAGATATAATTAGTGCCGCTGACGGTAATAGGGGTTCCTGCCTGCATCTCTCCGTTTACAGGGTAACCGTAATCCGTCTGTGCAGCAAAGGCAAATGAAGCCATCGGTTTAATCT
>CAZNBA010000052.1:0-4243 GCA_964571395.1 uncultured Muribaculaceae bacterium
GAGGCTTTTCCGAAGCTAAACACAACCTGTTTGCTGAATTGCTGAAATAGCAGCTTCTGCAACGAAGCTAAACGAGATCCGCATTATGTTATCTGTGACAGCATTCCAACCAACGAGGCTAAGCACAACCTGTTTGCTGAATTGACGAAATAGCATCTCCTGCAACGGAGCATGTGGCGGTTGGCATCACAGTAATTTTAAGGAGATCATCCACTCTCCGCGGGAGAGTTTGTTCCCGGCGCTGTTGCCTGTCTCCCAAATATGAGCATAACCCAGCGACCATGTTGTTTTTAGGTAGCTGAAGATTACAATCTCAATATTCATTTGAGCACCAACATTTATGTAGTTGTGGAATTGGCCCTTTCCCCATGGATTGGCAAGTAGATTAGATGAAAAAAGTGATAACTGCGTGTATGTAGGATAAAGACCAAGAAGGCCAAAATTATTGAATCTTATTGGTTTAAGATTAAGTTCTCCCGTTATTTTCGAGAAAGTGTGGGCTTGTATCTGATCTATCTTGGCGCCTGGCATAGAGTTTACCTCCCTATAATGGTACGAATCCCTATAGTCTACATAGTTATTCTGGAAACCTCCGAAATATTCATTACCAAAGGCGGAACTTATGCTGCCAAATGAGTTGCCTGTGGCTGTTCTCAACCAGAAAGAGGTATTTCTTGAGAAGGGCATAAGAAAGCCTCCATCTGCCTGAAAGATCAAAGTTGGGTAAAATTTTCCTCCTGCAAGATAGTTGTACCCCTCCATCTTTAATTTGTAACCCTGTTCCGGCATTACTCCTCCAAGAGATGTCCTGAGCTTTGAGATTCCAATGTTTGCATTTGCAATTTGCATAGACTTTATTCCGCTGTCAATAGAAATATTTTGGAAGAGAGGCAACTTGTCCAGCATTCCGTAGGTTGCCAGACCGGCTCCCCATTCCCATTCATAGGGTTTGATAAGAGTGTTTTTGTAGTGATATTTCAAGCCAATTTTGTATCCGGCTCTGCTTGTGCGAACAGGACCAAACAGATCGTAGAAATTTGTGCCGTTATAGTAAGCACTTAATTCCCATCCCCAATAGCTCCAATTTAATGAGGCATGAAACCTATTTTTCCATTTATTGTTGCTCCATGGAGAGATCCCTAAATGTAAATTTAATCTGTTAAGACCTATAGGATCTTGAAAAACAACCCGGTATCCAATTACAGGAGTAACATTATTGAAGGAGGAGGTATCGCTGAATCCTGTAATATCGGGGTACGCGCAGATAAAATTCAGCTCTTTGAGCGGATGGTACCGTTCAATTTTATTATATACCTCCTTGAACTCTATCGTTAACTTTGAAGAGTCTGCAATCTCCGAAATATGTGCAAGTTGCGGATTTCTCTTATAGGTCTTTTCTCCTAAAAATTCTATTGCGTTTGCGTCTTCAAGTACCTCGACACCCAATTTCACCGGCTTCATTCCATCCCTTTCGAATTGCAGTGCAATTAAGGAATCCTTTGCAATCTGTACCGGAGCGAACAGACCTGTCGCGATATTTGACAACAATTTGAACTCCTTTGTGGCCAAATCAAGCTGCCAGAGATTGGAGACCCCGGTATAATAGGAACTGCCAATTAACAGTGAATCGTTTTGAGAGAAACGGAATTGTGTGAGATTATAATCCTCTGTAGTAAATAGCTCCTCGTATTTAAAATTGGCGTTTTCCAACTCGGCGATATTGAACCGTATAAGTTTTTGTTCTCCCTGTTCGCCGAACAACGTTGCAGATAACCATTTGCCGTTGTGCGATACAGCAAGGTTAGATATACTTTGTCCGAACGGAATCGAATACAGAACCTTCATGGAATCGATAGAGTTGTTGAAATAGATAATATGTGAGACGCCGGAGTTGGTAAAAATTCCGTATAACTTATCATTGATGTTGTTGTAAACAATATCTGATACTCTGGTGAACTTTTTTCTTTTGACTATTTTATGTTTGACCAGATCATAAACTGTTATGCCTCTGATGCCACCGTTGTTTGAGGTTACATAGAGCAGGTCGTGGTTGCTGTCGAATGCAATGTAGGCAGTTTGATACATCATAGGCCCGTCAACAAGCATTAGTTGTCTACTTTTCCCGTTTTTTATCTCTATAGAGACAATTTTTGCAAAACCGCCCGGATGATTAATTGCCGAGTAAAGCACGCCGCGTTTGAGGTCGAGAAGAGGAGGAGAGACAGAGCCCAGAGCGCTGTCAGTCAATGGTTCTGTCTTTGTCAAGGGATATTTGCTAATCCCGGCAAGGTTTTCCTGTTGATGCTCTTTTTCAAAGGCTATCCATCTTTCCCACTCCTTTTTCAGAGGTGTTCCGTAAACCTTTTTGAATTGTGTCCCAAAGAATTTCCTGCTTGCGGAGCTCCTGTTATAAAAATTGATGAGGGAATCCATGCCGTGCTTATAGGCTAGATAGTTTATGAATCTTGTCCCGTATAGATATGAGTTAGTTCCAAGTTGAAAATCCTGTGTTGTACCCTCAGTCTCTAATCCTATAACGGAAAAGATTTTATCATTCTCCTTTACCATACTTCTGAAGTACATCTCGTCATAGCCTCCCAATGCCCTGCCGACTCCTCCCCCGAGCCATGTCTCAATGAAGCAGGCAATACCCTCCTGATACCATCTTGGCGAGTACCAGCGCGGGGTGGTGAGGTAGCTCCAGACGGCCGACATCGGGTATTGGGATTCAGCGGAGACTTTACCGCCAAAGACTCTTCTCCAGAAGAGATCGTGCCTGTTATATTTGTCGGTCATCACCACGTGAGTGAGTTCGTGGTTGAACAGATGTGTATATCTCTCAACTGAAGGTGCTGTAAAAAAGGAGAAGTTGAGCGGTGCCATGCCAATATTGATGCTTGTGTAGGGAATTGCTGCCACTCCTGCATTGCCATCATCCTCCCAATCGGTTATATACATTATCGGTTTCTGCATTTTATATTTAAAGGAGGTGTCGCGTTCCCAAATCTGATTATGGAGCAACATTCCTCTATTGTATGTAGTTACAATATGTGGCATGTACTCCGACAGGTTTTTGTCAAAGAAGAGAATAGAGGCGTCATTGCGTTTTATCTGATATATAGGTTGAGATATGGCCGCAAGAGGGAGAAAAATAATGATCAGAGATATTATAAGAGCCTTGTTGTGTAACATAATTACAATTGTTAATCCGTTTAAAGAGAATTGATTATCCAAATAGAGAGGTTGTTCGCCTTTACTATCGGGTAAAGTGCTATCTCTCCTGTTTTACCTATTTGTTTCCTTAAACTATTCAATTCTTTAATTTTCAATAGAGTGTTCTCCTTTTCTACCGGGTCGTCCGGTATCTCCAACCCAATCTCCTTCAGCATCATATTCCTTTTTGCAATAAGGGAGAGTTCGAGATAGAGCGTGACATAACAACACATATCCAAAAAGACCTCTTTTTTGAACTTATCTTTCACCGAGAGCAGATATTTTCCTGCGTTTGTGGAGGCAAAGTTACCGGACTGAATATTTGAAAGTAGTGTTATATCCTCATTTACAGAGATGTCTATCCATTTATTGATACATTTGTCGTTATAGTAGGCGAGAAGTGCAAAGATGAGAGTGAGCGTTGCCAATATAATAGCCAGCATTATGTGCGGATTCACATAGAATTGATTGTACATATAGTGGAGTATGGCCGATGGAAGCAGTATCAAGGGAAATATTAACGGAATAATTTTATTGCTGTGTCCGTTGTTTTTAATTCTGTCACTCAGCATTATAAGTAGTACAGCGACAATGCCTGTCATTCCCATATGCATTATTGATGTCCCGAGTCCCCTGATTATTGCAGTAAAGAGGTTCATCCCAGGATTATAAATTAGGTAAATGATATTTTCCAGTATAGCAAAACCGCCTCCTGCAGCCGCTCCGTATATTGCAGCATCTATAAAGAAAGCAATCTTTTTTCTCATTACCATTACGAGTATTACTATTCCTTTAAAAAGTTCTTCTATAAAGGAGGCTGATATATTGCTTTCGCCAATGCTATTAAGTAGTGCAAAGGCAAGTACGCAACTGATGGCTCCTGATGTTATGATAAATGCAAGCAAATACTTTTTGACAATATAAAAACTGTCAAGTCCTAGTAAAACAATGATATAGATAAATATCGGTATTATTGAGATACAATATAACATCAACGTAAATAATAATCAACTGAATAAATAAACCTGCT
>CAZNBA010000052.1:4343-13884 GCA_964571395.1 uncultured Muribaculaceae bacterium
ATATGCTATATGCTATATGCTATATGCTATATGCTATATGCTATATGCTATATGCTATATGCAGAAATATAATTTGTAAAATTAAGAATTTTTTGAATTTATTTGAGGAATATGTACTTTTATACCATAAACAACATAAAGACTATGAAATGGGTTACTCTGTTGCTTGTAACTATTTCAACTTGGATTTCAGCATTCGCATACAATAGTGAACATCCTATTGTTGAATCGAGTTACAGTTATAGAAGGTATACCACGCAGGATGGTTTGCCTCAAATGCTTTCGGAGTCCCTTGTTCAGGATGATAAAGGCTATATTTGGGTAGGTACTTTATCTGGTTTTGCAAGGTATGACGGCTTCCTGTTCAAACAGTTTCTAAGAGAAAAATCGGAAAATATAGTCTCTTTCTGCAAAGGAGAAGAGGGACAAATATGTGCGTTTGGATTCAGGCGCAAGCATTGTGTTTTGAAAAATGGTTCAATAGTTACATCCCCCATCTCATCCAATGCTTTGTTGCTTAATAATCAGAACTCGTCGTTACTGCCTAACGGTTACATCTTATTGGAAAATGAATCGGAGCAGAATAGAAAGATCTGCAAAATGGCGAAGAATGGCATTCAGGTAATTTTTGACAACAGATTGTTGGATAAAATGGATTATCATCGCAAAGTATATATGGAGTTGCAGGAGAAGCGGGTATACATTCCAACTTCAGAGTGTGTATATATTGTTTCACTCAATCAGGCGGCAGGCAATGCCTATGTAAATGATGTTAATATAGTAAATATAAAAGATGTTTATTCTGTTATAAGGTGTAATGAAACTGTTTTGTTCATTGCGGCTAACGGTATTTTTAAGTACTCTTCTGCCGGAGTTGATCCTCTTGTAAAATATAAATTTGAAGCACCGGATTTCGGGATAGGTGTCTGTCCAATGGGTGACGGAGTATTATTGCTTCACGATTCACATTCGATATATAAATTTTCGAACGGAAAAATTGAAACTGTTGCTTCAGGGTTCAATATGATTAAGAATATGATAATAGACCGAGAGGGAAATCTATGGGTGGCTACATATCAGGGTGTTTATAACTTCTTCCATCTTGGTTTTAAAAATTATCTTTTGTCTGACAGGGATGATATTATACGAGTTGTTCAGTTTGCGGAGGAAAATAAGGTATTGGCGGGCACTTTGAACGGTTCTGTTATTGGTATAGAGCCTTCTGGTATCTCAAAAGTTTTGATGCGTCCAGCTCGTTCCGACTCTTATTTTAAACCGTACGGAGCAAAAATAGGGAATACGGTCTATCTTTTGGGAGCCGGTGATATTCTCTCTTACTCTGAAGGGCGAATAAGATGGTTGGGATTGCAACCTGACGATTATCAATTTATTGGTCGTGCCGGAGATGATCTTGTTGTGGGAACTAGGCGTAAGGTTTTAAAAATAGAGAGAGATGGCAGGGTGTTATCGGAGATGGATGGATTGAGGGGAGCTTTTTGTGCGCAAGGTGATGGCGCAGGTAATATTTGGGTAGGAACGGCATTTGGCACTATCCGTATTGAGAATGGGCGGTGTATTGAGATAAAGAGAGGTGATTCCACTTTATTGTGTACCTCTATGACCGGAGGAGGAGACGGCTCCGTATTTCTGGCCTCAGGCAATAAACTTTACAGAACTCGCGGGGAGTCAATTATATTTGTAAAAAGTTATGAAAGTCAAATCAGATCCTTGTTGATGACAGACAAGGGTTATCTCGTGGTGGCTACAATTGAGGGGATACATCTCTCCCGCGATGATGGCAAAGGTGAGATGTTTTTTAATAGATACAATGGTTTCACCGCCATTGAACCTATGTTGGCTACAATGGCAGAATCGGATGATGGTGTGGTTTGGGTTGCCTCTGTAGATCAGTGTACGGCCTTTAGTCCTGAGAAGTTGATGTCGAGGTACCCGGTTCCAAAATTGAATCTGGTTTCTGTGACTATTTCTTCAGATAATGTACATTGGAGAGACTATGAGATAACGAATTTGAAAAACATTACATTTGGCAGGAGGGAGAGAAATCTTAAATTTTCCTATATTGCCGTTACCTTTTCATACGTAGATAATGTAAAATATAGGTATAGGCTTGCAGGTTTTCAAAATCAATGGTCGCATCCTGTCAGTGAGCGTGAAATAACTTTTAATAATCTTTCTCCCGGTGCTTATAGGTTTGAAATAGAAGCTATTATAGGAGATAAAGTTTCGGCTCCGATTATCTTGCCTTTTGTTATAAAGGCGGCAGTGTGGCAGCAGTTGTGGTTTTGGGCTATTTCAATTCTTGCTGTGGTTACCTTATTATGGTTGATTGCCTATACCCAAATCAGACGCCGCAGCAGGGAGAGGGAGGAGAGGCTTTTGCGAGAAATAAAGCTTAATTCTTTGCAGATTAAATCCATAAGGCTTAAAGCTATACCGCATTTCAACTCCAATGTTCTGGCCGGGATAGAATATTTCATAATGAATCGTTCTATTGATGAGGCAGATAAGTATTTGTCTCTTTATTCTAAATTTACAAATACTACTCTTTTGGATGTCGACAAGCCGTCGAGGCCCGTCTCTGCCGAAATAGAGTATGTGCGAATGTATCTGACACTGGAAAAATTAAGGTACGGTGATGACCTCTCTTTTTCCATACATCTTGGAGATAATGTAGATCCGAACATTGAGGTGCCGAATATGGTTTTACATACGTATTGTGAAAATGCCATTAAGCACGGGCTGCGCAACAAGCATGGAGGAGGCCATATAAATGTTGAGGTACTTAAACGGGAGGAGGGGATAGTGATTGCAGTCAGCGATGACGGTGTTGGACGTGCTGCCGCCGCTATGCAAAAAACAAATTCAACTAAACAGGGTCTCAAAATTCTTTTGATGCAAATAGAATTATATAACCAGATTAATTCAAAATATATTGTTCAGACTGTTACGGATTTGACAGATGATGATTCTACCCCGATCGGTACAAAATTCGAGCTTTTTGTCCCGTTTAATTATAAGTATTATTAGAGATCGTAGTATGAACATATTATAAAAATTAATTGTATGACAAAACTTAAAGCAATAGTGGTTGAGGATGAGAGATTGCCAAGGATGGCTCTTGTTCAAAAGCTTGAAACGTATCATCCTGATTCGGTTGAGATTATTGACCAATGTGGTGATTATCACGCTGCTTTTGCAAGCATCATTAAAAATCGTCCCGATCTTCTTTTTCTGGATATACAGTTGCAAGGCAAAACATCTCTTGATTTACTTAAAGCTCTTAAGGAGTCAATCCCATTACCTTATATCATTTTTACCACCGCATATATTAATTCCGAATATCTTTTGGAGGCTATTAAATTCTCTGCGTCTGATTATCTCATAAAGCCGATAAGTCTTGAGGATCTTTCCGCGGCTATCAGCAGAGTGGGAAAAAGAGTTGCAGTGAAAGGCTCTTCATACGACAATGGCTCCTCTGTCAAGTATCCTTTGAAAGCCGTTAACGGGACAGTTTTTGTGGGTAGGGAGGATGTGGCTTACGTGCGCTCTGACGGTAATTATTCCAATATTTACCTGATGGACGGGCGGAGCGAGCTCATTCTTGAGAGACTTGGCGCAATTGAGCAGGTACTTGGTTCATCTGATTTTATCAGAGCAGGAAGAAATACTATATTGAACAGGAGTACAATTTATAAAATTGACAAAAGGCACAAGATTTGTATTCTTAAATCGCCGGCAGGAAAGGAGTTTGAGGTGGACCTATCTGCCGGAGGCATTGAAGCGTTAGTTTAAAATGCTCTATTCTTTTGTCAAAAAGCGATAATTATTTCTTTTGGTCTGATATTTGAAAAATACCATGATTTTTTAATCTTTCCTCCTAATATTATAGTTATGAATAGATTATATTTTGTAATGATGATTGCACTTTTAGTGGTTTCCTGCAATGGAAAAAGTAATAAGGAAACCACAATAATAAGACCGGTGAAGACTGTTGCGGCAGAATCCACCTCTCAAATAAAGAAGGATTTTTCCGGCAGTGTGGAGGCTGTGGATTTTGTTAAACTTGCCTTTAAAGTAAGTGGACAGATTATCTCCCTACCTGTTGTTGAGGGACAGAAAGTTAGAAGAGGACAGGTTATAGCGACAATAGATACAAGAGATTTATCTCTGCAGTATGCTGCCGACAAGGCCTCTTATGAGACTTCTAAGGCTGATTTGGAAAGAAATACCAGACTGCTTGCACGGCAGGCTATCTCAAAGCAATCGTATGAAACGAGTCAGGCCTCATATGAAAGGGCAAAATCTACTTATGAGATTTCACAGAATAATTTAAAAAATACAACTCTTTATGCTCCATATGACGGAACAATTGAAAAACGCTTTGTTGAAAATTATCAGAGAGTCGGTTCCGGTGAGGCTATTGTACAGTTGGTAAACACAGGTAGAATGAGAATCAAATTCACTATGCCGGACAGTTATTTGAATCTTCTGAAGGGTGTCAATCAAAGATTTTCTGTGACTTTTGATAATTATAAGGATAAAACCTTTAAGGCAAAATTGGAGGAGTACATGGATATCTCCTCAAATGGCACAGGGATTCCTGTTTCCGTTATTATTGATGACCCTTCTTTTAATAGAAATATTTATGATGTCAGGCCCGGTTTTACCTGTAATGTACAGTATGAGTCTACAGAGGGTCAATATGTAGGTAATGAGTTTATAACTGTGCCGATGAGTGCTGTCTTTTCGGGTGAAAATCCCTCGGATAAGAATAACATGTACGTGTGGGCTGTGAAAGGTGATGTAGTAAATAAAGTACAAGTAGAAATTATTGCACCGAGAGCCAACTCCTCTTTACTTGTTAAATCAGAACTTCGTCCAGGTGATATCATAGTTATGGCAGGTGTTAATAAACTTATTGAAGGACAAAAAGTTAAAAGTTTAAATTAAAAACTGTTCATTATGAATTTTTCGGAATTTTCTATAAATAATAAGAAGATAATTTATTTTCTTCTTGCCGTTTTGCTTATCGGTGGAATCTTTTCATTCGGTGAGTTGGGGAAGAAAGAGGATGCTCCATTTGTAGTTAAAAGTGCAGTAATAATAACTCAATATCCCGGTGCATCTCCCGATGAAGTGGAGAGACTTGTTACAGAGCCTATCTCAAGAGAGATTCAGAGTATGAACAATGTCTATAAGATAAAATCCGAATCTTCATACGGCATGTCTAAGATTACATTTGAGTTGGAGCCAAGTCTTCCGGCCTCTACCATTCCTCAAAAATGGGATGAGTTGAGAAGGAAAGTCCTTAATATACAACCGCAATTACCTCAAGGGGCTTCTGTCCCTGTTGTCAGCGATGATTTTGGAGATGTGTTTGGTATCTATTACGGATTAACAGCAGATAATGGATTCAGCTATCAGGAGTTGAGGGATTGGGCTGAAAAAATCAAGACAAGGGTGGTTACTGCCGAAGGTGTAATGAAGGTGAATTTGTATGGCGTTCAAACGGAGGTTGTCAACATTAATATATCAATGAACAGACTTGCCTCTTTTGGAATCGATCCGAGCCAGCTCGGGCAGTTGCTTCAGTCTCAGAATCAACTTATCAATACAGGCGTTCTTATGTCTGACAAGCAGAATCTGAGGATAGTTGCCGATGGTACCTACTCCTCAATAGAAGATATCAGAAATCAGGTGCTGACTACAAAAAGCGGACAGTTTAAGTTGGGAGATGTAGCCAAGGTTGAGAAAGGCTATATGGATCCTCCTTCAAATATAATGAGGGTTAATGGAAAACCTGCAATAGGCATAGGTGTTTCTACCGATCCGGCAAAGGATGTTGTGAAGACGGGAGAAAATGTAGATAAAAAATTATCTGAACTGCTTCCTCTTATGCCTGTAGGTATTGAACTTGTGAGTCTGTACCCGGAGAATGTGATAGCAAAAGAGGCTAACAACGGGTTTATTATTAATTTAATTGAATCACTTGTTATTGTAGTGGTAATTATAATGCTTGTCATGGGGATGCGGGCGGGAATTTTAATAGGCACTTCATTGCTATTTTGTGTGGCCGGTACGTTGTTCTTGATGAATATTTTTGGAGTAGGTCTCAATCGAACCTCTCTTGCGGGCTTCATCATAGCTATGGGTATGCTTGTCGATAATGCCATTGTGGTGACCGATAATGCTCAAATCTCAATGGCGCGAGGAATAAAGCGGCGAAAGGCACTTGTAGATGGAGCTACAATACCACAATGGGGACTACTGGGAGCTACTTTTATTGCTGTATGTTCTTTTTTACCGTTGTATCTTGCTCCTTCGGCTGTGGCCGAGATTGTCAAGCCGTTGTTTGTTGTGCTTGCTCTTTCTCTCGGTCTGAGTTGGGTATTGGCTTTGTCTCAAACTCCTGTTTTCGGGGAGTTTATATTAAAAGAGAATTCTAATAACGATCCTTCAAAAGACCCTTATGACAAGCCTTTTTACAACAAATTTGCCGCACTGCTTAAGAAGCTGATTATTCATAGATATGTGACATTATCAGTTATGGTGGGGTTGTTGGTGGTCTCTTTGACTATAATGGGATTGTTGCCTCAGAATTTCTTTCCTTCTTTGGATAAGCCGTACTTCAGAGCGGATGTCTTTTATCCCGAGGGCTATTCTATTCATCAGGTGGAACGTGATATGAAACAGGTTGAGAGGCATCTGATGTCGTCTGATAAGGTTAAAAATGTATCGGTAACAATGGGTTCCACTCCAATGAGGTATTATCTTGCCTCTACATCTGTAGGGCCTAAGCCTAATTTTGCCAATGTTCTTGTCGAACTTAAAGATTCCAAATACACGAAAGATTATGAAAAGGCGTTTGATAAGTATATGACTGATAATTATCCAGATGCCATTGCACGTACAATGTTGTTCCAACTTTCTCCGGCTGTTGATGCTGCTATCGAAATTGGCTTTATCGGTGGTAATGAGGATACACTTGCTGCACTTACAGGACGGGTTATGGAGATTATGCATCGCCATCCTGAACTTAGAAATATCAGAAATTCATGGGGTAACAGGATTCCGGTGTGGACTCCTGAATACAGTCAGCAAAAGGCGCAACCTTTGGGCGTAAGCAGACAAAGTATGGCTCAAAGTATACAGATTGCCACGAATGGTATGGGTATAGGAACATATAGAGAGGGGGATTTAAATATTCCGATATTGCTCCGTGGCGACAAATCAGGGTCATTCAATTTAAATGATTTGAGAACTATACCTGTATTTGGAAATTCGTCAGTTGTTGCCCCGTTGGAGCAGATTGTAAATACATTCGATTTTTCATATAAGTACTCTACAGTTAAGGATTATAATAGAGAGAAGGTTATGATGGCTCAGGCGGATCCTGTCAGAGGCCAGAATACAATAGCGGCTTTTAATGCTATTTATAGCGAGGTCCTCAAAGAGGTTAAAATCCCAGAGGGTTATAAATTAAAAATTTTTGGTGAAAAGGAGAGCCAGGATGAGAGTAACAGCGCCTTGGCCAAGAACTTGCCTCTTACCTTCTTCCTTATGTTTGTAACATTGCTTTTGCTCTTTAAGAAATACAGAAAGCCTGTGGTTATATTGCTAATGTTGCCGCTTATTATTATCGGAGTTGTAATAGGACTTGTTGTTTTTGGCAAATCGATGGACTTTTTTGCAATTCTCGGTCTGTTAGGGCTTATTGGAATGAATATAAAGAATGCGATTGTCCTTGTAGATCAGATAGGGACTGAGGCTGCCGTGCCGGGAGTTAAATATGTAGATGCCATAGTAAAAGCAACGACAAGCAGAATCGTTCCTGTGGCAATGGCTTCAGGGACAACTATTTTGGGAATGTTGCCGCTTTTGCCCGATGCCATGTTCGGAGGAATGGCTGCAACCATTATGGGCGGTTTGCTTGTGGCATCTGCTTTAACACTGTTCATTTTGCCTGTGGCATACTGTGTTATACACAAAATTAAAAATGAAGATTAATTGATTTGAGATATGAGAACGAGCATGAAATTTTATAATATGATTATATCTGGTATGAAATTATTTAATAGTATAAAACTATCAATAATAGCATTACTGTTTTTTTCTACCGTTTCATCGGAGGTTTTTACTCAGGAGCTGTTGCCTTTGGATAGATATAGAGAGATGGTTGTCGCCTATAGCTATTCGCTTAAGCAGGCCAAACTAAAAAGCACCTCAAGTTCTGAGGGAGTTCAGATAGCAAATAAAGAGATGTATCCCTCTTTAAGCCTCACTGCAGACGGGACTCTCAATATGAACCATCTTAACGCATGGTCAGGTCCTCAAGGGGTTTATAGAACTTATACCTATTCTGCCATGGCAACCCTTTCTCAGCCGATTTATGCAGGTGGCGCTTTGAGCGGTAACAGAAAGATGGCATATCGGCAATCCTTAATTGATATGCTTTCAGAAGAGAATACCTCCGATATGGTCAGTTATCAGGCCGATGCGGCATACTGGTCACTCTCTTCTGCCATAGCCTACATGGCTGCCGCTGAGGAATATAAGGCAATCATTAAAAAACAGTTGGATTTGACTTCCGACAGGTTTAATGATGGTCTTATCGGGAAAACCGATTTACTTATGATTTCAACCAGAAGTCAGGAGGCTGAATTACAATATATCTCCGCAAGGGAGAATTATCTTCTTTCTTTGCAGCAGTTCAACATCTTATGCGGTAAGGACCCCGACAATGCAATGGTATATAGTATAGATAAGATAGATTGCATCTATAGTGAGATGAATATCTACACTATAGATCAGGTGCTCGAAAGGCGCGCCGATTATCGGGCTGCTGCAGAAGGTGTAATTTATCAGAAAGCGGCCAAGATTGCTGCGATGAGCAAGTTTAATCCGAGCGTAAATGCATATTTGGCCGGCGGATGGAATACTGATAGTCCTTATTTGGGACAAAAAGTAGCTTTAACCCCTATTGTGGGGATGCAAATTAATATTCCAATTTTCAGTTGGAACAGAAGGGGTAATGTAGCGCGCCAGCAAGATGCGTATATCTCCTCTAAGGAGGCTGGAAAGGGCATAACTGAGGATAATATAAAGGTGGAATTTCAATCGGCTCTTCTCAAATTTAAGGAGAGTGAGAGACAGGTTGGTGCAGCTCAAAAGAATATGGAGTTTGCAAACGAGAATTTGGACATTGTTACTTTTACATACAATGAGGGCAAGGGAAGCATGGTAGATGTCCTGACCTCTCAATTGTCATGGATACAGGCGCGTAATAATCTTATTCAGGCAAATACAGCCAATAAGGTGGCGATTGCCGCTTACAGGAAGGCTGTATCAGAATAGCTTGACTGCTATTTTGTATTTTGATTGTTCGCCAATTCTAAAATATCGGGATGGGTTGCTGCAAAGCCTCTTTATTTTCATATAATATGCGGATTTTCACTCCGCTGCCCTTTTGTAATATGCAATATGCAAATGACCATTTTTCGGAAAAGTTGATTACCCACTT
>CAZNBA010000053.1:0-13483 GCA_964571395.1 uncultured Muribaculaceae bacterium
TATATATTTCCAGATCTGTTTCTCTCTGCTTATTTTCTGTTATATCGTAGTTTATGTCTATGAGAGTTATGTCGTCTGAACTTGGATGATAGTCTTTTAAAAGGATGATATTATTAATCCATTTTGTTTTGTGTTTTCCATTTACCGGATCTGTTGTATTTACCTGTATTTCTTTTTGAAATTCAGTTGCTTTTCCATCAATAACATTCTTGATAAATTCGTTAATTTCAGACTTATCTTTAGCCGAGATGTAGGAGTATTTTGGTATAATCTCCCCTGCAGCGTTTTTGTCCTTTTCCCCAATGTTTTCATACCATCTGCTCGTTGCGTATCCCTTCCTCGTGTGAACATTATAAGAAGCTATGCCAAGAGTGTATATTTGAGATATTTCATCAATAAGATTATAATAATCATGTTCATTATTTTGTTTGTTTTCATCCTGTTCAATTGTTATGCTTATGGAGTATTTGAACGGGCTGTTTATATTTCCTGCAAGAGGTTTTATTATTATCTTGATAACTGAGTTTTCGTCGTTGATTCTCAAGTTGGATTCTTTCTTGTTTCTGATATTATCTTTTTCCTCATTAGATAGGAACTTTGCTTTAAATAGATTGTCAGGCAGGTATTTATTAACGATAAACGTGTTTTCGTCCGATTCTTCCCCTGCAATATCAAATTGTTTTTCACCCATATTATCGTATACGGCAAAATAAATTTTTGATTTATTGTATATCTTTTCCAGAATGTCGTATTTGGCTTTGTATTCCTTTAACTTTTTACCGTCATCTTTTGCAGTACGTATGTATTTTATTGCCAAGTACAAAAGGAAAATTAAACATAATATGGCAATAGTGATAATGAGTATCAATAATTTATTTTGTTGTGCATAGGTGACGGGTTTATTAAGATATTCAACTTCAAAAAAATCGTTGGTAGTACTTTCAAGTGAAAAATGTTTTATTGCAGTTTCGTTAAGTAAAATATTACCGTTTTTTAAGGCTTCAGACTTGATGTCGGAGACAGAACTACCTTTTAATATTTTGATAATCTGGTCTGAAATTTTTTCTGCTCCCATATTAGTTGAGAGATTGTATCCACCTACAATGTAGGCATTATCATATCCAATATCAGTCAATGAGAAGATAGGGGAGGTGGTAACGTTTGTAAGTAGAGAATCGATTTTATTAAAATCAAAGGATGAGTTTTTAAATTTAAAATCCCAAGCATAAGTAAGAATAGCTCTATTTGGTTTATTTTCAATGACTGTCGACAATTCTGCGTCATCTCGTGTATCACTGTGTATGATTGTGTTAAATGATACCTTAAGCTGCTGTTTATCAATTTCATTCTTAATTTGATTAATGGCACTTCTTGATTCCTCATAATTGTCGTCGATAAACAAAATCTCATTCAAGTTGGGGATAGCCTTGCGTATAAGTTCTATATTTTCTTTTGCTGGAATTTCTATGCTTACGCCTGTTGTTCCTTTAGGAAAATTACTTTCTATTGAGACTAATACTTTTGGTATAGATTTAATAATCGAAATTGAGTCATTTTCGTTAAGAATGAATTTTTTTGCCTCTTCCCCTATGGATAACACTATATCAGGTGCTTGTTGTTTGTATATTGACAATGATAATGGAAGATGTTTGGTACTCAGATTTGATTTTAGTTCCACCCTTGTAAAATATATTTTTCCATATTTTGATGAAACTTTTGCTATAACTGTATCAATCAAATTATTGGCCCAATGAATATTTCCATCATATGAATCTACAATCAGGATATGCCTTATGTTTTGGGCATGACTATTATTGTTGACAGAGAGAGAAAGTAGTATTGCTGTCAAAAAGAGGAATAATCTTTTTTTACCTGTTAGTTTCATAAATTTATAATTTTCATACGTTTGTAATTATTTTTTTTAAGGTGTATGATAGTACCGTCATAACTATCTTATTTTTCTTGATTGCATACAATTCATATTAAAATTGCATTGACAATTATTTTTCGGTCTTCATTTTATCATTTTAAGTTGCATGTACTATTTTGACCTTATGTTTTTATTTGTTGTTGATTGATTTTGTAATCAAATCAACAAGTTCCTTTTCGTCTACCGGTTTAGTTATGTATCCGGTGAAGGCACTTGACATAACCTTCTCTCTGTCGCTATCGAATGCGTATGCAGTTACTGCAATTATTGGAATCTCCTTTGAAATTTCTCTTATCTCCGCAGTAGCCTGATAACCATCTTTAACAGGCATTTTAATATCCATTAAAATTATATCAGGTTTATTAATTTTGAACATATCTACTGCTGCCTGTCCGTCTGTTGCATGCAATATCTTGTACTCCCTTTTTAACATAAAGTTAAGTAGTTGATAGTTATTTTCATTGTCTTCTGCAATGAGGATGACTTTTTGGTTGCCTGAGGAATTTTGTGAAATGCCTTTTTCCAATCTCTCTTTAATGCCTGTTTGTGATTCAATATTTTCCAACCCTATAGGAATAGTGATGGTAATAGTGGTACCAACATTAATCTTGCTGTCGCATTTTATTTTTCCATTTAGGAGTTTGACAAGGGAATTTACTATTGGCAGACCTAAACCTATCCCCATGTATTCCTTGTTCAGCTTATTGAATCTCTCAAACAATTTTTGTTGTTTTTCAGGCGGTATGCCGCATCCTGTATCCTTTACGGTTATTGAAACATTATCGTTATTGCATTTGTATCCAAGTTCTACATAGCCGCTTTTGGTATATTGCAATGAGTTTGAAACGAGATTAACAACAGCTTGTTTCAATCTCTCGTAATCAGAATAGATTATACAGTTTTCATCTGCTTTAATATTGAATTGAACATTTGGTTGCAAGTGAGACAGCCATTCTCTGTGTATCTCTTTTACAAGTTCTTTTATATTGATCTCTGAGAATGTACATATCATCTCTCCTGTTTCAATATTGAGCATATCTACAATATCTGAAATAAGGTTCAATAATTTGTCATTGTTTTCCCTTATGTATTTTAGTAATTCTTCCTTTTCCTCTCTACTTTGCGATTCGATAATAAGCTCGGAAAAACCGACAATCGCATTAAGGGGAGTCTTAATTTCATGGCTCATGTTCAGTATGAAGGAATTTTTCAGCTCCTTTAACCTTACAAAGTCATCAGATTCCTTTTTTAACTCTACCTCTTTCTCAATAATGTGGTTTATATCACATAGCGTACAAATTACCTTTTCATCATTGTAATTATCCTTTATTTTAAAGGAGATATTGTACCAGTGAGTTTTATCGTAATTTAGAACACCGATATTTTTTGATATTGTCTCTTTTGTGCCGCTTTTAATCTTTAGAATTGCGTTGTCGCAGAAAAGTTTATCCTCATCCCTTGTCTTTCTAAAACATTCAGGGGAATCGCATCTATTCACATTCAAATATTCAAACCAATGCTTGCCTGCCGAGATTACGTTACTCTTTAGATCTATCTCTGCAATAGTTATTTTGGTAGCTTTCAGTGCAATTTTGAATATTTCCACCAACTCTTCTTGATATTGTTTATTGAGATAAACTTGTGTATTATCCCATATCATCAGCAATTTCAATTCCTCCATAGGTTGGATAAGCAATCTATAATTTATGATAGATGAGTCATTGTTTACATTGAAAGATTGTATCATATCACAAACCTCTCCATTTTCTGCTTTTCTGAAAGTTTGTTCATCTAATATTGGCAAATCTGTCAATTTAAGTCTCTTTATGGGTTTTACAACCTTAAGAAGAGGTTTAATAAGTTTCTCGTATTCTCTGTTGCTCTCAACCAGATCATCGTGTTCATCAAATATGGCAAATGCAGCAGGAGAGTTGTTAAAAATTGTGTTATAGTGGTTAAACAGTTTTGAGTACTTATCAATTCTTATTTTAATTCTCCTGCTCTTTATTCTCCACCTGATTGTAATTGTTGCCATCAGAATGAGTATAAGCATTATGAGAGCTGATATTAAAAAATTTATCAGAGTATGTTTCAGTGAGTTGTCATCTTTTTTTATTACGTACTGAGAGAGAGAGGCGGGAATCCCAATTTTTAATTTAACCGCCATATTACCATCAATATAGGTTTTTGTTACAGCCTCTTCGTCAAGGTAAAAATCAGGGGATATTCCATTGTAAAGAGCTGTAATTGTTGAGGCTGTTTTAGTGGCGTAATCATTAATATCTTCATATACTCCTCCTATAGATAACCACTTGGTAAATGTTTGTTTCAGAAAGAATATTGGTAAAGTAACCGGTATGCTGATAATACTCCATATATTATAATTATTGACAAGAACTACCGATTTGCTGTTTTTTGACTCTTTATAGGCCTCTTTTAGAAAATGGATATTGCTCTTCTTTAAATTAATAACGCTCATATTATTGATGCCTACAAGATTCTCAAGTTTTTTTATCGCCATTTTATCTGAAAATGTCATTTTAGATACGTATATATACTTTTCAATTTCAGGTAAAAGATCTTTTATGAGTTTTGTGGTTTGATCAATTGTATTACTGTATTTTATAATATAGGCGTTATACCCCCTTATGCTGGAATCAATTTGGATGCAGTTTGGTTCTGTAATCTCTCCTAATTCCAAATAGGTTTTATAATCACTGCAAACTATGTTATTTGTGCTGCATATTATTATTTTTGACGAATCGTGCCTCTCCAATGATCTGTAGGTCATCCATGCTTCATCTCCTATAAAAACGAGAATATCTGGCGAGTTGATTCTTTGTGAAAGAGCATCGTCGAGTTCTCTAACTGCATCGCCGTAATTTGTAGCGTAGGCTATATTGGTGTAGGAACTTGTTACTATTGCATTTGGAATTAGTTCTTTCAGATTCTTTTTTAAATCTTTAATTAGAAAATGAGCAAACTCATTTTCATATGAGTATGAACTGATAATACTTATGACTTTATCACTTGTTGTTGCAGTTGTTTGTCCATATCCGGCAAATGAAATGCATATTGTTATAAAAATAATGAGTATCTGTTTCATACTATTCATACTGTTAAAAAATGAACATGAAAACCATCCGGCTTTTTCAGCGTTATTAAAATTTCATGTTGGTTTTATAAAGAAAACTTATATTATGCAAAAGTAGTTAAAAATCTGTAAACTTGTTGCTTCACAGATTTTTTAATTATAATAATACCATGTAGTTTGCAGTAGAAAAGGTTTACAATGGCCTTACTATGCGAATACCGTTTATGCTTTTGCTTGAATTAACATATTCTATTAGCGACTTTTTATCTATAACTACTTGTTTGGCTTTATATGAGGCATGAATAAAGCCCACGATGTTGTGATTAACATATATTATTCCAACATGGCTGATATCCATTCCTGCTTCGCCGGTGTTGAAACAGACAATATCGCCGCTTTTAAGAGAGTCTATTACCTCCTCTATCCTGTTTTTGGGTATGTAATAATATTTTGTTCTGTTAAGTTTCTTTTCTATCGCCACAATCTTCTTTGCCTCAGATGGGTTGTTGGATAGTTGTTTATAATTTTTGGTGTGAGTTGACATATATGCTATATGCTGTTTGCAAGTTACACCAATCTCTTTACTGATATCTTTAAAATACCCATTAGATATTCCCTGACTTATCCACTCCGATGTATAATGAATTCGGCTTGAGTAACCGTCGATAATGCCGTTGCGGTAACGTAGCTTTTGTATAATGTTACTGAATGTATTAAACCCTTTGCAGTTGTTTTTTTGCGTTATGGCAAATGCGAGGCAACTCTCTGCAAATAAGATACAGTCTGTTTCATGAAGATTTATTATCAGCCGTTCGGGTTCCTGCTCAAGAGTTCCTCCCACATAAGGTGTCGAAATCCTTTGCATTGCTACCTTAACTACAATTTCCGATGTGGTTAATCCTTTTGTCTCACCAACAGCATTCTGTAAATCTTTGTAAAAAACAAGTTCATCTTCATTTTGTGCGGATAATTGTGATATTGTGAGTACTATAAATATTAATAAGAGCAGAAATTGTTTCATAAATGTGATATTTAATATTAATTTCACAAAAGTAGTATTAGAAAGGCATAATGAGAATTATATTTTAATTATTTTTGCGAAAAATGGAATAATTTTAGTATAAAACTGAACATGAAATTATTTATTTTCATTTATATATTTTTATAACTTTTTCATGTTTAAAAATTTAATAATTAGTATGAAACTTGACAGATTTTTTCAATATTTTGTTGTTAAGGAGAAAAAATTTTATCCTTTATATATCAGACAGTCTGAAGTTGTAGAAAAGGCTGCATCTCTTCTTGTTGATCTTTTGAAAGAGGAGTCCTATGAAAAAAGGAAGGAGATAGCCAAAGAGATTAAAAAGAATGAATCTGAGGGAGATGTCATTGCTGATTGTATTTATGATGAGCTTTACAAGACCTTTGTTACGCCATTCGACAGAGAAGATATTCAACTTCTTGCCTCAAAAGTTGAAACATTCCTTGATTTTATACATGATTCCTCAAAAAAACTTGTAATTTATCATCCGCAAAGTATAGATAAAACATGGGTAGAGATAGGCGAGGCCATATATGAAGATGCAAGGATTTTGAGCGGAATCATGCAAGATCTTGAAAATATCAATAAAAAATCCAAGTTGCTGATGCAAAAATGTGTAAGAATAAAGGAGATAGAGACGGAAATTGATGATATATACGAGTGTTATATGAGTAGCCTTTTTGAGGTTGAAAAGGATCCTATTGAACTCACAAAATACAAAAATATTGTACAGAATTTGGAGGATACGACAGACAAGGCAAAGGAGATAGGTGATTGCGTTAAGACAATTATAATTAAAATCGGTTAAAAGATATGCTTACAGTTGTTTTAATAGCGGTAGCTATAGCACTTCTTTTCGATTTTTTAAACGGAATGAATGATGCTGCAAATTCTATTGCCACCATTGTCTCTACAAAAGTTCTTACTCCTACAGCTGCAGTTTTTTGGGCGGCATTTTGGAATTTTGTGGCCGTCTTTATTTTTGGAGTCAGTGTTGCAAGTACGATGGGTAAAGGCATAGTTGAAGCATCAATTATAAATGAATGGGTAATTTTGGCGGCTCTAATGGGGTCGGCAATATGGGTGTGGCTTTGTACTCATTTTGGGATGCCAATAAGTGTTTCACACGCGCTAATTGGTGGACTTATTGGTCCCGTATGGTTTGGATTTGGGGGAAGTTATCTTATTGGAGCAGGTATCTTAAAAATTGCGATTTTTATAGTGCTCTCTCCGTTAATCGGTATGATATTGGGCTTTTTTATGATGTGCATTACCATGTTGTTATATAAAAAGCAGACTCCTAATGATGTAGAAGGACATTTTAAAAAGATGCAGCTTTTCTCCTCTGCTATATTCAGTTTGGGACATGGTGCAAATGATGCTCAGAAAACAATGGGTGTAATAGCAATTTTGCTCTTCAGTGCCGCTCCTGCAAACCCTTTCATCAATGATTTTTTATACAGTGTGGATTCAGGATTTCATGTTCCACTTTGGCTTATGATTACCTGTTATTCAGTAATTGCCGCAGGTACAATAACAGGAGGATGGAAAGTAATCAAGACTTTGGGAGACGGATTGGCTAAGTTGCGTCCTGTTCAGGGTTTTTGTGCCGAGACCTCCGGAGCTCTTACTCTTATAATGACTGCGGTACTTGGAATACCTGTAAGTACTACTCATACAATTACCGGTTCTATTATAGGTGTTGGAATCACCAAAGGTATTGCCTCAGTTAAGTGGGCTACCGCAAAAAATATTGTGGCCGCATGGTTGCTTACAATTCCTGCCTCTCTTGTGATGTCGGGAGTCCTGTATATGATTTTTAAACTGTTTATTTAGGTAGTTGTCTAAATAAACAGTTTTCTCGATTGCTTCAAAATTAGTCTGCGCTTTACAGATTAAAGGTTTCACTTATGGGAAAAAGGCCGAACAATCCTCCGGTGTGAATAAACAGTACGTTCTGTCTCTCCTTATTATACGCTTTACCGTTTTTATTCTTTGTTAGCGATCCTCCCTTTTGGAGCTCGTTATATAACCCATACATTGCTTTGCCGGTATATACAGGGTCGAGTATCACTCCCTCAAGACGTGCTATCTTTTTTATAAAATCCAACTCTTCTGGTCTGCTGAGGGCATATCCGATTCCTACGTATTTATCGTTGAATTCAATATTATTGTAGTTGAGTTTCAGGTTTTTACAACTTTGATCTTTTTTAAGAGTTGGTGCGAGATAATCAAGTGCCTTTGTAGCTATCTCTTTTACTATTTTTGTAAAATATATTGAATCATCACATACAGTCATTCCTACAATGCGTTTGCCGTAATGGTGTACCTCATTTGCAAGAAAAAGCCCTGAATATGTTCCACCGGACCCTGTTGCTACTACAATTGTATCGAATTTTATCTTCAATTTTTTCTCCTGTTTTACTATTTCATTAAGACAATTGTAGTATCCTAATGTTCCTATCTCATCTGATGCTCCCTCTGGAATAACGTATGGTTTGTAACCCTTTAAGGCATAATCGTCTGCAATTTTGTGCATGATCTCCATTCTATGCTCTCTGTACTCGTCGGCATTGCAAAAATGAACATCGGCTCCCATGAGTTTATCAAGAAAATAGTTGCCGAGCAGATGTGGCTTCTCGGATATTCTGAGCAATATTGCAGATTTCATTCCAAGCAAAGTTGCTACCGCGACAGTAGCTCTACAGTGATTGGATTGAATTCCACCGCAAGTGATCAGTAAATTTGCCCCATTTTTAAGTGCATCAGCTGCAACATATTCGAGTTTTCTGACTTTGTTACCTGAGAACTCGCTGCCTGTCTGGTCATCTCTTTTAATATAAATGTTGGTTTGCAGCTCATCGGACAATCTTTCGAGTTTTTGGATTTTGGTCGGAAGATTGGCAATGTTAATTTTTTTCAGATTCATGTTTCGGTTCATTATTGGTGATTTTATATGGTTACATTTACGGCAAATTTATAACCTTTTTTGTACATTTGCGAACCAAATAATTAGATAAATGTCACATTCTAAATTTTTTTTTATTGCCGCCTGCGTTATGCTGATCTCTTTCAGCTCGGCTGCAGATAACCTTTTACAAGACTCCTTAAAATTAAAGTTGGCTGATGAAGTATCACAGTATCTGAAACCTACAGCCTCAATTAATGTAAGAATTAAAGTTGAATCTATCATTGAAACAAAGAATGATGTAGCTATTACATTTAGTAATCTTATCTCTGATTACTACTTTAGAGACTCCACTATTTCGAAATTATATTCAATAGCACGGCGCTATTTTCCAGATAAAAAACTTTCGCTCTTTGCAAATGGCTCCTCTATTGAGGAACTTGCATCAAAGTTATATTCTGAGTCTGGCTATGGCATAAAGGTGGAAAAGAGAAGAAAAGGGGCAAAGTTGAAGGGTAATGCCAATGAAACATATCCTCTCGTTAAGGGGGTCTCTGCGCCATATTCAATATCAAACGGATTACAGAACAAATATATAGCCATGTGGCAAAGTCATGGCTTTTACTATGATCAACCATTGCAAAGATGGGAATGGCAGAGGGCGAGAATTTTTAGAACTGTAGAGGATATTTACACTCAAAGTTATGTTCTTCCCTTTCTTGTCCCTATGCTGGAGAATGCCGGAGCGATTGTAATGCTTCCGAGAGAACGTGATTGTCGTATTGATGAGGTTATTGTTGATAATGACGAGGGTGCTGGAATATATAGTGAAACAGTAGGTTCTAAGATTTGGATGACAGGAGAAACAGGCTTCTCAAATCCTAAAGCAACTTATGGTGATGGTGAAAATCCCTTTAAAATGGGAACATACAGATATGCCGATGTTGTGAATGTACGTTCTATTGAGAAAGGAGCGAAAAAAAGTATTGCGTCGTGGATACCAAAGGTGCCTGTTACAGGTGAATATGCTGTATATGTCTCCTATAAAACGCTTCCAAACAGTACTCCTGCGGCAAGATATACTGTCAGATACAGCGGTGGAGAGAAAAGTTTCAATGTGAATCAGCAGATGGGTGGCGGTACCTGGATATATTTAGGCAAATTTATGTTTGATAAGGATAATGCCGAGCAGGGACTTTTTTTAAGCAATCTCCTTAATGAATCAAAATTGAGGAACAAAGAGTTCGTGATTACTGCTGATGCAGCTAAATTTGGCGGTGGTATGGGAAATATTGCAAGGCATCCCTCCGACAATATGATTGAAAATAAAAAAAGTTCCTCATCAGATATGCCTGTGGAGTTAAAAAATTCATATTATGTTGAACCGCAGGTAAGTGGCTATCCAAGATATACCGAGGGCGCGAGATATTGGCTTCAGTGGGCCGGTTTTGCTGATTCTGTCTATACCTATTCCAAGATGAAGAATGACTATAACGATGATTATATGTCTCGTGGAAGGTGGGTTAATGCTTTATTGGGAGGTTCTTCAAAGAATCCCGGCCTCTCCGGCTATAATATTCCCGTAGATCTTTCCTTCGCATTTCATACTGATGCTGGGACATTTCTTGATGACTCAATTGTAGGTACTCTTTCCATTTATACAAAAATGTCAAATGATACCGACAGATATGTAAACGGCGAGAGCAGAATGTGGGGAAGAGAACTTGCTGATATAGTTCAAACTCAACTTGTAAATGATGTGCGCTCCGGTTTTGAACCAAAGTGGAGCAGGAGAGGATTATGGGATAGATCATATGCTGAATCACGTACACCTGAGGTGCCTGCAATGTTATTGGAATTTCTGTCTCATCAGAATTTTGCCGATATGAAATATGGACTCGATCCAACATTCAGATTTGCTGTCAGCCGTGCGATATATAAGGGAATTTTAAAATTCTTGAGTTTGAAAAATGGAACAGAATATGTTGTTCAACCATTGCCTGTAAAGAATTTTGCCGTTACATTCAGCAGGAAAGAGGCGAAAAATGGCTCGGCAAGATATTTAAAACTTTCCTGGCAACCTCAGATTGACACCATTGAATCGTCGGCAGTTGCAAAAAAATACATTCTATATAAGCGGGAGGGCAGAGGCGGATTCGATAACGGGACTATTTTAAATGGCACCTCGGCCGAAGTTCTTATTGAACCTAACATTATGTATGGATTTAAGGTAGCCGCAATAAATGAGGGAGGTCTCTCTTTCCCCTCAGAAATTCTATCTGCAGGGATAACCAAAGGAGCGTTATCCAAAAACAAAACAGTAATGATAGTAAATGGTTTTGAGAGATTATCTGCTCCTGCTACTTTCCAATCCAAAGATTCTACTTATGCTGGGTTTTATGATGAAAAAGATCACGGAGTGCCGTATATCAATGACTATTCATTTATTGGAAGTCAATACGAAATTAGACGTGAAATACCTTGGATGGATGATGATGCGCCTGGATTTGGGGCTTCATATTCAGATTATGAAAATAAGATTATTGCAGGTAATACATTTGATTACCCTGCTCTTCATGGTAAAGCATTTATGGAGGCCGGGTATAACTTTGTCTCCTCTTCTGTAGCCTCTGTAAGAGCAGGAGAGGTAAAATTAGATGATTACAATATAGTGGATTTCATTATGGGCAAGCAGGCTCAAACAAAAATCGGAAGAGGTGTGAAACCGTTAAAATATGAGGTATATCCCTCCGATTTAAGAGAAGTTATTGCTACATACTGTAATAAAGGCGGTAATATACTCGTTTCAGGAGCTTATGTTGCTACAGATTTATGGGATGCATATAAAGTAACTCCCGAAGGGAAGAAATTTGCAAAGGAGGTTCTAAAATTCAAATGGATGACACATTATGCAAGTAAAGATGGCTTGGTAAAGGGGGTAGCCAATCCATATGGCTTTTCAGGAAGATTTGATTTTTATAACAGGCCAAACGAAAACTCATATGTTGTGGAGGCCCCTGATGCCATGACTCCTGAGGGGGCTGATGCCTATACTGTTTTCAGATATTCAAATAATATCTCTGCCGGAGTTGCCTTCAGCGGTATCTACAAGAGTGTTGTTTTGGGATTCCCGATAGAGTCTCTTACATCTGGAGAACAGATAAATGAACTGATTAATCAAATTACCTCTTTTTTTGAAAAAAAATAATTTTAGGGAAAAGCCGAATTTATTTGTTATAAATTATGTAAATTAATATTGTAAAATATTACCAATATGGAGAAACAGAGTATAGAAAAAATAATAGCCTTGATAAAAAATGAGGTTAAGCCGGCTCTCGGATGCACCGAGCCGATGGCAGTATCACTTGCCGTAGCAAAATCAACTGAGGTTTTGGCCTCTCATTCCTTTTCTGTTGAGAGGCTGGAGGTGGAAGTAAGTGCAAACATTTTGAAAAATGGAATGGGTGTGGGTATTCCCGGTACCGATATGATAGGATTGCATATAGCATCTGCACTCGGAATAGTATGCGGTAAATCTGAATATGGTTTGGAAGTTCTCAAGGATATTAATACAGAAGCAATTGAAGAGGCAAAAACTCTGGTAGCAGAGGGGAAAATAAAGATTCTTCTTGCGAGCGATCCTGCAAAATTATATGTAAAGGCAAAGGCGTATGGTTCTGAGCATGTTGCTGAAACTATTATAAAGGATAATCATGATTCTATTATCTATGTGGGTTATGATGGAGAACAACAAGAAGTTATTACCGGTAAGAATGATGTTGCCGCTTCGGACTCTTCAAATAATGGACCTACTCAACAGTTTTTTCACATTGAACATGATTTCTCCCAAAAATTAACCGTTAAAGAGATTTGTGAATTTGCGCTTGAAACCCCTATTGAGATGCTTGCTTTTTTAGATGAATCGGTAAAACTAAATAAAGCTCTCTCAATTGAGGGACTTACAAACAATTATGGCTTGAGGGTTGGAAAAACCATTGCCTGTAGAAAACATTCAGATGTTTTCGGTGATTCTATTTTGACCTATGCAATGGCTGCTACTGCGGCTGCCTCCGATGCGAGAATGGCCGGATGTACGCTTCCTGCAATGAGTAATTCTGGCAGTGGCAATCAGGGTATAACTGTGACGATGCCTGTCATTTCAGTTGCCGAGAAGATGAATGTTTCTCATGAATCATTGTTACGTGCTCTTGCTATAAGCCATCTTGTTGCAATTCATATAAAGGGTTATCTTGGCAAATTATCTGCTTTGTGCGGTTGTGTCATTGCTTCTACAGGCTCTTCATGCGGTATTGTGTATCTTAGAGGAGGCTCCTATGAACAAATTTGCTATGCAATCAAAAATATGATAGGAAATATTACCGGAATGGTTTGCGATGGTGCCAAAGTGGGATGCGCTCTAAAAGTGGCGTCAGGTGTCTCATCTTCAATTCAATCTGCTATCCTTGCTCTCGATGACATCTGTATCTCATCAAAAGAGGGTATAATAGA
>CAZNBA010000054.1:0-13258 GCA_964571395.1 uncultured Muribaculaceae bacterium
TAAAGTGGGTATTTTACTTTTCCGAAATCCGGGGCTGCAAAGTTACCGATTGCAGAGGTGGGGATTAAAACGTTTCTTGTGAAAGCACTATTTGGTGAGTCTTTTATAATGACATATCAGTAGTTTTCCGTTACTGTCTCTCAAATGCATTCCATTTCCTTTGCAATAACGGAAGAATTTACATTCACTACATTCTCCCTTTTTCATCCATGAACGATTGCGGTACGGGAGAAATTTGTTGTTCCATATTTCCCAAAAATTATCGTGGTAAATATTACCCTGATGATAATCTGCCCTGATACTCGGACAGGCTGAGATTGAACCGTCTGCAAGAATTGATGCGGTATTGATACCTGCACTGCATTCAAATGCTCTGTCTCGTACCTCCAGTTCATATCCTCCTAAAAATCCTTCGCATCCGTAGGATAAATTTATTTTTCCCTCAATTCGCGTCTCTTTAATAAACTCCATCAGTACAGTGAATTGAAAATCCGAAAGTTGCAGCTCAGGAATATCTGCTGCTCTGCCAACAGGAAAGATGGTAAATATGCGCCATGCCTTTACACCTATCGAGATCAGATAATCTCTGAATTGCGGAAGAGAGTCGAAATTTCTTTTATTGGCACAAGTAACAATATCGTACGTGAGTCCAGGTTCTCTGACAATATTTTTTATTGCTTCAGTTGCCTTTTGAAAGCAGATATTATTTCCTCTAAGCCAATTGTGATCCTCCTCAAATCCGTCTAAACTAACTGTTACGGAGTGCATTCCTGCATCAATAAGAGAATGTAGCCTTCGGCTTGTGAGCAAAATCCCATTTGTTACAATCCCCCATGGAAATCCGCGCTTGTTCAGCTCTCTGCCTGCTTCTTCCAAATCTGTTCTTACGAGGCACTCCCCTCCGGTAAAGATAATAAAGGTTTTGTTTGCGTTAACGTGCGGAGTAATAGTATCAAGTACCCCGACAAAATCTTTAACAGGCATCTCTTTTGAATTTGAAGAGACTTTGCAGTCGCTGCCGCAGTGTTTGCATGCGGCGTTGCACCTGAGAGTACATTCCCAAAATAAGGTTTTAAGGTGATGCTCCCTTACCTTCTTGTCGTAGTACTTTCTGAAAATTTCCAGTGAAAGCCTTTTCCAAAGTGAGATCTCTTTAGCCATCTATTTCTTGTGGAGATTAATGTCTCGTGATGCTTCAAAGGTTCCCTGATACCAATTTCCCGAGCCTTTTTTACTTTGCGTATATTCTGTGCGGTTAAGATGCACAGTAGCCTTTGCAAATTCTCCTCCGTTCTCCGCTCCATCAATATCTTCAAAACTTATATTGAAATCTCGCTTTTCCATAAAATTTTTTGCCAATACATATCCTCCACTTGAATTTGTAAAGGTAGTATCAGGTTTTACATAATAGGAGGAGGCAGGGTTTGTGTTTGAATCAAATACAACTCTTATTCCCTTTATCGCGGTACCATCGGATGATTTGACTGTACCGCTGATTTTTAAATCAACTGAAGGGCAGCCATATTCAACCGCACTTCCAGAATCTTTATCGCAACTTCCCAATCCTAAAAGTGCTAATAATGCTCCAACTACAAATTTAAACTTGGAGGTATTGTATTTTAAATTTCTCATACTATAATTGATTGTTAAATATTGTTTGGTATACCATGATAACAATTTATTATTAAATGCAAATATATTTCAAATACTGCATATAAAAATTAGTTTTTACCTTGGTTTTAAAAATTGGAGTATCAGCGCAAATCGAAAAATATAAATGCGGTTGAGTTTTTTTGATAAAATATCATATGATTTTTTAAATAAACCATTACATATCTCTCAAATTGAGAATGTGAAAACAGAAATTATTGTATATTTGCAAATTATAATGATTAAAAGGCTCAGTCTGCCAACAAACGTAACCCGCGGCAGATGGAGATGAAGTAGGTTTAATTTAAACTCCCATAGGGGGAGGCGGGTTGCAAACATGAAATAATGAACATAGTAAAAAAGACCATCCAACTTTGCGATGGTAGAACAATTGAGATTGAAACCGGAAAATTGGCCAAACAGGCAGACGGTTCAGTTGTGGTAAAAATGGGTAAAACAATGCTTTTGGCGGCTGTTACCTGTGCTAAAGAGGCAAAAGCGGATGTGGATTTTATGCCTCTTCAAGTTGATTACAAAGAAAAATTTGCTGCTGCAGGCCGTTTTCCTGGCGGGTTTATGAAGCGCGAAGGGAAAGCTTCCGATTATGAAATTCTGATTGCAAGACTTATAGACAGGGCTTTGAGACCACTCTTCCCCGATGATTTCCACGCTGAGGTCTTTGTTACCGTAAATCTTATCTCTGCAGATAAGGACACTACACCTGATTCACTTGCAGGACTTGCTGCAGCTGCTGCGCTTTCTGTAAGTGATATTCCGTTCAACGGGCCTATTTCTGAGGTTAGAGTTGCAAGAATCAATGGAGAATATCGCGTTAATCCTACATTTGAAGAGTTAAAGAGTGCAGACCTTGATATTATGGTTGGAGCAACTTACGAAAATATAATGATGGTTGAGGGTGAGATGAAAGAGGTTAGCGAAGAGGTAATGTTGGGTGCTATTGAATTTGCTCATCAGGAGATAAAGAGACAGTGCAAGGCTCTTATGGAACTTACCGAGGAGGTAGGCAAAACCGTAAAGAGAACCTATTGCCATGAGGATAATGATGATGCCGTAAAAGAGGCTTGTCATAAATATTGTTATGACAGATGTTATGCAATTGCCAAGGCTGGTACTGCAAAACATGAAAGAGAGGCGGCTTTTGAGGCTCTTAAAGAGGAGTTTCTTGAGACAATTCCTGAGGAGGAACGCGATGAAAAAACAGCAATGATAACCCGCTACTTTAATGCAGTGGAAAAGGAGGCTATGCGTCGTATGATTATCGATGAAGGAGTGAGACTCGACGGCAGAAAGACTACCGATATCAGACCTATCTGGTGCGAGGTGGACTATTTGCCTTGTGCCCACGGTTCCGCAATCTTTACACGTGGTGAGACACAAGCTCTTGCAACTGTAACTCTTGGAACAAAGATGGATATGAAGGAGATGGACGAGGTGTTAATTCAGGGCAGTGAGCAATTTGTACTTCACTACAATTTCCCTCCATTCTCTACAGGAGAGGCAAAGGCTCAGAGAGGAGTCGGCAGACGAGAAGTTGGACACGGTAATCTTGCGTGGAGAGCACTTAAGCCGATGGTTCCTACCGGAGAGGAGAATCCATACGCGGTTCGTGTAGTTTCTGATATTCTTGAATCCAACGGTTCATCCTCAATGGCTACCGTATGTGCCGGAACTTTGGCTTTGATGGATTCGGGTATCAAGATGAAGAAACCTGTTGCAGGTATTGCAATGGGACTTATCTCTGATTCAAAAACAGGAAAATTTGTTATTCTTTCTGATATTCTTGGTGATGAGGATCACCTTGGAGATATGGACTTTAAAGTTACAGGAACACGCGACGGTATTACCGCGACACAGATGGATATTAAGGTGGACGGTCTTTCATATGAGGTTTTGAAACAGGCATTGCAGCAGGCACATGAGGGAAGAGCTCATATTATGGGCGAAATGATGAAGACCCTTAGCGAGCCTCGTGCAGAGCTAAAGCCTTATGCACCGAGAATTGTCCAGATTACTATTCCTGGAGAGTTTATAGGAGCTGTAATAGGTACGGGTGGCAAGATTATACAGGAGATTCAGAAGGTAACAGAGACAACCGTAACAATTACAGAACAAAAAGACAATGCGGGCAATGCTGTCGGAGTTGTAGATATCTTTGGCGACAATAAAGAGAATATGGATAAGGCTCTTGCATGGATTAAAGGCATTACAACTGTTCCTGAGGCCGGCCAAATCTATAAGGGCAAGGTGGTTTCAATTCTTGATTTTGGTGCTTTTGTCGAGATTCTTCCAGGAAAAGAGGGATTGCTTCATATCTCCGAGATTGATTGGAAGAAGATTGATAAGGTTGAGGATGTTCTTAAGGTTGGTGATGAGGTTGAGGTTAAACTTCTCGAAATAGACGCCAAGACAGGAAAAATGAGACTTTCCAGAAGGGCGCTTATTGAGAAACCTGAGGGTTATGTTGAGCCTGTTCGCAGACCGAGACCTGAGGGAGATAGAGATAGAAGAGGATTTGATCGTGGAGGTGACAGACGTGGCGGTTTTAGCCGTGGCGGTGATAGAAATGACAGAGGTCCTCGCGGTGATAGAGGCGAAAGAGGCGGATTCCGTGCTCCTCGCAGTGAGAATCACTACAATGAAAACAGCGACAATGGTGCTGATACTCATAATGAGTAGCCCATTGCGAGTTGACAATAAAAAAACCGTCCGTGTAATTACGGGCGGTTTTTATTTTCCAAAAATTGATATTATTTACGAAGGTTAAGATCCTTCACAATTTTTCTGTATCTCTCAATGTCTTTTGATTTAAGATAATCCAAAAGACGGCGTCTCTTACCTACGAGTCTGAGCAAAGATCTCTGTGTGTTGTGATCTTTGTGGTTACCTTTCAGATGCTCGGTAAGGTGATCGATACGGTAGGAAAATAAAGCAACTTGACTCTCAGGTGAGCCGGTGTCTGTATTAGACTTTCCGTATTGTTTGAAAATCTCTTGCTTTTTGTCTGAGTTTAAATATTCAGCCATTTTGCTAAGAATTAATTATGTTTTATCCCAAAATCGGGAGCGCAAATATAGGGAGTTTTTTTCAAAAAATGATTATTTTTGTAAAATATGATGCAAAAAGAGATAAATCATCCGGTTTTAGGAATGATTACTTATAAAAAACGAATAGGTAACAGATACATTCGCATAACAATAAATCCCGTGAAGGGGATTATTGTCTCTTTACCTACATTTACCACATACTCTATGGCACAGCATTTTGTAAACTCAAAATTGGAGGAGATTATGAAAATAAAGGAGAAGCAGAGGGTAAAATTTAAAGAGAAAGTAAATAATTTTGGGGTAAACTGTTTAATTGAAACGTTTGGCTATCAGATAAAATTCGCCAAGCACAATGCTTCTAAAGTTGTTGCAAAAATTTCAAAAGATAATATGTCGGGGTGCTTGAAACAAATTATAACAATTTGGTATCCCGATATTTGGCCAGATCTCCTATCGCATGGCTCAAATGAATGGGAGATCATTAATTCTGTCTATCTTACAGTGATAAGAAGAGAGGCAAAGTTAATTTTGCCGATTAAAACTGCTAAAATAGCGGCAAATATTGAGGAGAAAGCAAAATCGTTTGATTCGGTGCTGGGATTGCTTCCTCGAAAACGAAAAAGTTTGAATACATTGCTTTTTGCTGAGGAAAATAAGGCAAAGTTCTTTGATTATAATGCAGTAACGATAAAGAATAACAGGACAAATTGGGGCAGTTGTTCTACCAAGAACAATATTAACCTTAATATGCACCTTGTTGAGTTGCCGGAAGAGCTCATTGATTTTGTGATTACTCACGAACTTTGCCATCTGGTTTATCATAATCATGGCGATAACTTCCACAGACTGCTGAATGCTTTATGCAACGGCCGTGAAAAAGAACTTGCTGACTTGCTTAAACAGAATCGGATGAATTGATTCGCGAAGCAGGAAGTTCGCTTACTGCCTCTGCAAAGTGAGAGATACATTATTAATTTTTAATCTTTTTTATAATAATCAATATATATTAATTTTGTTTTAATACATTTGTATATATGAGTACAAGGGAAAAAGAGAAAAAATTTGAATATATATATAAGGAAAATATATATAAAGTAAGATTTTTTGTTAGAAGATATATTCCAGATAATGATGTTGTTGAGGAGGTTGCTCATGAGGTTTTTATTAAGTTGTGGGAGGTAATGGATTCTCTCGATCTGGAGAAGTCTATTTTACCTTATCTTCTTACGCTTGCAAAAAACAAGACCCTTAATATTTTAAAGCATAATAAGATTGTAGAAGAGTATATTTGTTCGGAAAAGAAACGTATCATAGAGAGCCAAGCGCTTGATCATTGTAATATTTCCAATTTATACTCAAAAGAGGTTCAGTTAATTATAAATGATACATTATCTGTAATGCCGGTGAAAATTAGAGAAACTTTCCTTTTAAGCAGGGTGGATAATAAAACCTATTTACAAATTGCAACGGCATTAGGTGTTTCGCAAAAGACTGTGGAATATAGAATGAAGATGGCTTTCAGGTTATTAAGGAAGAATTTACAAGAGTATCTTCATATTTTGTTGTTTATTATTTAGGGGAAAACGTTACTTGTATGTGTTATTTAATGGGGGACTGACATAAAATTTTTAATAGTTTGAAAACTAATATTTCATGGAAAAAACAAAACTTTTAAGATATATAAATAATGAATCTTCTGATTCCGAAAAGGAGGAGGTGGAAAGTTGGATTCTTTCCTCAAATGAGAATCTGCTTTACTATTCTAACTTAAAGAATTTGGAATTGGCATCATATATGTCAAAGGAAAGTTATGCATCTGATGAGGATTTTAACAGATTCATTCAACAAACTAATTTATTTAAGAGGCACAGGAGAATCCCAAATATATTCTATAAAGTTGCAGGGGTGGCAATTATAGTGATTTCTTTTATCCTTAATATCTATTTTTTTGCACAAAAACCTACTGATACTCCTATTGCCAAAGTCTATTCTAACGTTGGAGGCAATAATCAGACCTGCAGCTATTATACACCCAGAGGGGTAAAAGGGCATATATTCTTACCTGACGGATCGGAAGTTTGGTTAAATTCAGATTCAAGAATTGAGTTCCCATACAAATTTTCTAATACCAATAGAGATGTTTTATTGATTGGAGAAGGATATTTTAAAGTAAAATCTGATAGTATCGTTCCAATGATTGTTAGGACCGAAAAAGACTTTTTTGTTAAAGTAAAGGGAACGGAATTTAATCTCAGTTGCTATGAAAATGATGAGACCGCCACTGCCGAATTATATAAAGGTAGTATAGAGATTATTGATATTAAAAATAAAACTTTTAAAAAATTACAGCCTAACCAATATTATATTAAGGAGAACGAAGAGAATAGTTCTCGTATTGAGGTTAAGCAAGTTAAAGACTCCTTATGGAAAGAAGGTTTCCTTATCTTCACTGCAACCGATATGAATGAGGTTATCAAGAAATTGTCAAGGTGGTATGGGGCAGAGTTTATTGTAAAAGATAAAAAAGTATTGGCAAATAAGATTAATGCTAATTTTAATGGAGAATCTCTTCAGCAAATTATGGAACTAATCAGTTTATGTTCAGATATAGATTATAAGATCAAGGGCAAAGAGATAATTTTATCCTCAAAAAATTAAATCATTATTAGGGTATGGTATTTTTTAGTTGTGTTAGGATTAAACATTAAATCTTAACAATAATGAAAATTAGAAAACTATTGACATTTTTATTGGTTTTTTGTGTAACCGCTGCGTGGGCCCAAAAAATCAATATAACCATGAAAAATGCGCCAATTAAATCTGTTCTCAATGAGATTACGGTGCAAACAGGTTATAAATTCGTTTATAACGAATCATTAAAAGTTCTTGATTCAAAAGTAGATTTTGATTTTAAAAGCCCTTCTATTAAAATTAAAGAAGTTCTTAGCACTCTTTTTAACAAAACGAATATTGTTTATTTGATAAAGGATAAGCAAATTGTACTGTCTGAGAAAAAGAGCGGCAACACAATGATTTCTGATCTTAAAGGAACTGTTACCGATAGTCAGGGAGAACCTTTAATAGGAGTCTCCATTTCAAACCCTAATTTGGAGAAGGGTGTTTTTTCGGACATCAACGGAAGATTCGCTATCCCTTCAAAAATTGGGGATGTCATCCAAGTTTCATTTATAGGTATGGTTTCGCAAGATGTTGTAATAAATAACTTAAGTAAAGATCTTAAGATTATTATGCAACCCGACAATATTTTATTAAACGATGTTGTTGTAATTGGTTACGGCAGTAAAGAGAAACAAAGTATAACCAGCTCAATCAGTAGTATTAGGAAGGATGATTTACAGAAACTTTCTTCAACTTCTACAACTCTTGACGATATGTTGGGAGGAACGATAAAGGGCGTATTGTCTGTTCAGAGTAGCGGTGCTCCCGGTGCGGCTCCAAGAATTAATGTAAGGGGTATTACCTCTCCATATCCTAATTTAAGTGGTCAAAGTGGGAATGTCCCATTATATGTGATAGACGGCGTTCCTATTTTCTTAGATAACAATACCATGAATCCACTGCTTAGCATTGCTCCTTCTGACATCGAAAACATTGTAGTTCTTAAAGATGCATCCGCTACAGCTATTTATGGTTCCAGAGGAGCAAACGGAGTAATAATTGTTAAAACAAAGAGTGGTAAGAAAGGGGAAGATTTAAAAATCAATTTTAACTATAATATTTCGATAGCAAATCCTGTAAAAACTCATAAACCGCTGAATAGAGAGGAATACATGTCTCACACAGATATGCTTTTAAATAATACGGTTAATGCTATGAACAATAATCTAAGCAGTGGGAATATGTATTATATGCAGAGTATGTTCGACCCAACTTTTCCTAATGTTTTTAATTTGGGAAAATTAGAAATGGATATGAATACTGGCCAGTTTATATATAAGGGTCTGAATTTGGATTCTTTTGGCTCGGCTGACACCAATTGGAGCAAGGAGATAACAAACGAGAACGCAATAACTCATAATTATAATGTGGGGATTACCGGCTCTACAGAGAAGATAACATATAGCGCGTCATTAAATGGATTAAACCAGGAGGGCACTTATGTAAATGATAAAATGAATCATTATGGTGCCAGATTTACTTTGGATGCGCAATTAAGTAAAAGGGTAAAAGCCGGATTTGTGATAAATAATGCCTATTCAAAAAGGAAGTCAGGTTCTGCAAATAATTCCTCTACAGTCTCATATTGGTTGATGAGGCCTGATATGCCTGTGTATGCTAAGGATGGGAGTTTCCAGAGGATAGATTTATCTCCGCTCTATCTTTCAAGTGCTGAGGGCGCCAATCCTGTTGCGAGAAGACAGGGGAAGGATTTATTTAAAGCTAATCAGGTTACCGGCAACATGTATGTAATTGTTGACCTGTTTAAAGGTCTATCAGCCAGAGGCGATTTCAGTATAGCTAATTTTAAATATGATAACAGCTCATTTACACCTCAAAAATCTATAGATTTAACAACATTTGACAGTAAAAATTCTCAACTGATAACAAGTAATTCTAATAATTATAACACCTCTCTTAATTTCAGGTTGGATTATAACACGCACATCAATAAACATATGATTGGCGCTATGGTTGGTTTTGGCAGTGACAGAAGTAATTACAACTCTTCATCCATTACTTACGAGGGATTCCCGAATGATGATTATCTGAATAATCCTTCATCTGCACAGAAGGTAAAATCGTACTCTGATTTGGTGAGTAAAGGAGGTTTGAACTCTTTTTATGGTAGAATTAACTATTCATACGATAATAGATTCTTGGCGGAGTTAAGTATGAGGGCGGATGAATCTTCAAAATTCGGGCCTGAGAACAGATGGGGATTCTTTCCTGCTTTATCTGTAGGCTGGTTAATGAGTAACGAGAACTTTTTAAAAGATTCTAAAATTGTTGATAATTTAAAATTAAGATTAAGTCTTGGTAAAACAGGCTCTACAAATGTTGCAGATTTCTCTTATAAACAATATATGGAGAGAAATTCAGATGGATTATATGGTGGAATGTTATCAATCTCCTTAAAAGATCTATTACCGAATAAAGGCATTAAGTGGGAAATGACAACTGAGTATAATGCAGGAATTGACTTTTCGTTTTTTGAATCAAGATTATTCGGTAGTGTAGATGCCTATTATAGAAATACTGACGGAGCATTGGCTCCCGCGCCTCATACTTTAGAATCAGGACTTACAACATATTATGACAATCTTCTGGATATGAGCAATAAAGGTCTTGAAATAGAGTTGGGTGGCGATATTATTAGAAATAATAATTTCACATGGACTTCTGTCTTTAACTTGGCTTTAAACAGGAATAAGATTAAAAAGCTTAACGGTGCTTCTATAACCTCAATGATGCAGGATGCTTATGTAGAGGGGATGCCGGCAGGAACCTTAAAAGGATATGTTGTTGAGAAAATATTTCAAAATCAGGGTGAGATTGATGTGCTTAACAAGAAGGCAGTTGAAGCCGGTTTCTATGATTATCAATCTGATGTAAGTGTTGGAGATTATATGTTCAAAGATTTAAACGGAGATGGTACTATCAACTCAAAAGATAGAACTGTAATTGCAAATCCGGAACCCAAATTCTTTGGTGGATGGTCCAATAATTTGCGTTATAAAAATTTAGGACTTTCATTCCTGTTCCAATACTCTGTTGGGGGAGAGGCCTTATATAATGAACTTATTACTGATGCTACCGGACAAATGTCCGCTGGAGTCTCCAGAGAGATGTTCAATAATACCTGGACACCGGAAAATACAACTGCAAAATATGCCAAGCTGGTTTCGTACGCGTATAATTCTATGAATTGGACAAAGAATGATAGGTTTGTCTTTAAAACCTCTTATTTGAGATTAAAAAATCTGACATTATCATATAATCTCCCTCAATCATTTATGAAGAGATTCAGTATTAGCAGTGCTCAGGTTTTTGTAACCGGTTCGAATTTATTCACTATCTCCAAATGGCCTGGTTTAGATCCGGAGCTATTGGGCTCTTCGGTTACTCTAATGTCTGTAGGATATGATAGTTACCCATTGAGCAGAACATATACTTTTGGCATTAAACTAATTTTTTAGGGATTTTTATTATGAAACCGAACATGTAATGCTTTAATTTTACTCAAGAATGAGATTAATAAATCCACATGAGAGTATCTCAATATCGAGATTACCAAACTCTTATAAAAATTATGGCAATTTTCATGTTCAAAAATTTTAATAGTATGAAATTTAAATATATATATACTTTAGTACTTTCAGTAGTATTAGTCACTTCATGTGAAGTAATTGGTTCCATCAGTGATATAAAACCGGAAGGAGTTCTCACGGATGAAACATTAATTACAGATAATGTATCGGCACAAGTTGCATTGAACGGCGTTTACAAAAGTTGGAGAAGCTATGATATTTCAGTTTTTAGAAATCTGATGAATGTCTTAACTAAGGTGCAGAGCTTCAGTACCATTATGGGCGAATCACCTGATTTTAGGAATAATGATATACAGATAGACAATATGCCTGTAGAGAAGTTTTATACGGCATTATATTATGTTATCAATTCAGCAAATACCTTTATAGCAAATGTGGAAAACAAAAGTATTCCCGGTTTGTCTGATGCAGAAAAAGCTAATATGTTGGCGCAGGCTAAATTCCATAGAGCAATGGCTCATCTTATGCTTTTAAGATCTTATGGCGAATTTTATGATTTGTCCTCATCAAAAGGAATTGTTATCAGTAAAGAACCAGTAAGAGAAAATATCTCTCAGGCCCGCGCCAATGTAAGAGATGTTTACACCTTTATTGAATCGGATTTGGATTATGCTGCTTTAAATATAAAAGATGTAACAAAATACCCGTATATTGTTAATAAAACGGCTGTTATTGCTTTACAAACAAAAGTTGCTTTATATAAGAATGAATTCTCAAAGGTAATAACACTTGCAGATAAAACTCTTGATAATGCATTAGTGTCAGGAAACGGGATAGAAGATTCTTACTTGGATATTTTTAAAACCGTTTTTAGATCAAAAGAGATTCTGTTTACTTTATATACAAATAATCCTGACGAAACTTTAATAAGTGCTTGGAGTCCATTTTCGATGGGGGCGACAGGAGCCGGAATCTCTGCAATTGCAATGGAATTATGGGGTTCTGTTGAACCAAATATTATGGCAGGAACCGATATCGATCCCAGATTCGGACAAACTTTCGCTTATTTTTTACAACTCGGTCCAAATGGAATCAATAAATACATTAAGGATAATATTGCGGTCGGAACGGAATCCAATACCTATTATTTTTTACGTTTAGCTGAGGTCTATTTGATGAAGGCGGAGGCTGCGGCAAGATTGAATGATTACAATACTGCAAAACAGGCACTGAAGGTTATAACAAATAGAGCCGGATATGCGGAATCATATGTGGATAATTTAGAGGATAGTCAACTGTTATTGTACATACTCAAGCATAAATATATTGAGCTGATGGCCGAAAACAATGAGGATTGGTTTGACTTTGTAAGATATTATAAATTAGATAAATTGGATGCATCAACTTTAGGAATGGCCATTTCTATGAAACATCTGATTTTACCAATCCCTAAAGCTGCTCTTGCCGGTAATAATTTACTTATACAAAATGATAATTATGAGAAATAGCATAATCTATGGTTTGTCTCTTATTTTTATAATTACTGCCTGTAATAACTCAAAAAATGGTTTTATTTTGAGTGGGGAATTGAGTAATTGTGATGATTCCACCCAAATAATACTTTTTGATGAAACGGCCGAGCTTTTAAATGATACTACATATGTGGTAAATAATCAATTTGTTATAAATGATAGATTAAAATCCGATGGTAAATATCTTTTAAAAATAGACAGGAATAAAATAGTGGATGGGGTAAGGGAAAAAGACTATACAAAAGTTTTTATCACTCCATTATATTTGGTCAATGCTAAGATTTCTGTTAAAATAAATATCGATTCTTTAAACAATATTAGTACAATTGTAAAGGGGTCACCTCTTCACGAGATATATTCAGAATATTTAACAAAAGTCAAGTTTGAAAACGATTCGTTGTCAATACTTAGAAATAGAGTTATAAATGAATACTATTTTGCTAAATATTACAATAAAGAGATAGACATGGCCTCAATCTTTACACTTATAGAAGCGGAGCAAAATATCAATAATTGTTATTTTAACAAGACACTTGATTTTGTAAAATCAAATAGTTCCACTGTTGTTGCTTTTGATTTATTAAAAAACCTTTTAGAAGGGACTGATCTTTCGGTAGAGAATATCTACTCTATTGAGAAGGTGTTAGTTAAAATGAATTTAACAGATACATCTCGGATAAACAGTATACAAAATGAGATTAAAAAGGCTTATGTTACGGCTAAAGGGTATTATCTTAAAAATTTTATGGTTGCATCCGCTAATGGTGATACTTTAATGATT
>CAZNBA010000055.1:0-2044 GCA_964571395.1 uncultured Muribaculaceae bacterium
AGTAGTAATTAATTGGTAAATATATAAAACGATGAGCCAAAAAATAAGAATCAAATTAAAATCTTACGATCATGCGCTGGTAGATAAATCAGCAGACAAGATTGTAAAAACAGTAAAGGCTACGGGTGCTATCGTAAGCGGTCCTATTCCACTTCCGACAGACAAGAAGATTTTTACTGTAAACCGCTCTACTTTTGTAAACAAAAAGGCACGTGAGCAGTTTGAATTGAATTCTTTCCGCCGTCTGTTGGATATCTACAGCTCCACTCCTAAAACAGTGGATGCTCTGATGAAACTCGAACTTCCAAGCGGCGTTGAAGTAGAAATCAAGGTCTGATAAAATCTGCACCTTATAGGTGTTGTACGAAAAATAAATTTATTATCTTTGCAACCGCAATCCCTCTAATGGTATTGCCATTGCAAAGGTGATTGGGTCCCATAGCTCAGTTGGTTAGTAGCACCTGACTCATAATCAGGGGGTCACAGGTTCAAGCCCTGTTGGGACCACAAAAAAAGGGAGAAATGTAAGTTTCTCTCTTTTTTTGTGCCTAAGTTGTAGGAAGTTTCTGTTTATAATTATCGCTCACATGTGGACACAACTTCCATTCTATCTATTCCTTGTAATTTATAGAAGCATATGTTAATAATGGAACTTTCAACTTACACGGCTCTTAATACTTAAATTACGAGGTATTGAACAGTTCTTTTTGCCTTTGCTCCGTTTCTCAGTTATTGCCGCAGGTGTGTTTCTCTTAGAAGATGGATTGCCCTGCGCTAACAGCCACTAATTTTTTGTTATTATTTAGCAGGTTGATAATTACCGGAGCCTCTTTCTTTTTCATTGTGCAGATGGAAACATTTGGGCCGTTGACTTCACGTACAGTCACTCTTCCAACCTTGCTTCTTACTAAACTGCCACCAATAATCTCCTCTACATATATATCAAACTGATCTGTGTTTCTTACACCGATTGCTGTACCTGCTGCAATGTAAATTCTCTCCTTTTTGTCGTTTATAGTTGAATTGCAAAGCCCAATGACATTGGTCTCAAATTTAAAATTCTCCATAACGAAATAATCCATTCTGTTGTATATGCTGCCCATTGCACGTGCATCTGCCTCATCCATTGTGGCGCCATACCCTGAAATCTTGTAGATTTGCTGGTCGAATTTCTGCTTGGATATAAGATCGTAGCCCCAAATCATCACCGTCATGTATGAGGAGAAGGATTGCCTGTTTCCATTCTTTTTTCGATCGAACCTGTAGTCGGTGACCATGCCGCCGAGAACAAAACGTGCCCCTGTCTTTTTTATCTCGTTTTCTCTGTTAGCAATATTATCGCTTACGTTTTCGTATGCGGATACCGGCCCTGGAGACAGTTTCGGATATCTTTCTCCATCCAAAACCATTAGTCTGCCTCTATTTTGTATGCCCACAATAACCTGTTCTCGTATGTTTTTTACAAAGACAATGGGGATATCTGGCGTTTTCATAAAATAATCTACAAATATCGCCTCTTTTCTAATATCCTGAGCATTGCAGAATATAGTTGGCATGCAGAATAGCATGCATGCTGTTAATAGTTTTAAGTAGTGAGTCATAGTGTATAATTTTTAACAAAAGTACAAAAATCATTTAAATATATCTCCTTTTAAATAACATTAATATTGTCTTCTAAGATTATTATAAAAGGGAGATATTGGTTAAAGGAGTGTAGAGGAGACTGATTGATTATTTGAGAAGTTTTCTTGGAGGGGCGGGGTGGAGCAATATTTTGAAAACTTATATAGTTTTATCTCTGTCCATTAATGGACACTTGTCCATGTGTGGACAGAGTACTATTTATGTAAATAATAGTGAATCAGTCTATTATATATTAGGTATACCTATTGTTGTCTATTCTTTGCCGAGAGCCACCGTTAAATCGGTTGCTGCATAAATTATGAAGACAAAATAACATTTATGGAGATAATGGAATAAAGGGTGCAAGTGATTAACAAATACGGCAATAAAGATAAAGCAAAAAGATAAAGCAAAAAGATAA
>CAZNBA010000055.1:2144-13253 GCA_964571395.1 uncultured Muribaculaceae bacterium
GTGATTAACAAATACGGCAATAAAGATAAAGCAAAAAGATAAAGCAAAAAGATAACAAATAGATTATGGATAGAGAATTGTCGAAACAGGAGCAGATAAAAGAGAGGAAAAAGAGAGTATTGAAGGCGGTGTTGCCGATTGTCGCGGTACTGCTTATTTTACTTCTGATCTCATTTATAATGCGCAAGAGTGTTGATAAAAACTCGCTCCTGTTGTCAACGGTAGATGTTGGGGATATTTCGCTCAGCTATGCTGCCTCCGGTGTAATTGTTCCAGCGTATGAGGAGATAATAAATTCTCCTATCAACTCAAAAATAGTGGAGGTATATCACAAACCTGGCGATAAAGTTGAGGCAGGAACTCCGCTTATGAAACTCGACCTTCTTAGTGCGCAGACAGATTTAAATAAGATGACAGATGAGGTTGCAATGAAACGATTGGAGATTGAGCAGATAAAACTTTCCTCCCAGACGCGTCTGAATGATTTTAGGATGAGGATTAAAGTTGCAGCAATGAAACTTGGTAGGAGTGCTGTTGTGTTGAGAAATGAGAGGTACCTCGACAGCCTTGGCTCCGGTACTACTGATAAGGTCCGTGAGGCTGAGATGAACTACCGTACAGGTGAGTTGGAGTTGCAGCAGCTTAGGCAGGAGTATGAGAACGAGAAAAGGATAAAGGAGTCGGATATGCAGGCAAAAAGGCTCGAATACGGTATTTTGCAGAGGAATCTGAACGAGACGAGAAGAACCTTGACTGAGGCTCGCATTATGGCTCCAAGAAGAGCGATATTAAGCTATATTAATAATCAAATAGGAGCGCAGGTAGGACAAGGCTCAAAGGTGGCTGTCGTTTCGGATCCTGATCATTTTAAGGTGGAGGGTTCCATTGCCGATCTATATGCCTCCAATGTTCGTGTAGGAGTAAATGTTATAGTGAAGATTAAAGGAGTTCAACTTGCCGGCTCAATAATAAATGTGGATCCGCTTTCTCACAATGGAGTAGTTAGTTTTACTGCATCATTGAAAAAAGATAGTGACTCAACTCTGAGGCAAGGAGCAAAAGTTGAGGTATATCTTCTTGGGCAGGAGAAGAACAATGTAATGAGAATAGAGAACAATTCATACTACTCTCAACCTGGAATATATGAGTTATTTGTTTTGGAAGGGAATAAACTTGTTAAGAGAAGCGTGAATCTTGGGGAAAGCAGTTATGATTATGTTGAGGTTGTTTCAGGTCTGAAGGTTGGTGATAAGGTTGTTGTGAGCGATATGGAGGATTATAAGAGGAGTAAGATTCTCAATGTGAAGTGACCATCATTGACTCTCTGGAGAGGGGAAGTCTATGTAAACAAGGAGAGGTAGAAGAAACAGATGAGACAAGGCAAGTAGAAAAATGAGGAGATAATGCAAGGAAAGAATCAATAACATGGGAAGATAATAATAAAAACAGAGTATTATGAGTATAATTAAACTTGACGGTGTTGATAAGGTATACCGGACAAAAGAGATTGAGACGACAGCTCTCGAAAATGTTAATATGAGCGTTGAAAAGGGGGAGTTTGTCAGTGTCATGGGCCCTTCTGGCTGTGGAAAATCCACTTTGCTGAACATTGTCGGGTTACTTGATAATCCGACAAAGGGCAGTATTGCCATTAATGGTGTTTATGGAGGTGAGATGAGGGATAAAGAGCTCGCTGCTTTCAGAAACAAGATGATCGGGTTTGTGTTTCAAAGTTTTCACCTTATCGGCTCTCTTGATGTAATTGACAATGTTGAATTGCCTCTCTTATACCGAAATATGTCGGCGAAGGAGCGTACAAGAAAGGCTAAGGAGGTGATAGAAAAGGTGGGGCTCACTCATAGGATGCATCATTTACCCTCAGAACTTTCCGGTGGTCAGTGCCAAAGGGTGGCAATTGCGCGAGCTATGGTGGGTAATCCGGAGATAATTCTTGCCGACGAGCCTACCGGTAACCTTGATTCAAGGATGGGAGCAGAGATTATGGAGATTTTGCATAAACTGAATAAGGAGGAGGGGCGTACCATAATGATGGTTACCCATAATGAGGAACAGGCCAAACTGACAAATCGAATAGTAAGGTTTTTTGATGGCAGACAAGTTAAATAGTTACTATATATAAATATATATAAACATCAAATTTAAAAGATAATATATATGATTAAATATATTAAACAAACATGGCATTATATTGTGCAAGATCCTGTAGTGAGCATAGTAAGTATAATTGGAACCGCATTGTCGATTTTCTTGATAATGGTGGTTGTTATGACAATTCAGGTGAAGGTTGTTCCATTCTCTCCCGAGAGCAATAGGAACAGGCTTTTGCATGCCAACAGATGTAATCTCATTAATATGAAAAACAACGGTGAAAGTAGTGGCAGTTGGTCTGAATGGGCGGCAAAGGAGTTGTTTAAGGAGCTTAAGAGTCCGGAGGCTGTAACATTATATAGTTTGTCGTGGGAGAGTAAAATTATCTCCATACCAAGTTTTACCGGTGTCCCGATTCAGGCGAAATATATGGGAACAGATGCTGTTTTCTGGAAGGTCTTCGATTTCAAATTTATCAGCGGTAAGCCCTATGATGAGGCAATGTTTAAATCTGCAATGAATGTAGTTGTTATTTCAAGAAGTGTTGCAAAGAGATTTTTTGCCGATGTCAATCCTGTAGGGAGTGAGATTCTGTTAGGTTATAAACCCTACAAGATTGTTGGAGTGGTGAAGGATGTCTCCTCTCTTGCCACAAGTGCCTTTGCGGATTTATGGATTCCCTATACGGTTTTAAATATTGAGGAGGGTTGGGGACCGGGAAATCTGGGAGGAAATTTCAACGTGGCGATTCTTGCTCGGAGTAACTCCGATTTTAAAACTATTCACTCAGAGGCCGACAGGCGTCTTGCAATTATGAATAAAAAGATTGCAAAGGATAGTATACGTTTGGAATCTTACGGCCGGCCGTATAATCAGGCGGAGTTTGCATTTGGCCCTAAGTACAGTAATGAAAAGGTTAATCTCAAACCTTACAAGATGAAAGTTGCGGCGATTCTTTTCGTTTTGCTGCTTATTCCCGCTATAAATCTCAGCAGTATGACCCAAAGCCGTTTGCAGCGTAGAGTCTCGGAGATAGGATTAAGACGAGCTTTTGGGTGTACGAAAGGGGAGATTATCAGGAATATAATTGCAGAAAATCTGGCTATTTCTATTGTAGCAGGTGTGATTGGTTTGTTTTTCAGTTACTTATATATCTTTTTGATGGCAAATATCTTGTTTGGTGATTTTTTCAATGAATTTGAAGGTACTCTTCAACTTTCTGAGATATTACATCTGTCAACCTTTATTTATGCTTTGTTGTTTTGTTTTATCCTTAATTTGGTAAGCAGCATTGTTCCGGCTTTAAGGGCATCAAGAGTAAGTATAGTATGTGCAATGGGAGGGAATAACCGTTAGATTTATTAATTAGTTATTGAGATGAAAAGAAATTTATTACATCAGATAAAAAACGAGTGGCGTTCTAATTCACTATTGGTTATAGAACTATTTGTGGTGAACGTAATATTATGGTTTCTTGTAGATTACTGCTATGCTCAAGCCGTTGTTATGATGCAGCCGAAAGGTTTTGATATATCAAATACTTATAGAATACATGTGGATAAATTGTCGGATGGTGATGTCGGTTATGATCCTTCAGATACTTCTGCCAATATCGGGGAAAATGTGATTGAATTGGTTGACAGACTTAAAAGAGATCCGAGTATAGAATATGTGTGCTTATCTAATCGCGCTTATCCATTTAGCGGCAGTTGCATGATGGCTTCGGTAGAGTATGATAGTTTAAAATCCTCTTTTTCTTATATCAGGGAGGTGAAACCTGGATATAATTTTTTCAGTGTCTTTCGAATCAGTGGAATAAAAGGTGAGACTCCTGAGCAACTCGACAAATTGCTTGATAAGAGACACTGTATAATATCGAATAATCTTTTTTATGGAGCTTCGCTTATAAAGAACTCCGCCGGGAAGAAGGTACAAAATAGCTCTTCTTCAATGGGTATTGTTGTCTTTGAAAATGGAAAAGAAGAGAGTATTAATGTAAATGGCACCTCTTTAATAGGCCGTTTGGTAAAAATAACTCATGGAGATAGTCTTCTTGTTGCTGCCTCTGTCCTCTATCCCAAACGTTCCAATTTTGAGGATGCAAGGAGCTTCAGTACGGTTTATGTCCCCGGTGATATTAATGGATATTTATATGTGGAGATCTGCGTAAGGGTAAGGCCCGAAAAGGATGTGAATTTTATAGCGGAATTTTGGAAAGTATCCTCTTTAAAGTACAAAATCGGTAATTTATATATATCGAATATTAATTCTATAAAGGATGACCGTGCTGCCATGAATCTCGAGGAGACTAAAATGTTTCAGATGTACGCCACCGGGATGGCCTTTCTGTTGATAAATATCTTTCTCGGGCTGCTCGGTACATTCTGGTTTCGCACACAGCACAGAATGAGTCAGATTGCCCTTATGAAGGCATTTGGAGCTACAAAATGTAATGTGGTGTTACGTCAGATATCGGAGGGGCTTTTTTTGTTGTTAGTAGCGTCCGCTCCAGCCATAATAGTTGATTTGAATATTGCGTATGCAGAGTTGATTCAGCCTCTCAACGGGCAGTATCTATATGCTTTGCGATTTATCATTACCACTCTCCTTACGATGATTATAATGGCATTGACAATATTGTTGGGGTGTTGGATGCCCGTAAAAAAGGCGATGAAAGTGGAGCCGGCTTTGGTATTGCATGAGGATTAGTACGCCGGAGTAGCAGGTATAATGCGGAATTTATTAATATAAATGAGATATGAGAGGTAGTTATAGAGTTGTCGGGGTACTTACAATACTGCTTGCATTTTGCGGGTTGCGGCCCGGACGTATATACGGAGAGGGTAAATCGCAAATGCTTACTTTGGATGAGGCTATAGTGCTTGCAAGGAAAAACAGTGTTGATGCTGCAGTTGCTCTCAATGAATTGAAAACTGCATATTGGGAGTACCGTACCTTTAGGGCCGATTTACTGCCTGAGATGAGTTTAGAGGCCAATGCTCCCTACTATTCTAAAAGATATAATTCTTATCAGAACAGTGACGGCTCCTACTCTTTTGTGCGTAACAACTATATGGAGATGTACGGAAAGGTCTCCGTGAATCAGAATATATGGTTTACCGGAGGAACGCTCTCGCTTGAATCATCGCTCGATTTTATAAAGGAGTTTTCCGGTGCAAAGAGTCGGCAATATATGGCCGTGCCATATGCCATAACCCTTAATCAGCCTGTTTTTGGGGTGAATGAGATAAAATGGAGACGCAAGATACAGCCAGAGAAGTATGAAGAGGCTAAAGCTGCCTTTTTATCGGCAACGGAGGAGGTAACTATGACTACGGTTCAATACTTTTTCAATCTTCTTCTGGCAAAGGAGAATGTGGCTATTGCTCAACAAAACCTTTCTAATGCTGAGAAATTATATGAAATAGCACAAGCTAAGAGATTGATGGGAAAAATCAGTCAGAATGATCTGTTGCAGTTAAGGTTGAACATGCTCAACGCAAGTGCTGCTCTTACTGATAATAACAGCCTATTCAAGAGTCATATGTTTAAGTTGCGTTCTTTTTTGAATCTCGGCGATACAATTCAAATTGATCCGCAGGTTCCGGAGAGAGTTCCGCTTATAAAATTGAAATACCCTGAGGTACTTTCCAAGGCCCAGGCGAATAACTCCTTTGCCCATAATGTTGTGCGCAGACAGCTTGAGGCCGATTATGCTGTTGCACAAGCAAAAGGGAATCTGCGTAAAATAACTTTTTTTGCTCAGTTGGGATATACTGGGACCGGCAATAACTTGAGCCCCGCATATAGTAATTTAAGAGATAATCAAGTTGTTCAGATGGGTTTTAAAATTCCTCTCCTTGATTGGGGAAAGAGGCGTGGCCAGGTTAAGGTTGCCGAGAGTAACAGGGAGGTTACTGAAAGTAAAATAAGACAGGAGGCTCAAAGCTTTAACCAGAATATTTTTATTCTTGTAGAACAATTTAATAACCAACTTGAGCAGTTGAATATTGCCGTTGAATCTGACAGTATTGCTCAAAGAAGATATTTAACTAATGTAGAAACCTTTAAGATTGGCAATATAAGTACTCTCGATCTTAATGATGCTCAAGTCTCAAAGGACTCGGCACGTCGTAAACACGTAAATGAACTCTTTTATTTTTGGTTTTATTATTATCAGGTTCGCAATCTTACACTTTGGGATTTTGAACGTAATACCGGAATAGATGCCGACTTTGAAAAAGTGGTAAATCAGAATATCTTTGCATTATGATTCTCATTATTGATGACGATATTGCAATACGTAGTTCGCTTACTTTTGTACTGGAACGTGCGGGATATGAGCCATTGGCGGTTGATACTCCTCGTAAAGCTATGGAGTATGTGCGTAATACCATCCCTCAACTTATATTGTTGGATATGAATTTCACCTTCACGACAGATGGTGAAGAGGGGATTACGTTGCTTAAACAGATTAAGTTGTTTGCTCCGGATACCCCTGTTATTCTTATGACGGCGTGGGGAAGTATCGATTTGGCGGTTAGAGGTATGCAGGCCGGGGCCTTTGATTTTATAACCAAACCTTGGAATAATATTCTTCTGTTACAGAGAATTGAAACTGCATTGCATATTGCAGATTCGCTTGGACGGAGAGACAATGAGGAGTTGGCAGCAGCAGGTGATAATGTTGGTATGGTCATCCCAAATTTTGAAAAAGAGGGTATAATAGGGAAAAGCAGAGCTATGGAGGAGGTCTTTTCGACAGTCAGACGTATTGCTCAAACGAATGCCCCTATCCTTATTACAGGGGAGAGTGGTACTGGTAAGGAGATGATAGCAAATGCCATTCATAATGGCAGCAAGCGTTCGGGTGGTCCTTTTGTTAAGGTAAATCTTGGCGGTATTTCACAGTCTCTGTTCGAAAGTGAAATGTTCGGACATCGCAAGGGGGCCTTTACCGATGCCTTTTGTGATAGAGAGGGTAGATTTGCGATTGCCGACAAGGGGACAATCTTTTTGGATGAGATTGGCGAACTGGAGCTCTCTTGTCAGGTAAAATTACTAAGAGTACTGCAGGAGCAGACCTTTGAACCGCTTGGAGAGAGCAGGCCACGTAGGGTGGATGTAAGAGTAGTTTGTGCGACAAATGCAGATCTAAAAAAGAGGGTTTCCGAGCATGCTTTCAGAGAGGATCTTTTTTACAGGATAAACCTTATAACCATTAATTTGCCGGCGCTTAGAGAGCGTAGGGAGGATATTCCTCTTTTGGTGAACTATTTTGCCAGAAAGCAGTGTACCGAAAGCAATCTTCCACTTGTGGAGATTACCGGTGATGCATTAGATTTTTTGTCAAAGTTACCCTATTGCGGCAATATAAGAGAGCTGAAAAACTTGGTGGATAGAACTATTCTTGTTACCGGAAAGCAGGAACTTTGTGCAGATGATTTTAGGAGTTTGCACGATCCGTTACAGAGAGGAGATGAACCGGAAGGCTATGCCTTCGGTAATAGTGGTAATATGACATTGGAGGAGATGGAACGTAAGAGTATTATTGAGGCTATGGAGAAGTGTGGCGGGAATTTGGCTCAAGTTGCAAGAGTTTTGGGGATAAGCAGGGGTGCTTTATATAGGCGGCTGGAGAAATACAAATAGGAGTGTTATGAAACTAAAATCTCTTTTCTTTATTCTGTTTCTTCTGCAATTCATTATTTGCCTGTTTTGCGTCTATACAATTTTTAAATTGGGGCGGGTTTCTGATGCACATGGGATTGTCGAGATGCTTATTACGGGAAGAAACGGTTATTTATTAGTAATGGAGCTTCTCTTTGTAGTCTTGATTATTTATCTTTTATTTTTTTACAAAAAGGCGATTATGCCTTACCGTATTATCGGAAACGGGATGGATCTTATAAAGGGGCAGGATTTCGGAAGTAAGTTGAGGCGGGTTGGACAGTATGATGCCGACAAGATTGTGGAACTTTTCAATAGTCAGATGAACGCTCTTAAAAATGAGCGGTTGCATGTTAGGGAAAATAATCAATTTCTTGATCTCTTAGTTAATGTTTCTCCTATGGGGCTGATAATGATGGATTTTGATGGGGTGATAACGAGCTGTAATGACTCTGCCATAAAGTTCCTAAATGATGAAGAGTCACAAATTGTCTCCTTTAACGGGAAAAAATTATCCGAAATTGAGACAGCCTTGGGAAGAGCTATTGCCACTCTTGAGGTGGGAGAAACAGCAACTTTTCGTATAGGAAATAGTAAGATATGTCGTTGTTCCTTCCTCTTTTTTATTGATCACGGCTTCAAGCACCCGTTTGTTTTAATTGAGAGCCTTACTGCTGAGATATTAGAGACTGAGCGTGAGACCTATAGCAAGGTAATTAAGATGGTGGCTCATGAGGTGAATAATACTGTTGCCGGCATTACCTCTACATTAGACTCTATTGATGACTCTATGAAGGGAGATGAATCAGGGGAGAAGATACGTGCCCTAATCAAGATCTGCTCGAACCGCAGTATGGAGATGAGTAAATTCGTTACCAATTTTGCCGATGTGGTTAAGATTCCGGAGCCTCAATTGAAAAGGATGGATCTTAATCTTGAGATTCCGGGGATTAAGCTCTTTATGGAGAATCTGTGTATAAAATCGGGGACAAAATTGAATCTTATTCTTTCTGATAGCCCCTTTATGGTTATGCTGGATAATACTATGTTTGAACTTGTATTGGTGAATATGCTCAAAAATGCAGTGGAGAGCTCGGCTACTATGATAGATATCTCCACTGATATAAATTCTCGTGTACTTGTTGTAACAGATAACGGTAAGGGTATAAGTGAGGAAAATGTGCCAAAACTATTCTCCCCGTTCTTCTCTACCAAGCCGCATGGACAGGGTCTGGGATTGATTATGATTAAGGAGATACTTATGAAGCATAATTGTACCTTTTCACTGAAAACCAAAGATGACGGTTTTACAAGATTCATTGTCAAATTTCCCGACAATGTTTGATAAAAAATTATCCTCGTCGGTAAATGCATATTTGAAATTGCTCTCAAGGTTACTTAAATTCTAAGAACTTTTAAATAAAGCAAGGTTTTGTTTATTTTAATCTGTAACTTTGCCTGAACGTTTAACATCTATCAGGGCATATTGCAATGAAACAGAGTGAAATAGTATTTAATTTCATGACTTATGCTGCAGTTTGCCATGTATGCAGAAATCAAAAATAATGAAAGAGAAGGAACTTACTGTAAGAGAGGTTACCGCACACGATATACCGGTAATGGTTAAATACAGATTAGATTATCTTACTGAATTACAGGGAGAAATGAGTCTTGCTTATAGAAAGGAGTTGAGCGAGAACCTTAATCGTTTTATCTCTTCCTCCATTAGCGAGGGTAATATGTATGCCGTTATCGCAGAATATTCAAGTACCTCGATACCTGCTTCTGACAATGCCCACCCGATAGAGGGTAATGCGGGGCAAAAACATAATGAAAACGCGCCCGCTCCGGTAGCATTCGGCTCAATGCTTTACAAGCATATCCCGGGAGATGCAAAAAAGGCCTTTTATATTGAGGCCGATATCATGAATATGTACACTATTCCTTCCGAGAGACGAAAGGGCGTTTCGTCGAGAGTACTTGAGAATCTTATTGCACATGCAAAAGAGGAGGGAGTTTCTAAACTTGCGTTGCATACCTCCAAAGAGGGTGTGAATCTCTATAGAAAATATGGCTTTTCTGAGGCGGCCTATCCTTATCTGGAAAAGATTCTTTAGCTTCTTAGGCTATTTTGGCGCTATTCTGTACAGAGCAACAGCAATTATTGAGTAGATGATGTTTGGCAGCCATAATGCAATGAATGGCGGCAGGGTATCGGTATATACGAACATTTGACTGAATCGTAGAAATAGGATATAGGAGAAACCGAGTGCAAGCCCAATACCAATATTCATTCCTATTCCTCCACGTCTTTTGCGGGAGGAGAGTGATACCCCTATAAGGGTAAGAATGAAGGCAGAGAAAGGGATTGCAAAGCGGGTGTTTTTCTCAATTAGAGCATATTTTACCATCTGGTCTCCACGCATTTTTTGAATGTTTATCAACCTGTTGAGCTGAATAAAATTAAGTGATTCAACAACATTTTTTCTTCTGTAAAAATCTTCAATTGTAATAACCAGCGCTGTATCCAAACTCTTTCCGGTGGAGACTATTTCGCTCCCGTGTACAAACTTTCTCAAGACATAGTTGTTTAATGTCCAGGCGGTTTTTGTGGAGTCCCATGCCGCTGTCTCAGCGCTAAGTTTTGATTCAAGAGAGTGCCCTTTTATTGATTCGAGTGTAAATTTATAGATGGTGTTGTTCCATGTGCTGAACGATTCTGCATACATGAAGGTTCCCGGAGAAATTTGATAGTGCATATTGCGATTCTCATTCTGGAACTGTTTCTTGATATATTTTGCCTCAAAGTCGAGCCGGCCCTTATTGGCGGGCGGAATTATGAAAAGATTCAACAGCAGGCTGAATATTGCAATAAAGGAGGCCGATATAAAGTAAGGGTACATGAGCCGCTTAAAACTGACACCACCTGCAAGTATGGCTATAATCTCCGTATTAGAGGCGAGCTTTGAGGTGAAAAAGATAACGGTTATGAAGACGAACAGAGAACTGAACGTGTTCATGAAATAGGGGATGAAGTTGGCGTAGTAATTGAATACAATCTCATTAAGTGGAGCGTTTTTGTCAACGAAATCATCAATCTTTTCGCTTATATCAAATATTATTACAATGCCGATGATAAGCAACAATGCAAAAAAATAGGTACCGATAAACTTTTTTATTATGTATCGGTCGAGGATAGTTATATGGTAATTATATCTCTGCATTGAGCTTTAAATTTTTGTCTCGAGTTTTTTTACGGTGGCGTTCTTCCATTGTAAAAAATCTCCTGCCATGATATGTTCTCGGGCCTGCTTTACCAAATTCAAATAA
>CAZNBA010000056.1:0-13167 GCA_964571395.1 uncultured Muribaculaceae bacterium
TCGCGACCCCATGCGTGACAGGCATGTATTCTAACCAAGCTGAACTACCGCACCATTTCCCTTTTGTTTGGGATTGCAAAGGTAGATATTATTTTGAAAAGTGCAAATATTTGGTGAGAAATGAGTGCTATTTTTCAATTATTTTGCTTTGAAAAAGCTAAAATGGACATTACCATATTTTTTCTCTTTGTAGAAGCATGGATTTGACTCAAAATTAAAGTTGCCCGGATGTTCCAATATGAATATTCCCTCCTCTTTAAGCAATGGAATACAGCAATCAGGCAGCGTTGCGAGACCTGTAAGTGTGTATGGAGGATCTGCAAACACTATATCAAATTTCTTGGCGCAAATCTGTACGAAATCGAAAACGTTATGGTGTATAATGTGAATGTTGTTAATATCAAGCAATTTAGCTGTTTTCTTGATGAACGCTGCGTTGGCAGGCGCCATCTCTATGCTTATGATATCTTTGCATCCGCGTGATGCAAATTCAAAACTGATTGCGCCTGTACCTGAAAACAGATCAAGGATGGCAGACTCTTCTAAGTCTGTCTCATTCATAAGTATGTTAAATAATCCCTCTTTTGCAAAATCTGTAGTAGGCCTTGCATTGTATTCTACGGGTAAGGTAATAGAACGTCCCCTAAGTTTTCCTCCAATAATTCTCATTGTCAGGCTCTCTTTTTTATATTATTTTCTGACTGTTCTTTATTTGTTAGCTTTAATATGTTTTATGTGGTTCAATAGCATTTCATAGTTGTTCTACTCCTTTAAAATATTTTTTGAGGAGTGCATATTCCTCTGATTCAGGCGTTGTAGAGTACAGAAATATCCTTGTTTGGCTTGGATTCAACTGTACATTCTTGAGCGAAAGCAGAATATAATAGAGTACAGTGTTAAAATCCGGTGCATTATGGGTGTTTGCCAATAAAAATTTTTCTCCCTCCTGTAAGACAATATGCATCAGTATATTATTGTTATAGTGAGACTCTTTCGCAATGTTGATGATAAGTTTGTTATGATCTTGGATGTATTGAAGGCAGTTGATTAAGTTGTATATGAGCGGTGTGATTTTGGCAACTCCTTGTTGGCGAATTAATTTTTCTGGTACTGAATAGAGGAGAGTAGCTGTACCATTGAGAAGTGGCAGAGTCATCACTTTTTCGTTAGCTTGTATGCAGAAAAGTTCAGAAAGTATCTCGCGTGCCTTTTCCATGGTAAGATCCTCTTCTTCACTTGCTGGGACAAGAGAAAATTTTGTGGTTATGAAGTCCTTTGTCATCTATTAATAATATTTATGAATTCAATAAGTTGGCGATTAACAGTTACTCATGATTGATTTGATACAAATATAGTGATAAAAGTAATTAACAGTTGATTGTATTTTTTGTTTGCAAATAAAAAGGCGACACATATGGCCGCCTTTTTATTAATTATGGATATATGGGTTACTCCCAGTTACCGGCGTTATTGTTAGGTGAATCTACGCTTCCTACTTTTAATCCTGGATAACGATTGCTATCTGTTCTCTCGTGCCAAAGATTGACTATCAATTGATGATTAAGATCTTTAAGCAGAGCTTCAAAAGGCATTGCTGCTTCGAAAAGAGGAACATCGACACCTGAAACTGATTTTATTACTGTTTGCATCTGGATTAGTTGTCCACCTGAAAATGGTATTGTTCTTAAAGAATCAGGATTGAAGTCTGCTCTTTTAAGAAGAGTATCTTTTACGTATATTCTTGTACTGTCTCTGTGTACTCTTTTCTGTGCAACTGCAAGCGAGTCATCGAAAGATCCTATCTGTCTTACGATGGTGATTTGTCCTTTTCTGTAGAAATTGATTAGAGAATCAATAGAGGGGCAGAACTTACCATATCTGCTCTTATAAGCGACTTGCAGAGTACGGATATCTTTCAGTCTTTGGATGCCTACCTTCTCTCTCTGTTCTTTTAATTTACCAAATTTTATAGGTTCCTGAATTGAAGCTATAACAGCATATGCCAAGCCAATAATAGCCAACGGCAGTATGACAAACATTAAAATTTTTTTCATTTGTTTATATTGATATATTATTATTCAATTTTACTTGGCAAAAGTAAAAAATTTATTTTACCCTTGCAATATATTTTTAATTTTGCACAATAATTTAACATGTTTGATGTGGAGAATAAAAAAGAAATAGAAAAGTTTGGTTCTTTGTTATCTGAAAGTAAGCGGATTGTGCTTATAGGTCATATTAATCCCGATGGAGATTGTATTGGTTCTATAGCGGGGATGATGTATTTTTTAAAAGCTGCTGGTATGACCGTAAAAGTTGTAATTCCGAACAGTTATCCCGATTTTCTCAATTTTCTTGTGGATAAAGAGAGTATAAAGAGTATAATTAATGCTAAGTATCATCCGGTTTGTGCTGAAAAGAGCATAAAGGTGGCGGATCTCATTATATGCATGGATTTTAATGCTTTATCCAGAATAGATGATATTGGCAAGGCTGTTGAGGTTACAAAATCAAAAAAGGTGCTTATAGATCATCATCCTCAGCCGAATGGGGATTTTGATATTGTTTTCTCAGATCCGGCACTCTCGTCTGCTTCTGAGCTTACTTATTGGATTATTAAGGAGTTGTCGAGGTACTTTAATATTTCTGTTCCAGATAAAAGTAAAGTATCGCTTTATACTGGGATGATGACCGATACCAATAATTTTGCCAATTCTGTTGTCTCTTCTACTTTTAAGATGGCCTCGGAACTTCTTGAGGCGGGAGTTGATAAAGAGTTTATTCAGCGCAATGTGTTCAGTGGCTTTTCTGAGGCAAGAATGAGGCTGATGGGGTATATGCTATATGAAAATATGAAGATTATTCCTGAGTTGCATGCCTCTGTCATGATAATTACAAAGGAAATTAAGGATAAATTTAAATTTTCAGAGGGTGATTCGGAGGGTTTTGTGAATTTAGGACTTAATATCAAGGAGGTTTCTGTTGCGGCTCTGTTTACCGAATCCGAAGATTTTGTGAGGGTTTCATTGAGGTCAAAGGGAAATTTCTCTGTTAATGCGCTTTCACGTGCCTATTTTAATGGCGGAGGGCATGAGCGTGCAGCTGGCGGGAGAGTAAAAATCAGTATAAACGATATTGGAGATTATTTTGAACAATCATTAAAAAAATTCATAGAAGAGAATAATATCTCCATGGATAATTAATTGAGGCATATCTTTTGTTAATGTGAGTTGGAATGTTTAAAAAAACACTTTATATATTTGTTGCGTTGCAGTTGCTGCTTGTATCCTGTTCTAAAGAGGACAGAAATGCGCAGGTCGTATCTCAGGAGGAGGCCATTGACTCTTATATCTCCTCACTTACAGGAAAAACAGTTGTGAGGAATGGTGGTTCAAATAGAGTTATTATAACTTCTGGTACCGCGACAAATGTGGCGCAAAATGGTGATTCTCTGTATTTTTATTGTTCTGGATACTCATTTTCTTCAGGGGCAGGATCACTTTTTTTTACTAACGATACGGCTGTTGCACGAATTAATAATTTTAAGACCTCAGGTTTGCATATTGGTACTAAAATTGGTGACGGGACTATGATGCCGGGATTACGCAACGGGCTACAAGGAGTGGCTGAGAAGGAGCACTGTTATATTATCTTCTCTTCCAAATACGGATATGGAAATTCGCAGGTTTATAATGTTCCAAAGATGACTCCGCTATTTTTTGACATTCATATTGAGAAAATTATCAGGAATTAAAAGGATAAATAAGTATATTTGCACCCTATGACAAGAAAAATTACATTATTATTTATAATCGCGGCCTGCTTGTTGGCAGTTTCGTGTGCAAAGGAGAAGGATGAAAGTTCTGATTCCATACAGAAGAGAATATTAGAGGCATACCTTAAGAATAACTATCCGGATATCAAACCGGCAGCGAGCGGTCTTGTTATTTTAAGCAAGACGGAGGGTACTGGAGATACTCCGATTGCTAAAGAGATGGGTGTATATTTAAGTTATTCCATCAAATCGTTGGGAGGAACATATCAAACGACCAATGTTGAATCTGTGGCAAAACAGTTGGGCAGTTATGCTAAAACCAGTTATTATGGTCCGAAAATTTTTGAAATCGGTTATGGTACAACTATAAAAGGGGTAGAAGAGGCTATAATCGGAATGAAAAAGGGAGGCAAAGTAGTTGTTATAATTCCACCATGGCTCTCCTCGTATTCCGCTAATGCAAATTACGGCTCTTCCTCTAACGGACGTGAAAATACTACAAATCTTATATATGAGATTGAGATAAAGGCAGTTATTAAAGATATTATTAAATTCCAGGTAGATTCTCTTCAATCTTACAGTAATAGGTTTTACGGAGGCATGGATTCCACATCGTATGGCTTTTATTTTAAAAAGTTGAAAGACCTTAATACCGATACCATTGCGGCCGAAAAATCGGCAGATGTATGGTATGTAGGCCGTCTGCTCGACGGTTATGTATTTGATACAAACATTGCGGACACTGCCAAGAAATACGGTATCTACAACTCTTCAAATGAATATACCGCAACATCTGTTACCTATGCTGAGAATGCTTCAAAAATGAAGGATAATAACTCTATTGTAGCCGGCTTTGCCAGGGCTCTTAAAAAGATGTCATACGGTGAGGTTGCTACTACATTCTTCTACTCTAATTTAGGATATGGAGCAGAGTCGCAGACAAATATTGGCTCGTATCAACCGTTGGTCTTTTATTTGAAGGTAGAAAAACCTGAGGAGTAGAATTATCTTTTAAGAAACATAACCGCAATATTTCTTGCGGAGAGATATCGCATATAGCCTTGTTTCAAACAGAGGAATATATATGCGATTTTTTCTTTTATAGGCAGTTCATGTGCATTATAGGTTACGGCATTTAGCGTGAGGATCAGGTATTTATCAATTATTCGCCTCTCTTGCCTGGTGCAATAATCTTTTTTCAAGTACCCCGATATTTCATTTGCCACTGTCATGTATCCGTTTATGTTTTTCATGGAGAATTTTTTTGTCATGGTTGAATCTTCTCTCAATCTTCTTTTGAAAAGAGTCCTATTCAGATAGGTAACTTTTTCAGCATTGAAGAAAAGCCTGAATGAAAAGAGTTGATCCTCGTGAATAATACCTGGATAAAAACCGATACCGTGTGCCATAAGATAGCTCCTCTTAATAAAATACAGGCAGGGAGAGACTATAAAATCCCTGTTATCTATAAGCTTTTCCAAAATGATGCTTCCGGTATAGGTCCGTTCCTTTAACTCTTTATGTTTGTATCGAAGTCCAAAATTACAAGTTGTTCCCTCCATGGTGTCGCCATTGAAAAAGAGAAAGTCTGATTCTGATTTGTTGCAGGCCTCAAGGCACATTTCCAGAGCGTCAGGCTCGAGGAAATCATCGCTGTCCATGTAGTACAAATATTTTCCACAGGCCTCATTTGTACCTGTGTTCCTTGCTGTAGATTGGCCTCCGTTGTTACAGTTTATAACTCGTATGCGAGTATCATTTTTTGCAAGTTCGCCTATAATTATTCCACTATTATCTGTAGACCCGTCATTTACGATGATTATTTCTATATTGTGCAGAGTTTGCCTGACTATGGAAAGGACGGCCTCTTTTACATATTTTTCTGTATTGTAAACTGGAATTATAACGCTTGCAATTGGTTTACTCATACTGTTTGTGCTGTTTTTTTCTTCAAAGATAGTTTAATTTGATGATAAAAATAACTTTATTTGCTAATAAATAGCTACATTTGCATAAGTATATATAATATTGGCTGAATTGTATCTAAATGAAATTATGATGAAAAAAATTTTGATTGTAGATGATAAAGAGTCAGTGGCAAAGGTTATCTCCTTTTATTTGAAATCGGAGTATGAACTCACATGGTTTGATAATCCAATAAAAGCTATTTCCTGGCTTCAGCAGGGAAATATTCCTGATCTTATTATCTCTGATATAAGAATGTCGGAGATGAATGGTGCCGAGTTCTTACAATACTTGAAGCATAATGAACTTTTCAAAACCATACGCGTGATTATGCTCTCAAGTGAAGATAGCACTTCGGCGAGAATTAAATTTTTGGAGGAGGGGGCTGATGATTATATTGTGAAGCCATTTAATCCTATGGAGATAAAGATAAGAATCAAAAAGATATTAGGTTGAATATACTCAATGTTTATATAGGTGAAAGTTCTGAGATTGTTGCCCATTATAAAAAAATACTGGACGGCAACATAGTTTTTTTTGGCAATTACGTGGCGGCTACAGAGTATATTTGTACCTTTGAAAAAAGTAATCCAGATGTGAGTGAATTACTTTTTTATGAAAAGAACAATACTAATATAGATGAGAAAAGGATAGAATATTTGCGGCAAAAGTTCCCTCATGCTTATATTGTTCTTGTCTGTTTTGAGTTGGATGGAGAAGATAGAAATGTATATTTGACGGCAGGTGTAAATGATACGATTTCTCCAAAGGTTTCTAAAGAGGTGGTTAATGGGGCTCTTAAGTTTGTATCGGCAAATGTATCGGCAATTCTTTCCCAAAAGTACAATTCGAAAACCATAAGGAATGTTGCGTTATTTCATTTGCCTGCTTGGAAAAGATGTTTTGACGTTTTGTTTTCATTTTTTGTGCTAATATTGTTGTCTCCTTTATTTTTAGTGGTGGCAATTGCGATTTTCGTTGAGGATGGAGGAGGTATAATTTACAAATCCAATAGAGTTGGAAGTAATTATCATGTATTTGCGTTCCTTAAATTCAGAAGCATGTACCGCGATGCCGATAAAAGGTTGAAGGAGTTTTCAAAGTTGAATCAATATAACGCAGCGGAGAAGTTGGACTCAGGTCTGTCTGAAGAGGGAGTAAATTCAGGAAAAATTAGTTTTGGAGAGGGAATTGATATTACATCGGAGGAGTTGAAGGATGTCCTTATCTCAGATGATTTTTTAATTCCGGAGAAGGAGTTCAATTCTGCGAAAAACATTGAAAAAAATAATGCTTTTGTTAAATTTGAAAATGATCCTCGTATTACTAAAGTTGGAAAGATTATAAGAAAATACAGTATAGATGAACTTCCGCAACTTGTCAATATTCTTAAAGGAGATATGTCTGTGGTTGGAAATCGTCCTCTTCCGTTATATGAGGCAGAATTGCTTACCGGAGATGAGTATATAGATAGGTTTTTTGCTCCGGCAGGGTTGACCGGTTTATGGCAGGTCGAGAAGCGGGGAGGGTCAGGCAAGATGTCGCCTGAGGAGCGTAAAGCATTGGATATTAAATATGCCAGAACATTTAGTTTTTGGCTCGATATAAAGATTATATTTAAAACATTTACTGCATTTATCCAGAAGGATAATGTATAAACAAAATAAGTATGCATTATAGGATTGTATTGTCAATGGCCTTATTACTCTTCTGCAAGTTTTCTTTTGCTCAGGAGGATTACAGCTCTGTAAGATCCATCTCAGATGTAGATTACATTGTGAACATGAAATTGCCGTCACTGGATGAATTGCTTATTGCAGTGGAGAAAAATCCTTCTGTCCTTGAGAGTGATTATATGATAAAATATTCAGAACGGGAGAAAAAATCAAGGGCCCGCGAGTGGTTGAACTATTTTGCATTAAACGCCTCATATAATTACGGTGTTACTAACAATGCCTTTATGTATCAGCAGACTAATGTCCCTATTGCGGATACCTATTCTAAAAATTCACAGAGTTATTACTTTGTTGGAGGAGGTATAAATCTTCCGCTTTACCATATTTTTAACTTTCCCAATAGAGTGAAGCAGCAAAAATTATATACCGAAGCTCAAAAACAGATTAGGGAGAGAAAAATTGACGAGATTAAGGTTATGGTTGTAGCCTCCTATTTTGAGGCACAGGCCGAACTCTCTCTCTTACCACATATCATCGAAAATATGCAGTTGGCACAGTCTCAATATGATGAGGCAAAATTGAATTTTATCAATGGAAAAATAGATAAGGCCATTCTTAATGATATGAAGACCAATCAGTATAAAATTGTTCAAGAATTTCAGAAATCCATTACAACGCTCAAAAGATCTCTGTATTACCTTGAGATTTATACTCATAAACAAATAATTAATAGATAATCCTTTCGCTATGAATATATTGTTATATGTTATAAAATTCCTTTATAGGATAAGATGGTGGCTCATCATCGGAGTACTTACTGTTACTCTTATGGGAATATATTTTACAAGGGATATTGCCAAGGAGTATGAGGTTACTGCAACTGTATATACCGGTATTGTCTCAGGTGTAGATATCGGGAGTATGAATGCCGGCCCGCAGAATGTTGATATGGGAGTAGTAAACAACTCCATGGATAACCTTATGAATATTCTTACATCGAGAAATACGCTTAGAAATGTCTCATTGAGATTATTTGCAGAGCATATGATGTATGGAGATCCCAATAAGGATAATCAATATATTTCGGCGGCAAATTTCAGGGTGGAGTATTCGCGTGCTCCGCAGGCTGTAAAGGATCTTATAGACAAGAGTTCGGAGGAGCGAACCATAAGTAACCTTAAGGCATATGAGAAGGAGGAGGCCGGAAATTATATTTTTGATCTTTTCAATTACAGTCATCCGTTCTACAGTTATTCTGCTCTTGCCAATATAGTGACCGAGCGGGTCGGGAATAGTGATATGCTCGAGATAAGATACTCATATTCAGATCCCGGTATTACATATAAAACTGTCGAGATACTTTATGACGTGTTTGTAAATCAATATAGGACACTTCGTTTCGATGAAATAGATGATGTGATTAAATATTTTGAGTCGGAACTGGCTCAGGCGAGGTTAAGGCTTACAATTACTGAGGATTCCCTAACAAAATACAATATTGAGAAGTTGGTAATCAATTATGATGAACAGACAAAAACCGTGACCTCTTTAAGCAAGGAGCATGAATTGAGTTATGAGTCTGTGCTGCTTGCCTATTCAAGTTCCAAGAGAGAGATGGAGGTACTCGATAAATATGTGGATGAAAGTGTGAAATCCATAAGGAACAATAAGGAGTTTATTGCGAGATTAAAAAATGTGACCGATATCTCCACTAAGTTGATTTTGAACTCTGCAGGAGGTGATTCCCTTGGAAATTCAAAAGAGAATCTAAATAGACTTATGAAGCAATCCGATGCTGCGGAAAAGGATTTTTTGGACTATTCCTTGAGAATAAGTGCCAGCAAATATTCGAAGGATGGAGTCATTACAGATCAATATGTTCCGCAGTGGTTCCAGGCACTTGTAACCAATGCTAAAGCTGAGGCCGAACTTAAGGTTTTGGATGAAAGGCAGAAATTATTGGACGACCAATATGTGTACTATTCTCCAATTGGTACAACAATTAAGCGGAAAGAACGTGAAATCGGGTTTAATGAACAGACCTACTTATCTGTTTTAGACGGGCTCAATGCAGCAAAATTGAGAAAAAAGAATTTGCAACTTTTTTCTTCATCTCTGAAATTGATAAATCCACCTCTGTTCCCCATCACTTCAAAACCTACCAAGAGAAAATCAATTGTTTTATTAGTCTTTTTCGGATCAGCTATATTTATTATTGGCTATTTTGCACTTTTGGAGTTGCTCGATAGAACATTGAAAAATAAGACAAAGGCTGAGTGGCTTACAGGAGGTAAGGTAATTGCAGCCTATCCTAATCCGAGCAAATATAAATACAAAATTTATAATAAGCAGTGTGAAACAATAGCTGTCAGAACAATAGCTAATACTCTGCTGAATTACTATAAATCGAATAACGGGAAGCAGTATAAACTTATAAATTTCATAGCTATAGATGAGTTTGAAGAGATTAAGGAGATAGCTACTCAACTTGTAGGTTATTTTGAATCTATGGGTATAACATCGCGTACGGTAATATCAGGTGAAGATTTTATGCCGGATGCAAAGGAGTATATTCTTGCGAACGATATTAATGATGTTTGTACTTTGAGCGGTGAGGATTTGATAATTTTTGTCCATCCGATTCTTAAAAACAGTTCAATTCCTTCATACTTTATAATGAATGCTGGTGTTAATCTGTTCTGTACAAAAAGTTCTCGTGTATGGTGTGAAACAGATCAAATGCTCTACGGAAGTATTGTAGAAAAATCTTCCGATAAATTTGTACCTATCTGCCTTACAAAGGTTGATCGTGATGTAATAGAGGTCTTCACCGGAATGCTCCCTCCATATACCTCATTTAGAAAGATATTATATAGGATGTTGCATTTTGGTTTTTCGATGAAATAGTATGATATGCAGGTTGGCTTTAAAGCAATATATAAAGAGGGATATGCGTCCGTTACCAATATTTTGTTGGTAGCGGGTGTAATCGGTTTTTTGTATATTACTTTAACTTATGGTATTATTGCCGGTGCTGCCTTTTGCGCGTTGCCTTTTATCCTCTTCTTTGCCATTATTCTTATGGATAAGCCTAAGGTTTATGCACTTGTAATTTACATAGCTACATATTTCCTTACGAGATTATCATATTATAGCGAGTCTTTTAAGTCCGGGATTATATTTGATGCGATGATTGGCTCTCTTATGGCGATAATTCTTTTTCAGACCATGCTATATAAAAATATCAAGTTGAGATACTCCATTAATCTCTTCTCGGTACTCTCTTTTTTCTGGCTTCTTTATTGTTTTTTGTTGCTGTTTAATACGCGCGGTGCGACAATAGACATTTGGTATCAGTCAGTAAGGTGGATAGCAATGTATATGTTCTTTATGGCATTGATTGTGCCTCTGATAGTTACTGATGTAAAGGCAATAAGGACATTGCTTTTTACTCTGGCAATTCTAACATTGATTGGTGTGGGAAAGGCTGTTTGGCAAAAATATATTGGATTTGATTCAATTGAGAAATATCAACTCTATGTACTCGGAAAGGCGAGAACCCATATAATTTATTCGGGTATAAGGTATTTTTCAATCTTTACAGATGCGGCCAATTTCGGAACAAGTATGGGAATGTCCTTTGTCGTATATATATCTGCTCTTCTTTATGAAAAGAGGAGGTCACTGCGTCTCTTTTATGTTGGTGTGGCACTATTATCTTTTGTTGGGCTGCTGTTTTCGGGCACGAGAAGTGCTATGGCTGTTCCTGTTATAGGCTTAGTTGTTATGATAGGATTATCAAAAAGAATTAAAATAATGACCGTTGGAGGTCTTGCCATGGTTGTGGCAATAGCTGTTCTTAAATTTACTACAGTTGGGAACGGTAATCAGTATATCAGAAGAATGCGTACGATTTTCGCGGCTAGCGAGGATGCATCATATCTGGTCAGAAAGAAGAATCAGAAGGTTATATATAAATATTTGGCAGATAAACCATTTGGTGTAGGTGTAGGTGTGGTTGGTCCAAATGCCATTTTACTGCATCCACATGGCCCTATTTCCTATATTGCAACAGATTCTCAGTATGTCAGGTTGAGAATTGAAACAGGAATAGTAGGACTTACATTGTTTTTGTCTGTTATGCTAATTCTGGTCCTTTACGGATGTTACATTACTATGTTTAAGATAAAGGATCCCTATTTGAGAGGAGTGAATGCAATGATTGTCGGAGTTTTGTGTGGCATGATTGGAGATGCATGGGCAAATGAGATTTTACTTCAGTTTCCCAATGGAGTTATTGTCTTTACCTTTGTGGCTGTTATGTGTTCAACTCCAAGAATGGATAAAGAATTACAAAAAGGGGGAGTAGAAAGTAAGAGTATAGGGGAAAGTGTAGGTAGTAGCGTGAGTAGCGGTAATGTAGGCGACAGTAGTATAGTCGGAAATAGTATAAGTATCAATAAAACAGTATAATTATCAATAATTTATAGGCAAATAATTTAATTATGACCGATTTTTTAAAGTACATAGTCAATCCCATTCTCAGCACTATGGAGCGTTTTCCTCAAAGAGATGCCTTTTGCCTCTCCGAAAAGAGATACACTTACTTGCAACTTAAAGAGATTGTATCATATGTCAGAGGAGAGCTGCGAAGGGTGGCTTCGCGGAGAGTTGCTTTAGTAGTTAATGATGATATTGAAACTTATGCCTCTATACTTGCGTTGTGGTTTGAGGGTAAATGTTATATCCCGTTGCATCCCAATCAGCCGTTGGATAGGTGTATTGATATTATAGAACAGGTTGGAACAGTGGATGTTGTGGATTCGTCCAAGCAAACCCGATATAGCAACTATATGGTTATTAATCCATGCCGTAAAGAGAGTGAGGGAGCAGTACCATTCAGTGAGATTATAGAGTACCCCGATACCGATTTGGCCTATATCCTTTTTACTTCCGGAAGTACGGGAAAGCCTAAGGGCGTTATGATTACAAGGGGAAATATTGGCTCTTTTATGGACTCTTTTGGAAAAACAGGAATTCAAATAGATGAGACAGACAGATGCCTGCAATGCTTTGACCTCACCTTTGATGTCTCTGTTCAGTCTTTTCTCTCAGGCCTTACGGTCGGGGCCTGTGTTTACACTGTCCAGCCCGGAAATATTAAATATATTACCGTGGCATCAATGATAGAGGATGAAAAGATAACCTTTGGAGCAATGGCTCCCTCTATGCTGAGATATTTGAAACCTTACTTTGGTGAGTTGGATTTTTCGAGTTTAAAAACTGTAATTCTTACGGCGGAGGCCTCACCGCTTGCATTGGTTGAAGAGTGGCATAAATATGCGCCACAAGTTCAGGTATATGATTTCTATGGGCCTACGGAGGCTACTATATATTGCACCTATTACAAATTAAACAATGGTGGTGATAATAAGACACTGAATGGTATATTGTCTATCGGCAGGCCATTGGCGAATGTTGATGCAATCATTGTCGATGATAATTTAAATGATGTAAAAAGTGGGAAAAAGGGAGAGTTATGTGTTGCTGGCGGTCAGATTACTTCCGGGTATTGGAATAATCAGGAAAGGAACGAATATGCCTTTATCTTTAAGGAGTATGGCAATAAGAGATGCAGGTTTTACAGAACAGGAGATTTATGTTATGTGGATGCAGAAGGAGACATTATGTATTCTGGCAGGATAGATAATCAGGCTAAAATTCAGGGTTTTAGAGTAGAGCTTGGTGAGG
>CAZNBA010000057.1:0-13120 GCA_964571395.1 uncultured Muribaculaceae bacterium
TTAACAAATATAAGTAAATTTTATTTATAATTACATTACATCCTTGACGAATCACAGACTTTAACCCTGTCACTATTCCGTTTGCTCTCTTTACGCATTTTTCCTCAGCAATAAGTCCTTTTATTAAATATTCCGGATTACAGCGATTATTTTAAAGATTGTATTCATTGATTTTGATAGATATCTCCGCTAATGAGCGTACACGCGGGTTCTCTGTTCGTTGTGAAAAGAGTAGGCATATTCAGTGAACATTCGGGTTACTGGATATGCTTTAAAGAAATATATTATCTTTGAAAAAAATTAAATGTGATAGTGCTGCAGTAGCGAAACATCTATCAGACTATTGCAAAAATTTTGGTAAATTTTGTGTCCATTTTTTTTAATTGCATGAAATCGAACATGAATTTTTCATTTGATAACTTCTTGTTCAAAATTATTTAATATTATGAAACTTGTTGTAATAACCGGAAGTCATCATAAGGATGGCACAACAGCTCTTTTGGCAGAGCAGTTTATCAAAGGTAGTATAGAGAGCGGAAATGATGTTTTCAGATTCGATGCGGCTTTTGAGGAGATACACCCGTGTATGGCCTGTGATGCTTGCAAAAAAGGGGAAAAGGTTTGTATTCAGAAAGATGCAATGCATAAACTATATCCGCAACTTATTGCTGCTGATTACGTTGTTTTTGTAACGCCTGTCTACTATTTTGGGATGTGTTCACAACTTAAAACAGTAATAGACAGGTTCTATGCTGTTAACTCTTTGCTAAGGAAAAAGACAAAAAAATGCATTCTCATTACAGCGTCAGGGGATAGTGAGGAGTGGGTATTAGCGCCAATAATAAAACATTATGAAGCGATATCGGAGTACTTGAACTGGAGTGACGCCGGAAGAATTATTGCCCCCGGATTCTATGCTAAAAGCGATATAGAAAATTCGAATTTTCCTGATAAAGCCTATAAACTCGGTAGAAGTCTTATCTGAAAACTAACCAATTAAAATAAATTATATGTAAATTTATGGCAGACAATTATTTAGAAAAAAAGTTTGAGCAAATGCGCGAAAGCAAAAATACTATAAAATTTCGCAAGCACAGTTCTCCTGTTTCGTTAGATTCTCTGTTTCTTAAAAATAGAAGTTGCAGGGGCTATGATAAGAATTATATAGTTACCAGTGAGCAGCTGATAAAAATAATTGAGGTCAATACAAAAATACCATCTGCTCGCAACCAACAGGTACTAAGATTTTTACCTATTTGTAAAGAGGAGACCGATAAAGTCTCTATCGTAACAGAAAATATAAAACTTGGTGGGGCTCTTCCCGATCTCCATCTCCCCTTTAAGGGTACAGAACCAGAAGCCTATATAATCGTTTTTACTACAATTCCAGAGAATAAATGGGTGGATATTGATTTAGGTATTTCGTGCCAGAGCATGCTTCTGAAGGCTGTAGAAATGGGATTGAACGGAATCTGCATTGGGGCTTTCAATATAGAAAAAATAAAGTCCCTTATTCCGGAGTCAGGCAACAAGTACTCCGTTATGGCATCAAGCAAATGCACACTTGAGCCTTTGATGGTAGTGGCAATAGGTAAAAGCATTGAAAAAATGCAACTTTTGCCAATCTCAGTGTGTGATAATCACAACTATTTTCGTGAAAAAGGGATACATTTTGTACCAAAATTGAGGCCGGATGAGATTATTTTATAATATCATCTTAAAGAAAAAACTTTATATTTGCATCCGTAAAAATTCATTCTAAAACAGAAGATGAATTATTAAACCATATGAAGCACAAGGGTTGTTGCATATTATTTTTAGGTACACTTTTTTTTGCGTGTTCACTTTTTGCACATGCAGAGAAGTTTGTATATGTACCCGATCTCTCCAATGACTTCTGTTATATTTCACAATCCTCCTCGGCAAAGGCCGCTATAGGGTATACAAAATCTCATATGTATGGTGTAACGGAGGTTTGCGCCTGTACCCATGAAAATGTTATGAAGCATATTGTTTTCAGACACATTCTCCCTACAAAAAATCTCTTAGACTCATGCGTAATTCGTACCTCAAGGGTCTCATATGACCCATCTGAGACCGGCACAATTCTTTCAAATCGAGATTCCAACGATTACTTTATCTACTCTATCCGACATATAATTATCTAATTATATGAAGTATCCATGTTAAAAGAAATAATGGCTAAGTCAGTTAAGCTATTATTGTAGAGGCGTCATGGAGTTATCATACACTATTATTAATTAGATTATTTGTTAAATATTCAATACTATGAATTTCACATTGCTGATTGTAGTTCTTGCAACTTCAATTGCTTTCGTAGGTGGAGTGATAGCCTTATCAAAAGCAATCTCCCCGCGTTCATACAATGCACAAAAATTTGAGGCCTATGAGTGCGGTATCCCGACACGTGGTAGATCGTGGATGCAGTTCAGAGTGGGTTATTATCTCTTTGCAATACTTTTTTTGATGTTTGATGTTGAAACAGTATTTCTCTATCCATGGGCTGTAGTGGTAAAGCAGTCTGGCACAGGAGGCCTCTTATGTGTATTGTTTTTTATGTTCATATTAGTTCTGGGCCTTGCATATGCCTGGAGAAAAGGAGCTTTGGAATGGAAATAGATTTTAAGGATAACGAGACGCTTGAAAAGTTGGCCGCCGAACTTGAAAAAGGGCATGCCAATATAATACTCACCAGACTCGACGATATCATCAATTGGGGAAGAAGCAACTCCCTCTGGCCTCTTACATTTGCAACGAGCTGCTGCGGTATTGAATTTATGGCTCTTGGCGCCGCACGTTACGATATGGCCCGATTCGGCTTTGAAGTGGCGCGTGCCAGCCCTCGACAAGCCGATATGATAATGGTTTGTGGAACAATTACCAACAGAATGGCACCTGTTTTAAAGAGATTGTACGATCAGATGGCCGATCCAAAATATGTAGTTGCAGTTGGAGGATGTGCAGTAAGCGGTGGCCCTTTTAAAAAATCATACAGCGTTGTAAACGGAGTGGACAAAATACTTCCGGTAGATGTTTATATACCCGGATGTCCTCCACGTCCCGAATCCTTTTTTTATGGCATGATGCAATTGCAGCGCAAATTAAAAGTAGAAAGATATTTTGGAGGAGTAAACAGAAAAGAGAAACTACCCGATACTGAGGTAACTGATAACTCTTCAGAATCCAATAATAATTCAGGTGAGTAATATGGAACAGATACAATTTATTGAGCCGGCAGCACTTCATGAGGAGATGAAGAGACTCAGATTCGATAGAAAGATGGATTTTCTCGAGAGCCTAACCGGAATGGACTGGGGAGAAGAGGGTGGACTTGGAGTTGTATATCATTTGGAATCAACCGAAACGGGAGAAAGACTCACATTTAAGACTGCTGTAAAAAATAGGACAAATCCTGAAATTCACACAGTAAGCGATCTGTGGAAAGGAGCTAACTTTTATGAGCGTGAGGTATTTGACTATTTTGGGATAATCTTTATTGGGAATCCCGATATGAGAAGACTATTCCTTAGAAATGACTGGGTAGGATACCCACTGAGAAAGGATAGTGATCCTGAAAAGGATAACCCTTTGAGAATGAATAATGAGGAGTCGTATGATACAACAAATGAGGTGGAGTTGAACCCCGACGGAACTCTCAACGTGGGAAAGAATGTCATATTTGATGACAGAGAATATGTTGTCAATATTGGACCTCAGCACCCGTCTACACATGGTGTAATGAGATTCAGAGTCTCAATTGAAGGTGAGATAATAAAAAAAATCGACCCTATATGCGGCTACATACATAGAGGGATAGAAAAAATGAATGAATCTCTCACCTACCCTCAAACGCTTGCCCTCACAGACAGGCTCGATTATCTTGCTGCTCATCAAAATCGTCACGCACTATGTATGTGTATTGAGAAAGCTCTTGGCATTGAGGTCAGCGAAAGAGTGAAATATATTCGTACTATAATGGATGAACTCCAGCGAATAGATTCACATCTTCTCTTCTACTCCTGTCTCGCAATGGATATGGGTGCCCTTACCTCTTTTTTTTATGGCTTCCGCGACAGAGAGATGATACTCGATATGTTTGAAGAGACATGTGGGGGAAGACTTATTATGAACTATAATACCATTGGAGGAGTTCAGGCAGATCTCCACCCTGGCTTTATTCCAAGAGTAAAGAAATTTATCCCTTATTTAAGAGGAATCATTCATGAATATCACGATATCTTTACCAATAATGTAATTGCTCAGCAACGCCTTAAAGGAGTTGGCCTGTTAAGCAGAGAGGATGCAATATCGTTCGGATGTACAGGCGGGACAGGCAGAGCCTCCGGCTGGGCATGCGATGTAAGAAAAAGAATTCCCTATGGCGTATATGATAAAGTAGATTTCAAAGAAATAGTATACCATGAAGGTGATTCATTTGCCAGATATATGGTAAGAATGGATGAAATAATGGAGAGCCTCAAGATTATCGAGCAGCTGATCGATAATCTCCCAGAAGGAGCCACATCTATAAAGATGAAACCCGTTATCAAGATTCCTGATGGTTCATATTATGCTGCAGTAGAGGGCAGCAGAGGCGAGTTTGGGGTCTTTTTGGAGAGTCACGGTGATAAATTTCCCTATAGATTGCACTATCGTTCAACAGGATTGCCTCTCGTTGCAGCAATGGATACTTTATGTAAAGAGACAAAGATAGCTGATATGATTGCTATCGGAGGAACCGTGGATTATGTTGTACCCGATATAGACAGATAGATTATGTATGATTTTAAAATAGTTACAAGTTGGATTCACGAAACATTGATTTCCGTGATGTCGCAAGGTTGGGCTCTTTTTATAGAGTGCGTTCTTGTAGGTCTGTGTATAATCGGGCTTTATGCACTACTTGCAATAGCTCTGATATATATGGAACGTAAGATTTGCGGTTTCTTCCAATGCCGTCTCGGCCCTATGAGAGTGGGTAAATGGGGAACATTACAAGTCTTCTGTGATGTAATTAAGATGCTTACAAAGGAGATAATCTCTTTAAAGCATTCCGATAGATTCCTATACAATCTGGCCCCTTATATGGTTATTATTGCCTCATTTCTTGCCTTTGCCTGCCTGCCTTTCGGAAATGGGATGCAGATTTTGGATTTTAATGTGGGAGTACTTTTTCTACTGGCCGCCTCAAGCATGGGAGTTGTTGGAATATTGCTGGCCGGATGGAGTTCCAATAATAAATTCTCGCTTATCGGTGCAATGCGAAGCGGAGCACAAATAATAAGTTATGAGTTATCTGTTGGCCTCTCAATAATTACAATGGTTGTACTCACAGGTACACTTCAGTTTTCAGAAATTGTGGCAGCGCAGGCAGACGGATGGTTTCTCTTCAAAGGACATATTCCAGCCGTTATTGCCTTTATAATCTATCTGATAGCAGGTAATGCCGAATGTAACAGAGGTCCATTTGACCTGCCTGAGGCAGAAAGCGAACTCACCGCAGGATATCATACAGAATATAGCGGAATGCACTTCGGGTTCTTTTATTTGGCCGAATATCTGAATCTTTTTATTGTAGCCAGCGTAGCAGCGACAATCTTCCTCGGTGGTTGGATGCCGCTTCACGTTCCCGGATTTGAGAATTTCAATATGATAATGGATATGATTCCAAGCTTTATATGGTTTTTTGGCAAAGCCTTTTTTGTTGTCTTTCTTTTAATGTGGGTAAAGTGGACCTTCCCACGTTTAAGAATTGATCAGATTTTAAATCTTGAGTGGAAATATCTTGTACCTATTTCACTTGTAAATCTGATTATTATGGTGTTGGTTGTAGTTTTTGGACTTCACTTTTAGATGAATATGATACACATGATAAAGTATTAATTGTATGGAACAAAAAAGATATTTAAGCGGTTTATTTGGAGGAATAGGCTCTCTGCTTGTAGGAATGAAAACAAGTATAAAGGTCTTTTTCAGGAAGAAAGTGACTGAACAGTACCCGGAGAACAGGGAGTCACTTAAAATGTTCGACCGCTTTAGAGGTACCTTGACAATGCCTCACGATTCAAACAATGAGCATCATTGCGTAGCCTGCGGAATATGCCAAATGGCCTGCCCAAATGGCACAATAAGAGTAATTGCAAAGAGTATTGAATTGCCTGACGGCACAAAAAAACGTATTCTCGACAGATACGAGTACGATTTAGGCTCATGTATGTTTTGTATGCTTTGCGTTAATGCCTGTCCACATAGTGCAATTGAATTCGGACAATGCTTTGAGAATGCAGTATTCGACAGGTCTAAACTTGTACAAAAGCTAAACAACGAGGGCAGTAAATTAAGGGAGAACAGGGAGGTATAATATATGGGATCACTACTTGAAACAACTGTATTTTATATACTTGCAATTTTTATAATTACAATGTCAATTTTGACCGTTACAACAAAACGGCTTATACGGTCGGCTACCTATCTTCTTTTCACACTATTTGCCACTGCAGGAATCTATTTCCTTTTAGGTTGTACCTTTCTTGGAACGGTTCAGATAATGATTTATGCTGGAGGTATTGTTGTACTTTATGTCTTTTCACTTTTGCTTACAAGTGGCCGCGATGATAAAGCGGAAAAATTGATCAAAAGCAAATTATTGGCTGGAATTCTTACGACGCTGGCAGGGGCCGCAATAGTTCTGTATATTACACTCACACATTCCTTTGCACAAACAGCCAACGTTGAACCTCTCGAAATCAGTATGAAATCAATTGGGACTACTCTTCTCTCCGGAGGTAAATACGGTTACCTGCTTCCGTTTGAGGCAATAAGTATTCTACTTCTAGCATGCATTGTAGGAGGCATATTAATAGCACGTAAAAGATAGAAATTATGATACATTTTCAATATTACCTAGTTGTCTCAACAATTATGATGTTTGCCGGAATATATGGCTTTTTCACGAGACGCAACACCTTGGCAATGCTTATCTCTGTAGAGTTGATGCTGAACGCCACAGATATAAACTTTGCCTTTTTTAATCGTTTCCTCTTTCCAGGCACCACGGAGGGGTACTTTTTTGTGCTCTTTTCTATTGCAATATCGGCTGCAGAAACAGCTGTAGCCATAGCAATCATGATCAATATCTACCGAAATATAAGATCAATTCAGGTACGCGATCTGGAAAAGATGAAATGGTAACACAATAAACAGATTAAAATTATGGACTATTCTATATACATACTCATACTTCCATTTTTCTCCTTCATCCTTCTTGGATTGCTCGGTAAATGGATGTCGCACAAAGCTGCAGGAATAACCGGCACCATAGTTTTAGGTATAGTGACAGCTCTCTCTTATGCCGTCGCACTCTCCTACTTTTCAGCGCCACGTACCACCCAGGGAATATACCCCGAGCTTATCCCCTATAATTTTGTCTGGCTGCAATTTACTGATAAGCTGCTCTTTGAAATTGGTATTCTGCTCGATCCTATCTCTGTAATGATGCTGATTGTTGTCTCAACCGTAAGTCTTATGGTTCATCTATACTCTCTCGGTTATATGAAAGGAGAAAAGGGATTTCAACGATATTATGCCTTTCTCTCCCTGTTTACAGGCTCAATGCTCGGATTGGTACTGGCCACTAATATCTTTCAAATGTATCTATTCTGGGAACTTGTCGGAGTGTCAAGTTACCTGCTCATAGGCTTTTACTATACTAAACCTGCAGCTATTGCGGCAAGCAAAAAGGCCTTTATCGTTACAAGATTCGCAGATCTCGGTTTCCTGATTGGTATTCTTATTTACAGTTACTATTGCGGGACTTTCGGATTTAAACCAGATTCCATCTCATTAATGGGCGGAGGCGCTGCAATGCTGCCACTGGCACTTGGACTGATGTTTGTGGGAGGTGCCGGAAAAAGTGCAATGTTTCCTCTTCATATTTGGCTACCTGATGCAATGGAGGGTCCTACTCCTGTCTCTGCTTTGATTCATGCAGCCACGATGGTTGTTGCCGGAGTATATCTGGTAGCAAGAATGTTCCCTTTATTCATTACCTACGCTCCGCAGGATTTGGAAATCATTGCCTGGATTGGAGCCTTTACAGCCCTATTTGCAGCGACAATAGCCTGTGTGCAAACAGATATAAAACGTGTACTTGCCTTCTCTACAATCTCACAGATAGGCTTTATGATGGTTGCTCTCGGCGTATGTACCTCAATGGAGACACATAACGGAGGTTTGGGCTATATGGCCTCTATGTTCCACCTCTTTAATCACGCAATGTTCAAAGCTTTGCTCTTCTTGTGTGCAGGAAGTATCATTCATGCTGTCCATTCGAACGAGCTCTCCGCGATGGGAGGACTTAGAAAATACATGCCGATAACTCACATCACCTTTTTGATAGCCTGCCTTGCAATATCTGGTATTCCGCCCTTTTCAGGCTTCTTCTCAAAGGATGAAATATTGACTGCCTGCTTTGATTATAAACCTGTAATGGGTATAATCATGACTTTCATAGCAGCTCTAACAGCCTTCTATATGTTTAGAATTTATTATGGTATCTTTTGGGGCAAAAATAATTCTGCCTCCAATGCAAATGGGGAAGAGGTGCATCTTCATGAAAGCCCCTCCATAATGACCATACCTCTCATTATTTTGGCAATTGTGACATGTTTTGCAGGATTCATTCCTTTTGGACATTTCGTCTCTCCGGACGGTCTGTTATATGATATCCACATAGATAAACTTACTGCAGTTATAAGTATTATTGTTGCAGTAGTGTCTATTGTAATTGCTTCAATAATGTACGCTCCAACAATACACACTGCTGCAAATAATCTTGCAAGAATGTTTAAAGGGGTATATAATGCTGCATATCACCGATTTTATATAGATGAGATATATCAGTTCTTTACTCACAAAATCATATTCAAGTGCATTTCTACACCCGTTGCCTGGTTCGACCATAATGTGGTGGACGGTTTTATGAATATGCTTGCATGGAGTACTCAAAACGTGAGTATAGCTATAAGAGGTTTACAAAGTGGCAGTATTCAACAATATACCTATGTGTTTTTACTTGGTATTTTAGTGATTATTCTATTTTTTATTTTATGATATTTTGAATTTTAACAAATTAAGAATATGAATCTTTTGTTTTTATATATTGTTATTCCGCTTCTTATGCTCGGCGGATTATGGTTTGCGAAGGGAAGAAAATCAATCTTGAGTGTCATGGTTGCCGGGAGTACTCTCTTGCTTATTCTAAGTATCTCCCTTGTGTTTCTTTATTTGGGACAAAGAGCATCCGGAGATACAGAACAGATGCTTTTCAGATCTGATATTGTCTGGTATGCTCCAATGAATATCGCTCTTGCTGTTGGCGCAGATGGAATAACAGTGGCTTTGCTCCTACTCTCCTCTGTTATAGTTTTTACCGGAGTTTTTGCTTCATGGCGTCTACAACCACTTACAAAAGAGTATTTCTTATGGTATACATTGCTTTCAACAGGGGTATTCGGCTTTTTTATCTCCATTGATCTCTTTACAATGTTCATGTTTTACGAGATTGCTCTGATACCTATGTACCTTCTCATTGGAGTCTGGGGATCTGGAAAAAAGGAGTATGCGGCAATGAAACTCACCTTAATGCTGATGGGTGGTTCCGCTTTTTTACTTGTCGGAATACTCGGTATCTATTTCGGGTCAGGTGCCACTACAATGAATATTCTCAAAATAGCCAAATTGCATTGTATCCCTTATGCACAGCAATGTATCTGGTTTCCTATAACTTTCCTGGGATTCGGAGTACTTGGTGCGCTGTTTCCATTTCATACATGGAGTCCCGACGGTCATGCTTCTGCCCCAACCGCAGTATCAATGCTGCATGCAGGAGTACTTATGAAACTTGGAGGTTACGGCTGTTTCAGAATCGCAATGTTTCTAATGCCTGAGGCTGCAAACGATCTCGGTTGGATTTTTATTATTCTTACAGGAATCTCTGTCGTTTACGGAGCGCTCAGCGCCTGCGTACAAACCGATTTAAAATATATAAACGCATACTCCTCTGTAAGTCATTGCGGCTTGGTACTTTTTGCTATTCTTATGATTAACCGTACAGCTGCAACCGGGGCCATTCTACAGATGCTCAGCCACGGTCTTATGACTGCACTTTTCTTTGCACTAATTGGTATGATTTACGGCCGAACGCACACAAGAGATATCAGAGAACTTGCAGGATTGATGAAAGTTATGCCTTTTCTTGCCGTTTGTTATGTTATAGCCGGTCTGGCAAATTTGGGCCTGCCAGGTTTCAGCGGCTTTGTAGCCGAAATGACAATTTTCCTGGGAGCTTTTGAAAACCCCGATATGTTTCACAGAATATTTACGATAATAGCTTGTACGAGCATTGTTATAACAGCAGTCTATATTCTCAGACTTATCGGTAAAATTCTATACGGGGAATGTACAAATAAAAAATTTCTCGCTCTTACCGATGCAACATGGGATGAGCGCGTTGCAGTTGTTGTATTGATAATTTGCATAACCGGACTGGGTGTAGCTCCATTCTGGATGAGTGATATGATTTCAAATAGTGTTGTGCCGATGCTTACACAACTTATTCACTAATGTCGTGGTACTTAATAAATAAATGATTATGGACTATTCTCAAATCTTAAATATGCGCGAAGAGCTCTCACTGATAGCGGTGCTCTTAATCTTATTCATAGTAGATCTTTTTATCTCGCCTGGAAAGGAGATAAAGAGTAAAAAAGCATTACCGCTCACATTTCCGGCAATAATTCTTATGCTGATACATACCTGCATAACTATTATTCCTCATCAGCCTTTTGAACTTTTCGGAGGAATGTACCAATATTATCCCGCACAATCTATTATAAAAACCATTCTTAATATAGCCACGATTATAGTATTGCTAATGGCGGACGCATGGCTGCGCAGAGATGATACAAAATTCAAATGCGGTGAGTTCTACACACTTATATTCTCCACACTTTTCGGGATGTACCTCATGATTTCTGCAGGTCACTTTCTCTTGTTCTTTATTGGTCTTGAGACAGCCTCTCTGCCAATGGCTACACTTGCTGCTTTCGACAAATACCATAATAATTCTGCCGAAGCCGGTGCTAAATATATTCTTACAGCCCTATTCTCAAGCGCATTGCTCCTATTCGGTATCTCAATGATCTATGGTACCTCCGGTACATTGTACTTTAATGATCTGCCTCAATATATAACCGGCAATACCATGCAAGTTATGGCTTTTGCTTTTTTCTTTGCCGGCATGGGATTTAAAATCTCGCTTGTACCGTTTCATCTTTGGACAGCAGATGTCTACGAAGGTGCTCCTACAGTTGTAACCTCATATTTGAGTGTAGTTTCCAAAGGCTCTGCTGCATTTGTGCTAATGGCTGTTTTAATAAAGGTCTTTGCCCCTATTCTTATTGTATGGCAGGAGATTCTCTTCTGGATAATCATCATTACCATAACAGTAGCCAACTTATTTGCAATAAGACAACAAAATATCAAGCGATTCATGGCTTTCTCCTCAATATCACAAGCTGGATATATAATGCTTGGAGTCGTAAGCGGTACCACTACTGGTATGACGGCTTTGATTTATTATGTTCTGGCCTATGCAGTTGCTAATCTTGGAGTCTTTCTCGTTATCTCAATTATTGAACAACACTGCAACAAGATTACAATCGCTGATTACAACGGTTTATATAAAACAAATCCGAAACTTTCGCTCTTCCTTACACTCTGTCTCTTTTCATTGGCAGGAATACCTCCATTTGCCGGTTTCTTTTCAAAATTTTTCCTCTTTATGGCAGCATTCGAAAAAGGCTTTCATCTGCTTGTTTTTATTGCTCTTGTAAATACCGTCATATCGCTTTACTATTATCTGCTTGTTGTAAAAGCAATGTATATTACGCCTAACGAAACCCCAGTAGAATGCATACGTAGCGATAACTATTCACGTACCGGGATAATAATCTGTCTTGCAGGCATTATCGGGCTTGGCCTCGTAAGTGCTATTTTTAACACAATAGGCAATTTCGTAAATTAATATGCCGCATTCCCAACATACTTAAGAGCAACTATTTCATTTCTTAAAAAAGTCAGTTATATTTGTATATGTATGAATGGATGATAATTGCTTCCATCTTGTTTTTTCATACATTGTAACATAATATAGAAATGCCATGGATTATATTATTGATCTTCTTAACTGTAAAGTAACCATTCTGCAGGTAATTTTGTTTCTCGTTGCTGTTGTTGTTATAGAAATTATTGTCAAGATTCTTATAAAATTTTTCAAGAAGAGCACAAAAAAGGAAAATATGCACTTATCAAATCAAATGCAAAATTCATTATCCCATATTCATTCAAATAACGAAAAACAACAACATAGATACCCTGTAATCACGCTCTGTGGTAGTACTAAATTCAAGGAGGAATTTATACACGTTCAAAAAGAACTCTCATTAAGGGGTAATATAGTTATCTCTGTTGGCCTTTTTGGCCATAGCGGCGATAATGAAGTCTGGTCTGATGGTACCAAAGAGATGCTCGACGATATGCACAAACATAAGATAGAGATGGCAGATGAAGTTTTTGTGATAGATGTAGGCGGATATATCGGCGACAGCACAAGAGCAGAAATAGAATATGCACAGACAAGGGGAATACCTGTACATTATCTATCTGGGAAAGAATAATACGGCCTATCAATTATGAATTATAACTTCAATAAGATAAGTAATTTAACATAACTTAAACATGGATCAACCTAAAATAGAACGAGTCCTTCGGTTAATGAAATATCTTACCGCAAACACAAGCTATACCATAGCGGAACTTGCTTACAAACTCGATACCTCTCAACGCTCGATATACAGGTACCTCGACACCTTTAAGGAGGCTGGATTTGTCGTGCAGAAACAGGGAGATTTTTATCGGCTTGGCAAAGAGAGTAGATATTTCAAAGAGATCTCGGAACTGATTCACTTTACAGAGGAGGAGGCGTTTATTTTCAATAAACTTCTCGACGGGCTCGATGATACAAATGTTCTCAAGCAGA
>CAZNBA010000058.1:0-13067 GCA_964571395.1 uncultured Muribaculaceae bacterium
CTGCTGTATTCTTCTCCTCAAAGGCGTTTACAATTTTTGAAACCAGAGGGTGACGTACAATATCCTCTTTAGTGAATTTGATAAAACTTATTCCCTTTATTGACTCAAGAATCTCCATTGCATGAATTAGTCCGGAGTCGTTTTTATTGGGCAGGTCTATCTGAGTTGTATCGCCGGTGACTATAAATTTTGCATTGTTGCCCATCCTGGTCAGGAACATTTTCAACTGTCCGAGACTTGTATTCTGAGCCTCGTCGAGAATGACAAAGGCGCTTTCGAGCGTGCGGCCTCTCATATAGGCGAGCGGAGCTATCTGAATTGTACCGTCCTCCATGAAAATCTTAAGTTTTTGTGGTGGAATCATATCAAGCAGGGCATCATACAGTGGCTGAAGGTATGGATCGAGTTTATCTTTCAAATCTCCCGGGAGGAATCCCAGTCTTTCGCCTGCCTCTACCGCAGGACGAGTAAGGATTAATTTTTTTACCTCCCTGTTTTTCAGTGCTCTTACTGCAAGTGCTATAGCTGTGTACGTTTTTCCTGTACCTGCAGGCCCAATAGCAAAGATGAGATCATGCTTATAATAGTCGCAAACAAGTTTTTTCTGGTTCTTTGTTCTGGCTCTTACTACTTTACCATCATTTCCATAAACAATAACATCACCGTTCTCATCGGCAGAAGACATTAAAATTCCATCTTCTGTCATCTCGTGATAACCCTCGCTTCTTCCCTTTATTGTGGAATAAAGAGTAGTTCCGTGGTTGTAATTTTCTGTTTCGAATATAGAATCTACATCGTCCAACGATAGCGAACGTTTTTTACTCCTTTTTGCAATCAGTTGATTGAATGCCTTTTCGAAATCGGCCATAACTTTCTCCTCTCCGCGCAGTACAACTATATTGCCTCTTGGGACAACTTTTAAAGTTGGGAAATAGCCGCTCATTCTATTAATCAGTTTGTCGTTGATTCCAAAGATTTCAACAGGATCCATCTCGGTAAGTATGATTCTTTTTTCTCTCATTTGATGCTGTTGTTAAATTGTAAAATTACATAATTATATGTTTTCATCATTCGTTCGTATTGCTCTTTATTTCTTACAAGGTGTTTCTTGCCCTTCAAAAACTTTACCGGTACCACTGTGTAATTATTTTCCATTTCACCGGCCTTAAAACACCATAAAAAAGTATGTTTCGGTATCCCAATAGCAATCTCTCCTGTAAGATTATTCCTGACAATCGGAATTTCAGCCAAAAGTTCCAACTGTGTATAATCTGGATTGCTTTGATTTGAGATGAAGTTCCCAAGAGAGTAGAAAATCACCCTGTCGACGAGTCGTGCGTTGTATTTATTATTCTGTATTTCCCATGTTTGAGGCACATGCGGGTGCGTTCCAATTACTATATGCACTCCGTTTCTAAAGAGCATTTCAGCCCATTTTTTTTGGCTTTTTGAGGGGAATAGATGGTATTCTGTGCCCCAATGCGGAGTGGCTACTATTATATCGGCATTTCTCTCTTTTGCGCGCATAATCTCGCTTTTTATTGTTGTACTGTCCATCAGTGAGACTGTTGCACTCCCCTCTAAGCTGCAATTTAGTCCGTAACAGAAATTTATAATTGCAATTTTTATCCCCTTCAGTTCAAATATTGCAGGGGCTTTTTCTTGGCTCTCATTGAAAGATTTGTATGCTCCGGTATATTTCATCCCGAGCGAATCATAAATATTTAGACTCTTTATAAAGCCCTCCGTACCCTGATCTGCCATATGGTTGTTTGCCAGAAGAAAGAGATCTATGCCACTCTTCTTTGCCTCTTTTGCGATGGCTACAGGGGCTTTGAAATTGGGGTATTGCCCGAACGGGTAGTCCCCCACAGGAAATTCCATATTCGCAGTTGCAAGATCGGCACCAGAAAGCGTTTTTGATAGATATTTAAAGGCTGTTGAGTAGTCATAGGAACTTTGCATAGCAGGGTTGTGTCCCTTTTTCAGCGCCTTTTTAACCTGAACTCCGTGCTGCATTACATCACCGATGAAGGCGAGCATGACTGTATCATAGGGTTGCAGGGGCAAGGCAGTTATTTTTTCGTTCGGTACTGTAATTATGATTTTGTTTGCGGGGGCTGTAATCTGGCCGTAGCCTGCGATATTTGAGGCTGCTATCAATATAATAATAAGAGGAGTAAATATGTTGTGTTTTATTCTCATTTTTGTATTATTTCAACTTCAGGTATATCGAGCCTTGCGGCGAGCCATCTTTGGAGTTTGAACTCCTCTTTTGTTGAGATTTTGCGTTCGAATTTAATCACCGCCACTACTGTTCGGATCTTCTCTTCTCCATTAATATGATCTCCGAGTGCAAGCGTAAGTGATTTAATGTCGGGGTACTGTGCTTTTATCTCCTTTTCAATCTGTTTGGATGGAATTGACATGGCTTTGTACTCTTTAAGTCTGGTCTCAAGTTGCTTTATATAATCTTCACGCTTTTTTATCTCCATTGAGTTCTGCTCATAGATATTTTTCATGAATTCAGAGTTGCCGTTCTCTTCCGGCACATAGGTACTTGTTTGATGTATAATTAGTTGCTCTGGGTTAATGTCGTATTTTGCAATAGACCTCTTCAGATGTGCCAATTCCTGTTCAGACAACTTTTCTCCTGCGATATCGATAGTTATGGTAGATCTGCGTGTAGCGCTGTGAGTGATATCATAGCTATAAATATATCCGTTGCGGAAGGCCTTATTGTGTTTTATGAACTCCTTTGCCTGTTGGCTGAATTTGTTCTGTTTGATTACAGTTACTGCGGAGTAAATGCTCGGTATAATTAATATGATTGTAAAGAGGGTGATAATCCTGTTTACTTTTACCTGTTTTGTCTTATCTGCAAATTGAACGAGAGGAAATTTAAGATATCTGACCATCAAAAAGGTAGCGAGTGCAATAAAGGCTGAGTTAATGAAATAAAGATAGATGGCTCCAATAAAATAGAAAAATTTGCCATTTGCAATTCCGTATCCTGCCGTGCAGAGGGGCGGCATCAATGCTGTTGCTATTGCCGCTCCTGCAATTACGGTACCCTTCTCTTTCTTGCATACCTCCACGATTACCGCGAGTCCGCCGAAAAGAGCTATGAATACATCATAAATTGTCGGATTTGTTCTCGCGAGCAGTTCTGTAGGTTGTTCCATATTAAGCGGACTGAGAAGGAAAAATGCAGTTGAAGCCACTATGCTGATTATTGTCATTACAAGAAGATTCTTGAAGGATCTTCTCAAAAGTGCAGTGTCATTTATTCCGAGCGCCATTCCTATTCCCATTATCGGTCCCATGAGTGGGGAGATTAACATTGCTCCTATAACAACCGGTATGGAGTTGACATTCAAACCTACGCTCGCCATTATAATTGCGAAGATCAAGATCCATACGTTTGCTCCCTTAAACTCTATATTTGAGGTAATTTGGTTTTGGGCCGAATTGATATCTACGTGCCCTGATAAATTGGTAACTTCTTTGATTTTGTCTAATAATGAACTCATCTCTGTTTCTATTTCTTTATTAACAAATGTAAATATACATTTTTTTTGAAATTGAACTACTATTTTATACTTTTGTAAACGACAATGAGTATGTTTATTTATTTTTTAAATAACGGGATATGAAGTTATCAAATATTATAATTGCGCTTTTAACGGTTCTGTGCCTTACAGGGTGTGATTGGGTAAGATCGAATCTCGGTCTTCTTACCTCTTCACAACTTAATGAACTAAAGGAGGGATATCAAAAAGAGCAGGCTGATAAAAAATTTAAAGCCGATTCGATCGCTTTGATTCAGGACTCGTTGTCAATAAACTCCACTCAGAATGGAACTTTAACTGCGGGTGCAATTATTGAGACAAATGTGCAGAAGGGGTTGTATTATATAATTTTCGGAGGGTTTAAGGATAAGGAAAATGTAAGGAAGATGGCTGATGCCGTTGCCGGTATAGGTATGAAACCGGTAAGTATTATCTCCGAGAGCGGTACTATGGAGATGGTTGCCGCCGGGCCTTATAGTACAGAAGAGGAGGCGACAAAGGTTACCCGCGGATTGCCGCAGGATTTCCAGTACGATTTAAGCGATGTTTGGATTTATAAAGCAAAATAATTTACGTAACAATTAATATAAAAAATATGAAATCTGGCATGGTTCTTTAGTGAGGTGATCACAAAGAATAAAGATTAGATCAATAGAGTAATCATGCAAGCTATCATACACCATTAAAAAATTATAAAGTATGAAAAGAACAGTATTCACTCAACATCATATAGATTTGGGTGCGAAAATGGCTCCGTTCGCAGGATATGAAATGCCTATAGAATATGTGGGTATAAAGGAGGAACACCTTGCAGTAAGAAATAATGTAGGTGTTTTTGATGTTTCTCATATGGGCGAATTTTGGGTAAAGGGTCCCAATGCCTTGAAATTTCTTCAATACACAACATCGAATGATGTTTCACAACTTTTTCCAGGTAAGGTGCAGTATTCCTGCATGCCTAACGGAAAGGGCGGTATTGTTGACGATCTTCTTGTATATATGTTTGATGATCAAACTTATTTTCTTGTTGTTAATGCAGCCAATATAGATAAAGATTGGAATCATCTTTGCTCATTTGCTCCAAAATTTGGTATCACTCCGGGCAAGGAGTTGTACAACGCTTCAGACGAGATATGCCAGTTGGCAATACAAGGTCCTAATGCTTTGAAGATTATGCAGAGAATCTGTGATCAGAAGGTTGAAGAGATGGAGTATTATACCTTCAAGAAACTTAATGTTGGGGGTGTAAGTGCAATCTTCTCCACTACAGGATATACAGGAGCTGGCGGATGTGAGGTATATGTAGCTAATGAGGAGGGCGAAAAACTTTGGCAAGCGGTATTTGAGGCAGGAAAACCTGAGGGTATACGTCCAATCGGATTGGGTGCCAGAGACACTCTGAGACTCGAAATGGGTTTTTGCCTATACGGTAATGACATAGATGATACCACCTCTCCGCTTGAGGGTAACCTTGCGTGGATTACAAAATTTAACGATGTAAAGGGAGATTTCGTTGATAAAGATTATATGTTAAAGCAGAAAGCTGAGGGCCTTAAGAAGAGACTTTGCGGTTTTGAGTTGATAGACAAAGGTATAGCACGTCACGGATATGAGGTTTGTGATGCTCAGGGAAACGTAATTGGCTTCGTTACATCAGGTACTATGGGTCCTTCAGTTGGAAAGGCTATCGGTATGGCTTATGCCGCTGCTCCTATGTACAAATTGGGTTCGGAAATATTTATTAAGGTTCGCGACAAGTTGCTCAAAGCGCAGGTCGTAAAGACACCTTTTTATCAAAAATAATCAATATGTCGGAGAATTTGAATAAAGTCTTCGATTGGGCGGAAAACGTATCCTTTGCAGTTACGGTATGTGACAGCAAAGGATATGTTGTTTATGCCAATGCAAAATCGAAGCTCACATTTGCCAAAAATGGCGATATTATAGGATTGAACTTGAAGAGTTGCCACCCCGCTCATGCGTGGAATAAAATTGTTGAGATGCTCGAAACAGGAGAGTCTAACAGCTACACCATAAGCAAAAACGGAGTTAAAAAGATCATTCATCAGACACCGTGGTACGATTCTGGCAATGTAGGAGGGAAGCCTTCGGGACTTGTTGAGATATCAATAGTCATACCGGAGGAGATGCCACATTTTATCAGAAAATAGAGATATATGCTAACCTTTTTATTATCACTCATTCTACAGACTCAATTACTGGTTAATTTTTTACCGGGCGGAGTTGAAAAATCACTTAGAAACCACGTGAATTATATCACTGCTGACTCTCTTATGGGCAGGGCTCCGGGCTCTGCAGGTGAACTTGCAGTGGCAAAGTATATTCACTCCCAACTTGAAGTGGCAGGAGTTACGATTCTTTCTCCTCATGTAGGAGAGGATTTCTATATCAATGATACTATAAACGGTAAGAAGACAATGCTCCATACGAGAAATGTAATAGGTGTTGTTGAGGGGTTTGATAGTAGTATGAAAAATGAGTATGTTGTGATAGGAGCACATATTGATAATAATGGGATTAATAGGCTGAATGTGAACGGTAAGGAGGTTTTGCAGATTTTTCCGGGTGCGGATGGCAATGCGTCAGGAGTCGCCGTGCTAATAGAGCTTGCAAAGCAAATTCAACAGCAAAAATTTCTTTTTAGGCGTTCGATTATATTTGCCTTTTTTGGGGCGGGAGAGGAGAGTTGTGCAGGTAGTTGGTATTTTCTGAATCGTTCGTTCAAGGAATCCGACAAGATAGTTATGATGTTGAATCTTAATAATGTAGGGCGCAGTGGCGGTGAGAATGGATTTCAGATATTTACCGGAATTCATAATATGGTCCTTAATGCGATTATAAAGGATCTTGCCGACAGGCCGGCAACTATTATTCCAATTTTAAGTTCTGTGGATTATGAGCCATCGGATCATAGAATGTTTTATCAGAATGAGATTCCTATTGCCCTGTTTACTACCGGACGCAATCATGATCTTCATACCGTGAGGGATACCCCCGATAAGCTCGATTATAATCAGATGGTTGGAATAACCGAGTTTGCAATGGCATTTGTGCAGAATATTGCCAATAGGGATAACAGAGTATCAGGTAATACCTCTTTAAAAGGTAAAAAAATTGGAGCAGCGGGTACTATTTATAATCAGTATGAAACTGATTTGCCCGCTACATTCTTTAATGGAAATGAGATGCAGTTTCTTACACGTTGGGTATACAAATATTTAAAGTACCCCGACAGCGCCGTCAGAGATGGTATCAGGGGACGTGTTGTGGTTGATTTTACAATAAACGAGGATGGTAACCTGACTGATGCAGTTATCACAAAAGGACTTAGTGAAGAGATAGATGCCGAGGTCTTGAAGGTTATCAACGCCTCTCCCAAATGGAAAGCAGCCAAACTCAACGGTTCCAAGGTGAAGGTGAAGATTTCTATTCCTGTAGATTTTAAATTGGCGAGTCGCGAAAACAGGGGCACATTTAAAATTAAAAGATAGAAACCGAGCAGAATTTACTTAAATTTGCACTCAATTATTAATTAGTATTAATTTGAGTACAAATGGAGTATAATTTTTTGGATATCGAGAAGAAATGGCAGCAATACTGGGCCGAAAAGAGAACATTCGAGGTTAAAACCGATAATAACAGACCAAAATATTACGTTTTGGATATGTTTCCTTATCCTTCAGGAGCCGGATTGCATGTTGGTCACCCGTTAGGATACATTGCCAGCGATATTTACAGCAGATATAAAAGACTTAAAGGTTTCAATGTGCTCCATCCGATGGGGTATGATGCGTTCGGTCTCCCTGCCGAACAATATGCTATTCAGACTGGTCAGCATCCTGCTAAAACTACAGAAAATAATATTAATCGATACAGAAGTCAGATGGATCGCATTGGCTTCTCTTATGATTGGAGCCGTGAAGTGCGGACATGTGACCCTGATTATTATAAATGGACACAATGGGCATTTCTTAAGATGTTCGGACATTACTATGATACTGTCGCATGCAAGGCCATGCCAATAGAGAAACTTATTGAGGTATTTGAAAAGAGCGGAAACAATGGTGTCAATGCTGCTTGTGGTGAGGTTGAGGGGTTCTCGTCAGATCAGTGGAACTCTTTCTCGGAGTTGGAGAAGAGTGATATTCTGATGAAATACAGAATTGCATATCAGGGTGAGACAGCGGTGAATTGGTGTTCTGCTCTTGGAACCGTTCTTGCAAACGATGAGGTTAAGGAGGGTTTATCTGTGAGGGGCGGATTTCCTGTTGAGCAAAAGAAGATGAAACAGTGGCAGTTGAGAGTTTCGGCTTATGCGGAGAGGCTTCTTGCCGATATGGAATCTCTTGAGTGGACTGATGCCCTCAAGGAGATGCAACGTAATTGGATAGGAAAATCGCAGGGTGCGGAGATGTTATTTAGAACTGTAACTCCTGGAAGTAAGGCAGAGTATGAAATGACTATTTTTACCACTCGTGCCGATACTGTTTTTGGAGTAACTTTCATGGTTCTTGCACCTGAAAGCGAGTGGGTAGAAAAACTTACTACTCTCGAGATGAAAAAGGAGGTTGAAGAGTACCTGTTTGCCGCAAAAAAGAAGACAGAGAGGGAGAGAATAGCTGAAACAAGAAGGGTGACAGGAGTCTTTTCCGGTTCCTATGCTATAAATCCATTCACTAAGCAGCAGGTCCCGATTTGGATAAGCGAGTATGTTCTTGCAGGTTATGGTACAGGAGCAATTATGGCTGTTCCTGCGCATGACAGCAGGGACTATGCCTTTGCCAAGCAGTTTAATCTGCCGATTATACCTCTTATCGAGGGGTGTGATATAAGTTCAGAGAGTTTTGATGCAAAGGATGGTATAATGTGTAATTCTGGGTTTTTGAACGGAATGTCCGTAAAGGAGGCTATACCTGCTGCAATAGAGGAGGTTGAGAAGAGGGGAATTGGCAAAAGAAAGATAAATTATCGTTTGAGAGATGCAATTTTCTCGCGTCAAAGATATTGGGGAGAACCTTTTCCTATTTATTATAAAGAGGGCATTGCGATGCCTATTCCTGAGGATGAGTTGCCTCTCCTTTTACCGGATGTAGATAAGTTTTTGCCTACCTCAGACGGTGAGCCGCCTTTGGCAAGAGCGGAAAATTGGAACTATAAAGGCTATCCTCTGGAAAAGAGTACAATGCCTGGCTTTGCCGGAAGCAGCGCCTATTATTTGAGATATATGGATCCTCATAATGGGAAGGCTCTGGTTGGAAGAGAGGCGGATGAGTACTGGAGAAGTGTGGATCTCTATATCGGGGGTACCGAACATGCAACAGGGCATCTTATCTATTCTCGTTTTTGGAATAAGTTTCTGTACGATTTAGGTTATGTTGTTGAGTCGGAACCCTTCAAAAAACTTATTAATCAGGGAATGATTCAAGGCAGATCAAATTTTGTGTATAGGGTAAAAAACACTAACAAGTTTGTATCGTTGGGACTTAAGGAGAAATATGAGACTACGGAGATACATGTGGATATTAATTTGGTTCATAACGACCGTCTTAATATAGAGGCATTTAAAAAATGGATGCCCGATTACGCAGATGCCTCTTTTGAACTTGAAAATGGAGAGTATATTTGCGGGTATGCTGTGGAGAAGATGAGTAAATCGATGTTTAATGTGGTAAACCCTGATAATGTGTGTGATACCTACGGTGCCGATACTTTAAGATTGTACGAGATGTTCCTCGGTCCGTTGGAGCAGTCAAAACCATGGGATACCAAGGGAATAGACGGAGTCAACAGATTTTTAAGGAAGTTGTGGAGGATGTTTTTTGCAGATGACAGAAACGGGGCTCTTGAGGTTCCGGATCTTGCTATTTCAGAGGAGAAAGCCTCTCCTGCGGAACTTAAGGTACTCCATAAGCTGATACGTAAAGTGGAGGCTGATATTGAGGCCTTCTCTTTTAATACCTCTGTCAGTGCCTTCATGATAGCAATCAATGATTTACAGGATCTTAAGTGCAATAAGAGGGAGGTTTTGGAGCAGGTAGTAGTACTGCTTTCGCCTTTTGCTCCACATATTTGCGAGGAGTTATGGAGTTTATGCGGTCACAGCGAGAGTATCTCATTTGCTTCCTTCCCGAAATATATTGACTCTTACACTGTTGAAAACAACTTTGAATATCCTGTTTCTTTTAATGGAAAGATGCGCTTCAAAGTTGAATTTCCAAAGAGCCTTGCTCCAAAAGAGGTTGAGGAGAGAATAAGAGAGAATGAGAATACTAAAAAGTATCTTAACGGCGCTCCAATTAAAAAAGTTATTGTTGTTCCTTCCAAAATAATCAACATAGTTTATTAATCAACATCAATTCAATTTTATTTGACAGAGGCTTGAACGGAGAATTTTTAAAATGATGTTAGTGTTATAGCTCGATCAAGAGGTTCAAGGATAATTTTTTAACAGCTTCACAAGTGGGTTATAATTAATAATTTGGCTTTTATGAAGGCAGAGATATTTCATATAGATGCATTTACCCGTACTCTTTTTGGTGGAAATTCAGCTTGTGTCGTGTTGCTACCTCATGAGATTGAGAAAGAGAGAATGTTACTTATTGCTGCTGAAAACGGAGTTGCCGAGACAGCTTTTGTATTGAAGGAGGAGAGTAGTGAAGTTGGGAGAGAGGTATGGAGATTACGCTGGTTTACTCCTGATTTGGAGATGGATTTATGCGGGCACGCTACATTGGCTTCTGCTTTTGTGCTGTACGAGCTTAAGGGTATCAATGAGGTAGTCTTTGATACTTGTGAGGGAGAAATAGTTGTGAACAGACAATACGACAGTGCAGGGGCAACTGTATACCTGCTTCATTTTCCTCGGAGAGATGCATGTCGCGCTGTATTACCTGAAAATATCTACAGGGCATTGAATATTAAACCTAAAGAGGTATATTTGTCGCGTGATTATATATTGCTGTACGGCTCTGCAAAAGAGGTGGCCGGCATAATGATAAACAGGGAGGAATTTGATAAGACCAATATTGATCCTGGCGGAGTTGCGGTAACTGCCGTGGGGTATGACTGCGATTTTGTGTCGAGGTTCTTTACGCCTCAGGCAACTATTCTTGAAGATCCGGTGACAGGTTCTGCTCATTGTACTCTTGCTCCATTTTGGGCAGAGAGACTTGGCAAAAGGGAATTGTTTGCAAAGCAGATATCACGCAGAGGAGGTGAGTTGTTTTGTACGGTATCTGATGATGAGGTTGCAATAAGTGGTTATGCTACTCTGTTTTCTTTCGGCATAATTGAACTGTAAATTAATGATTTAACTAAATTTTGTATGATCGGTTTTTCAAAAATATTTAAAGTATTTAAGGAGTATTTTATTATAACTTTGGGCCTTGTGGTTTTTGCCTTTGCGTGGGAGGCCTTTATGATACCGAAAGGTATCTCTGGTGGTGGTGTACCAGGTATCGCCTCTATTGTCTATTTTGCCTCCGGAATACCTGTTTCTGCAACTTACCTTGTTATTAATGTGATCCTTATAGTAGTTGGTACGATTATTCTCGGTAAGGGATTCGGATTCAAGACTATATATAGTATTTTATTTACCTCCCTGATGTTCCAGATAATGCCAGATATAGACTGGATTGCTAATTTCTCAGATATACCTGACAAATTTCTCAATGCCATCATAGGCGGTTCGATAAGTGCAATTGGTATAGCAGTTATCTTTATGCAGGGCGGAAGTACAGGTGGAACCGATATTGTTGCTCTTGTGATGTCGAAGTACCGCGAAATTTCACCAGGAAGGGTTTTCTTATATTGTGACCTTTTCATTGTGGGTTCAATTTATATGCTCCCGGATAAAGGTTTGCAGGATGTGGTGTACGGTTATCTGTATATGGTCTCTTTTTCCTATATGGTTGATGTGATGCTTACAGGTTCAAAGCAGTCTGTGCAGATACTTGTCTTTACTTCAAAGTATAATGAGATTGCCGATATATTGGTAAAGGAGATGCACAGAGGGGTTACAGCCTTGCAATCTGAGGGCTGGTATTCTCATCAGGACGGGAAGGTGCTTGTAGTTGTTGCGAGGAAACAGCAACTAAATGAGATAAAGGCTGTTGTAATGTCTATAGACTGTCATGCATTTATCTCTGTAAGTTCGGCAATGAGTGTGTACGGAAAGGGTTTTGAGAGTGTAAAAAATTTAAATAAACAGTCGCGTCAAGGTAATAAAATCAATAAAGCTATTTCAAAATGGACAAAAGAACAATAAAAATTTTAGGCGAAATAAAAGCCTATGTTGTAATTACTCTCGGTCTTCTTTGCTATGTTCTGGGGTGGGATGTCTTCCTTATTCCAAATAATATGGTCGGCGGTGGCGTAACAGGTATCTCTGCGATTCTCTTATATGCCTTAAAGGTTCCGGTAAGTATTTCATTCTTTTGTATTAATCTGATATTACTTTCCATAGCATTAAAGGTACTCGGCAAGGGTTTCGGAGTTAAAACTGTTTACGCTATTATTGCTGCTTCAATAATGTTCCAAATAGTTCCTCATTACATTCCTCAGGCCTTTATAGAGGAGATTGCGATAAAAAACGGTAAATTGCTTTGTGCAATATTCGGTGGTGTGATGTCAGGTTTGGGAATAGGCGTTTGCTTCTCTCAGGGAGGCAGTACAGGTGGTACGGATATTATTGCTCTGATGATTACCAAGTACAGAAATGTTTCTCCCGGCAGGATTATTCTACTCATGGATATTTTCATTATCGCCTCCTCGTTGCTTGTTCCTGCAAAGGAGATAGTAGACGCTTCAGGTGTTGTAATAGGCAAAGAAAGTATAGGTCAGAGACTTGCGACAATCCTATATGGTTATATTCTTATCGGAGCTGTCAGCTATACGCTCGATTTATATCTGAGCGGTACAAGGCAATCGCTTCAATTGTTTATCTTCTCACAAAAATATGCAGATATTGCCGATTCCGTACTAAATACGATAGGGCATGGCGTAACGGTATTTGATGGACAGGGATGGTATACCAAGCGAGAAAACAAGGTTTTGATGGTAATAATTCGCAAAACCGATTTACCGGCGTTGTATAAAGTCGTAAAAGAGATTGATAAAGATGCCTTCCTCTCTGTGGGCAGCGTTACAGGAGTATATGGTAAAGGCTTTGATGAAATAAAGAAATAATTACTATATTTGCCCACTCAAAAAAGCAGCCCTGATGGTGGAATTGGTAGACACGCTAGTTTCAGGGACTAGTGGTCGTAAGACTGTGCAGGTTCGAGTCCTGTTCAGGGCACAAAACAAGAGCCGACGAAAGTCGGCTGTTTTATTTCATAGCGGGTCTGTTGAGCTTGCTCAAACAAGACCCGCTGAGAAATAAAACACATCAGGCGTCATAGACGCATGCTGTGTTGAATTGTAAGCCACCCCGCGGGAGGGTCAAGGAACGCCGGAGGCCAAATCCTGTTCAGG
>CAZNBA010000059.1:0-12389 GCA_964571395.1 uncultured Muribaculaceae bacterium
ATAGGGTTCAAAGTATCTATACATCTTACTCCCGTCTCCATGATTTTGAAAGGTCTCGGTTTCTCCTTGTAACCTCCGATGGCCACTTTTACAGGCCATTTTTGTATCATGCTGACATTAATCTCTTTACCTTTAGAGTCTGTTATTACGGCAATGGTGTCGGTTACTTTATAATTACCGGCTTTTGCAATGCTTTTTATAGTATAAGATTCCTTAAGAGTAAAAGGAACCATAATTTTGTGAGGAAGCCAACCCTCTTCAACTTCTCCCAACCAATCAGCTGCAACAACTTTATCGCCCTCCTTTGCAAGCGGTTTAAAATTCCACTCCTTCTCCAAGTCTACAGGATTTGTATATTCACCTCTCTCCAAAAATACACCCTTCATGGTGGCGAGGTTGTTTTGCAGTCCGTCATAATTGCTCGACAAAAGGCCGGGACCCAAAGTAACCTCGAGCATGTGTCCTTCAAATTCTACCGGGCAATCCTCTTTAACACCTCTCGTGCTCTCGTAAACCTGGACAAAAGCCTGTTTACCATTGACTTTTATGACCTCGGCCATTAATCTGGTCTTTCCCAGAATAATATAACAGATCTCATTTTGTGCGACAGGCCCGTCAATCTCAACCGTAACGAGATTGGCAATAATGCCTGTAACTTTTCCTTTGGTCTTCATATGTCTATTATTTATTTTATTTCCGTTTTATCAAATCCTTTGAAGGTACCTCTTACCTCATCAACAAATTTCCTGAAAAGTTCGGCACCTGTTTGTTTATTGAGACTGCTCCATCTTTCAAGAATTTTTGCCTTGGCCAGAAAGGCCAGAATGACATTTATATTGAAATAGTCAAATGTAATGAATGAATTATACCTTCCCCATTTAAGTTTATCAATTTCAAACTCTCTTTCAATAAGATTCTGAATATTCATTGCCGTTGTTATCTCATTTTCAAGAGCATTATCAGCCCTCTCTTTAAGAAGTATCCCGACAGAATATTTCATTTTTGAATTGTCATTTGCAGCTATATGCTTTACCTTTAATTCTCTGATTGTAAGATCTAAAAAGAAGAAATTTCTTATAAAAACATTTTTATTTTTAAGGGCTTTTGCATAGAAAACAGATTCCATATTCTCCTCTTTCAGCCCAAACTCAAGCCACTCTACCAGCCTTTGGTCTTTAGAGGAAAGAAGAGAAAAGAGAGGATTGCGTACAGAATTATACGAGAAATTCTTATTCTCTTCATTAAGAATAAGATCCGGCAATCCAGAGATTATATAATAATAATTATTATCCATTATTTGCCAAACAATAATGCTTTAGTTTTTGGCCTTAGGTATTCTGATATAATCTTTTCGAAATCATCCCCTGCAAAACTAATCTTATAACCTCCTTTGGACGGGCCTATTTTGAATCCCGAAAGTAGATCGTTACTGAAATGTACATCAAGCCCTTTAGTGCATATTGTGGCTATTTTTTCCTTAATGAATTGTTCCAATTGAACTTTTTGTGATTCAGGGAGGATAATATCAAGTGCAATAGGTTCAGAGTTTGCAGGATTGAAAGATTTTACGATCTCCGAAATAATAGACTTTAAAAAATCCATATCATGTACCGATGCGCTTACTTCATTTCCCAAAGCCTCTGAAACAATGGCATTTTCTATGTTTTGCTTTATTTGGGAAATTGTCTGAGATGAGGCCATTTTTATGTCATTCTCGGTTTTAGATCTTAATTCCTCCGCCTCTTTTTCTGCTTTCTCTACAATTTCAGTTGCTTTTGCCTTTGCCTCGTTTATTATAGAGGTAGCTTCAACTTTGGCCTTTGACTTCATCTCTTCGGCCTCTTGTCTGCCTTTAGATAAGCCCTCATTGTATAATTTGTCAGTCAGTTCCTGCAATTTGTTCTGCATATTTTATCCTCCAATTAAATGAATTTTCAAGCTATAAATTTATTAAATTCGAATAACAAATGCAAAAAATATACCTCTAAATTCATTGAATGCACGAATATACAAATATTGAGTACTTTTATCCAATTGTTATTCAGTAGCAATCATAATATAACAGAGGTAGAATGGAGGCTTATAACTATTAGACAAAGCAGGATGGCTGAGAATCCAGCCATCCTGCTCTTTGTCTAAACTGAGACCTGTTATTATGCGAGGAATCCCAAAAGGATACCTGCTGCAACTGCGCTACCGATAACACCGGCAACGTTAGGACCCATTGCATGCATAAGCAAGTAGTTTTTGTTATCATACTGCAATCCTATAAGGTTTGATACGCGGGCTGAGTCAGGAACTGCCGAAACACCTGCATTACCGATAAGAGGATTGATTTTGTTACCATCTTTTAGGAACAGATTAAAGAACTTCACGAAAAGAACGCCACCGGCTGTCGCAATAACGAATGATAATGCGCCGAGAGCAAAAATAAGTACTGATCTTGCCTGAAGGAATTTATCTGCCTGAGTAGAGCAACCCACTGTGATACCAATAAGGATTGTTACTATATCGATCAGCGGACCGCTTGCGGTCTGAGCAAGACGACGTGTAACACCACTTTCTTTAAGTAAGTTACCGAAGAAGAGCATACCCAACAATGGAATACCTGAAGGAACAATAAATGCCGTAAGCAGGAATCCTATAATTGGGAAGATCTTTTTCTCTGTCTGTGACACTGCGCGTGGAGGTCTCATTCTGATAATTCTCTCTTTGTGGGTAGTGAATAATTTCATTACCGGAGGTTGAATTACCGGAACCAATGCCATATATGAGTATGCCGATACGGCGATGGCTCCCATAAGATCCGGAGCAAGTCTTGAAGAAAGGAAGATTGCTGTAGGACCATCTGCACCTCCGATTATACCAATTGCACCTGCATCAGAGGGTGAGAATCCTATAGCTAATGCTATTGCATAGGCACCGAATATACCAAGCTGTGCGGCTGCACCGATTAGCATAAGTTTCGGATTTGAGATCAGTGCTGAGAAATCTGTCATTGCACCGATACCCAAGAAGATCAATGGGGGATAATACCCCTTCTGTACTCCCTGGTACAGAATGTTCAATACAGAGCCCTCTTCATACACGCCCACACTTAATCCTGGAAAAATAGGAATATTACCTATGATAATACCGAATCCGATAGGGACCAGCAACATAGGCTCCCATTCCTTTTTAATGGCGAGATATATGAACACCAATCCAATAAGGATCATGATAACATGACCTATAGAGGCATTGGCAAAACCTGTGTATTGAAAAAACTGGTTTAGATTTTCTCCAAGTAAGGAGAAAAGACTACCACTGTTTGCTTCTAAAATCATAATTATCCTATTATTGCTAATAGAGCTCCCTCAAGAATGGAGTCTCCTTTGTTAACTTTTATACTTATAACTTTACCGTCTGCAGTTGCCTCAATGGCATTCTCCATCTTCATGGCCTCAAGAACAAATAGTTTTTGTCCCTTCTTAACTGCATCGCCCTCTTTGCAACATACTTCCAATATAACGCCCGGAAGTGGAGAGGTAATGCTTTCGCCACCTGCTGGAACTGAAGAAGCCGGTTTTGCTACTGAAGCAATAGGCTTTGAAACTGTAGAAGCTGCCTTTACTGCTGCCGGTTTGGAAATCGGGGTCTTTTTTATAACAGGTTTATCAAACTCAACTTTAAACGGAGTTCCATTTACCTCAACTTCTGCAACAGAATCTTCTATATCGTTAATGGTTACAGCGTAGTCGTTACCATTAATTTTTAATTTATAATCTTTCATTACAATCTATTATTTTATTATTTTCTTCTATTTAATTGCGGAGTCTCTCTTAATGTGTAAATCTTAGAACTCCAAGGAGAATATGTTTTTGATTCCTTATGGATGGTAAGTATTGTATTCTCAAGGTCATGAGAATTTTCACCCTCCATATACAGATGCAAAGCAAGAGCTATTGCAGCATAGACCTCGGCACTGTTTTCTGTGCTTATATCGTTATTGTCAGATAATATTTTACCTGTTGTCATTGCCTCCTTTGTGCGGCTCTTCTTAATTGCATTGTTTCCAATCTGTTTAAAAATAACATAAAGAAGAATCAGTGCAAGGAATACCACCGACATAGCTGTAATTGCCATTATGGCACCATAAGGATCTGTCTTTTTAAGATTCTGTCCCTTGGTATCCATATCGAGCGTTACATTGTTTGTGCTTGGCGTTACTTTTGGGAGAATACCCCATCCGTCATCTGTGCCCTTTACTTTTGCCTCCTTAACGTTGATATTGTATGAAAGTTTCATGAAATGAGTAGGTTCGTGTGTCCCTTCACCATCCATTACTCTTCCGTATGATTGGTCATCCATGAGATTTTGCGGTATTTCCACCCTGTCTATAATGGTTTTACCATCACTACTGATAAACAAAACCTCTGTCGTATGATTTAGATTGAAATTAAGGTGAAAAGTACCGCGTGTAGCCAAACTGTCTGCATAGAAAAGAACGTGCTGACGTGGTTTTATTTTTGTTAAAACATCACCTTTAGGAATCGGATATTTTCTTAAATTATTAGGGTCATCCGTGAGGAAACATCCTCCGATATCAACAGTACCGTATGAACTGTTGAACAGTTCAATCCAACCGCTTCTATTGCCATAGTCATCTACATAGCCGTTTGTGTTCTTAACGAGTACCTCGTTAAGACGCATATCGGACATATTCTGAGCATTAATGGCAACAGGACACGCAAGGATTGCTGAAAATATAATTAGCTTTAAATATTTCATTTCTTTCCTTGATTAAATTAAAGAGGAAGGTTGTCGTGTTTCTTTGCAGGATTTGTCAACTTCTTTGTGGACAATTGCTGAAGAGCGCGTATAACGCGGAAACGAGTATTTCTCGGTTCAATTACATCATCAATATAACCATAGCTTGCAGCCTTATAAGGGTTGCAGAACAAATCGTTATACTCCTTCTTCTTCTCCTCTGCAAGAGCAGCCTGTTTTGTTGGATCTTCGATAGCTTTAATCTCTTTAGAATAAAGTACCTCGACAGCTCCATCTGCACCCATTACTGCGATATTAGCAGAAGGCCATGCGTAGTTGATATCGCCTCTCAGTTGCTTGCAACTCATAACGATATGAGAACCACCGTATGATTTTCTCAATGTTACTGTAACTTTCGGAACAGTTGCCTCGCCATAAGCATAAAGCAATTTTGCACCGTGAAGAATAACTCCGCCGTACTCCTGTTGAGTTCCAGGAAGGAATCCAGGTACATCTACAAGTGTTACAAGAGGAATATTGAATGCATCGCAGAAACGTACGAAACGAGCTGCTTTGCGTGAAGAATTGATGTCGAGAACACCTGCCATAATCTTAGGCTGGTTTGCTACGATACCAACAGATTGACCATTGAAACGTGCGAATCCTACTATAATATTCTTTGCATAATCCTTATGGATTTCAAGGAATTTACCATCATCAATAATGGCGCCTATAACCTCATACATATCGTAAGGCGCATTAGGACTATCCGGAATAATCTCATTAAGAGCATCTTCCAAGCGTTCTGCAGGATCGTCTGTAGGAACTGCAGGAGTCTCCTCCAGATTGTTTTGAGGTATAAAACCTATCAAATCCTTGATAATCTGAATACCCTCTTCCTCTTTATCAACTGCAAAATGTGCAACACCGCTCTTTGAGGCGTGAACACTTGCACCGCCTAATTGTTCCTGGTCTACATTCTCTCCAAGTACCTGTTTTACAACCTTTGGACCTGTGAGGAACATATAACTTGAACCCTTTGTCATGATATTGAAGTCTGTAAGAGCAGGAGAATAAACAGCGCCACCTGCGCATGGACCGAAAATAGCTGAAATTTGAGGAACTACACCCGAAGCGAGAATATTTCTCTGGAAAATTTCTGCATATCCTGCAAGTGCATTAACACCCTCTTGGATGCGTGCTCCGCCTGAATCGTTAAGACCGATGATAGGAGCCCCCATAGTCATTGCTTTATCCATGACCTTGCAAATCTTAAGCGCAAGTGTTTCAGAGAGAGAACCTCCGAATACGGTGAAATCCTGGGCAAAAACATATACGAGTCTGCCATCAATTGTACCGTAACCGGTTACAACGCCATCGCCAAGGAATGTTGTTTTTTCCATTCCAAAGTTAGTACATCTGTGAGTTACAAACATGTCGAATTCCTCAAAACTACCCTCATCGAGAAGCATTGCAATTCTTTCACGTGCTGTATATTTACCTTTCTGGTGTTGAGAATCGATTCTCTTTTGGCCACCACCCAAGCGCGCCTTCTCACGAAGAGCTATGAGCGCTTTTACCTGATCGAGTTGTTGACTCATTGCTAATTGTTTTATTTATATTGATTATTTTAATTTCGAAGGATCTTCGCAAAGTTCGGTTAGAACGCCAAGAGTTGATTTTGGATGAAGAAATCCGATATTCAAACCTTCAGCACCCTTTCTCGGAGCTTTATCAATTAGTTGAACGCCTTTTGATGCAAGTTCGTTCAATGCATTCTGTACGCCGTTTGTTGCAAAAGCAATGTGATGAACGCCTTCTCCGCGTTTTTCAATAAATTTTGCAATTGTTCCCTCAGGATCTGTGCTTTCGAGAAGTTCCAATTTGGTCTGGCCTATCTTGAAGAAGGCAGTTTTTACCTTCTGGTCTTTTACCTCTTCAATAGAGTAGCATTTAAGACCCAATTTTTGTTCATAATAAGGAATAGCAGTCTCGAGAGACTTAACTGCTATACCAATGTGTTCAATATGTGTTAGTTCCATGATTTAGTAGTTTAAATATATATAAAAATTAATAAAAATATCTTGCAAAAATAATAAATTTATAAATTTGTGCCATATTTTTTTACCTAATTAAAGCAAATAAATCGTAAATGTACAATTTTAAAATCAGAAACTATTATCTGCTTATTATTTGGCGAATATTATTAGCCTATATTTTATATACATTATGCAGAATTACATTTATATTCTATAATTTTTCAATTCTCCAGCCACTTGATACGTCTCAATTTCTCAATATACTCAGAGGCGGTTTAATGTTTGACAATACTGCCATACTTTATACTAATATTTTATATCTTTTTCTCTCTTTCATTCCACTTCATTTTGTGATGAATAAAACCTATCAGAAAATTCTGAAATGGTTGTATATTATTGTCAATTTTATGGCTCTCTCCATCAATCTGGCCGATACCGTATATTTTAGATTTACAATGAGACGTACCAGTATGACCTTCTTTAGTGAATTTACGGGAGATGTACACTTTTTCAAAATTTTTGTAGACAGTATTGGCCTGTTTTGGTATATTTTTCTTATCGGTATTGCTTTGCTTCTAATGCTTGTTTATTTGTCGGGGTCATATAAAAATATCTCCTCCTCATACTCTTCACAAAGCAGGGTCAACCCAAAATATCATGCCGGATACCGTTACTATTTGTGGCAAGCTATTGCACTTCTTATAACAGCGCCGCTTTTTATTATTGGAGTCAGAGGAGGGGCAACAAGGACAATGCGCCCTATAACGCTTAGTAATGCCGGAGATTATGTTAGCGTGGCCATTCATACACAAGCTGTTCTGAATACTCCCTTCTCTTTGATAAGAACAATAGGAAAGGCGCGCTTTACACAGCAGAAATTTTATCCCAACTATGCTGCTGCCGATCAAATTTACTCTCCTGTAAAAAATACTGCCGGAACCTCTTTGGGAAACATCAATGATATTATAAAGCTGGAACCGGGGGTAGAAGCAGGTAAAAAGAGGAATATAGTTATCCTTATTCTTGAGAGCTTTGCCGGTGAAAATATGCACTTTATAAATAAGAACCTCGACAAAAACTATACTCCGTTTCTTGACTCTTTGAGTTGCGACGGTCTACTTTGCAGAGCGGCTTTTGCAAATGGAAGAAAATCTATTGATGCAGTTCCCTCAATTCTCGCATCTGTGCCGAGCCTTATCACCTCCTTTGCAGTAACTCCTTACTCTACAGATAAATTGGAAGGATTACCAAAAATACTCACAAGAGAGGGGTATTACACTGCCTTTATGCATGGTGCCCCCAATAATTCGATGGGAATTAGGGCTGTTTCCAGTATGTGCGGAATAGATAATTATTTTGGTAAGGATCAATTCGGAGATGATTCCAAATTTGATGGAGCATGGGGAATTTGGGATGAATATTTCCTTCCCTTTGCCGCCAAAACAATTTCTACCTTTAAAGAACCCTTTATGGCTAACATCTTTACTTTGTCTTCTCACCATCCATTTAAGATTCCTGAGCAATATAAAAATCTTCTCCCTAAAGGAGAAACTCCTCTTCAGTCAACCACAGCCTATACAGATATGTGTCTCCGTAATTTCTTTAAAATTGTGAAGAAGGAGCCGTGGTTTAAAAATACAATTTTTGTAATTACTCCTGATCATGCTACCTTGTTTGGAATATATCCAAAATACAAGACTTCGCTCGGAAGTACGGCGATACCTATTATTTTTTACGCTCCAGGTTATATTAAACCCGGAGTTTATGATGAGCCGGTTCAGCAAATAGATATTATGCCAACTCTGCTTGGTTTGCTTAATTACAATAAACCGTATTTTGCCTATGGTAGAGATCTTAACCGCGATAATAGTCAACCATTTGTAATCAATTATGGAACCAACCAGTTTCAACTTGTAAGGCATGATACACTACTTGTAAGAGATAATAGCAAACTTGCAGGCGTGTATATGTACAAGAGTGATTCTTTATTACAGCATAATCTTATTGATGCTTCTCAGGTAAATGATGAACTAATTATTAAGCAGTCCAATATGATTACGAATAAAGGATTGCTTGTTAAGCAGAATGATTACTTTAAAGCCGTAATACAGCAGTATATTAATCGTCTTATTGAAAATAAGATGACACCTGAGCAATAGTACTTGAAGTGCGTCATCCAAAAATGACGCAGCTTTATGGTAATTGTGTAGATTGGAAACTTGGTTAATTTTCCGAGATATCCATCAGGTGATAGACATTCTGAACATCATCATCAGCCTCAATCTTTTCCAACAATGTATCAACATCTGCTTTCTCCTCTGGAGTCAATTTTTTAAGTTCCGTTGTAGGGATTCTTTCAAATTGACCTGAAATAATCTGAAAACCTTTCTCTTCAAGGTATTTTTGAATAGAACCGAATGACTCAAATGCACCGTAAATTACAATGTATTCTTTTGATTCATCCTCTTCGTCAACCTCTTTGAAAACCTCATCTGCTCCAAAATCTATAAGCTCCAACTCAAGTTCTTCTATATCAATAGGGTTCTCTGATGTTACTTTAAATACGCATTTGCGCTCAAACATAAAATCAACGCTGCCTGACGTCCCGAGAGAGCCTCCGAATTTGTTGAAGTAACTTCTGACGTTTGCAACTGTGCGGGTAGTATTATCTGTTGCAGTTTCAATAAGAATTGCGATTCCATGAGGACCATAACCTTCGTAAACCACCTCTTTATAATCTGCGTGGTCCTTCTCTACAGCTCTTTTTATTGCTCTGTCGATATTATCCTTTGGCATATTCTCGCTTTTGGCATTTAGTATGAGAGAACGCAGACGAGGGTTAGAATCCGGATCCGTACCGCCTGCTTTGGCAGCAATTGTTATCTCTTTTCCTAATCTTGTAAAAGTGCGGGCCATATTGCCCCAACGCTTAAATTTTCTCTCCTTTCTAAATTCAAAAGCTCTTCCCATAATCTCTTAATCTCTTTATGATTCCTCTTTTTTAACTAATAAAATTATTTTTCAATTTGTAACCGAGAAATGTATTTACCTATCTCGTATCCTTCCGGTGATTGAGGATAATTGTCTTGAATATTAGTGTAAGCCTTTAAAGCAGCCTCTTTATTTCCAAGCTCCTCATACATAATTCCTGCCTTCATCAAATAACCTGCAGTAAAGATATTATCTGCATAGTTGGCGGCCTTCTCGTAATACTCAACAGCCTTCTTGTTATCTCCAAGACCTGCGTAAGCATCACCAATACAGCAAATTGCCCTTGCCGAAATTATTTTATCTTTTCCGGAATAGCTTTTAAGGTAATTAAGTGCTTCTTTATATTTGCCAAGTTGCAACTCACAAACTCCTGCATAAAAATAGACTGCAGAGCCAGCTTTGTTTCCATATTCTTTTATAATTTGCTTGAAGCCAAGGTTGTTGCCATCCCCGTTTAATGCTACTTCAAAATTGTCATTTCTGAAATTCTGTTCTGCAGCAAAGGTTTGTGCTATTGCCTCTTTTTGTTTAGGTACCGCGATATATCTATGGTACAGGATAAAAGCAGCAGCAATTACGATTACAGCCAACATTCCGTAGAATATTCTTTTTTTGTAATTTTCTAAAAATTGTTCGGTTTTAGATAGAGCCTCAACTACCTTCTCACCGGACTCATTTGTTTGTTTGATATTTGACATAATAGTATGTTTTTCTATTTTTTTAGCAGGTTGCAAAATTACAATATTTTATCTAACTGCAAAAAAAAAGAATTTAATTGCCTTCTTTTGCTTCATTTCAATTAGAAGCAATTTAATTGAAATTTCATGTTATCATAATGACATTGAATTGTACCTGATATTTAACAGCTCACTGCATTGAGATATTCAAAGTGTTTACCAATAGATTAATTTGACACTTTTTTATAGAAATGTATATGATTTGAGGTATTGTGCATTGAGTTGTATATAGCATTGAACGGCGTAATATATTAAGTTATATCTGGTGTAAAATAGTTTATTGCTTTGTTTTTTATGTAAACCGGCGAAAAATCGTTAGATTTTATGTATGTTTGTAATTAAGATTTTTGATTATGTTTCTGAAAAAAATAAGGATAGTTAACTTTAAAAATATTAAAGAGGCGGAGTTGGAATTTTCTCCCAAAATAAACTGCATTCTGGGTAATAATGGTGAGGGAAAGACCAACTTGCTTGATGCTGTCTATTTTCTCTCAATGACAAAGAGCTTTTTTAATCTTTCCGATAATTATGTGCTCTCTTTCGGAGAGAAGAGTGGAGGGGTAAACGGCTACTATGTAATGCCCGATGGTACATCAGAGTCAGTTTCCATTGGAATCAAACTCCTTGATCAGAACTCCGGCGGTTACGGTAAAGCCGCAAAACGCAATGGGAAAACATATACCCGTCTTTCTGACCACATAGGACTTATTCCGATAGTTATGGTTTCTCCAGCGGACACTGTTCTCGTAAACGGATCGGGAGAAGAGAGACGCAGATTCATGAATTTTGTCCTGTCGCAGACTGACCGCGAGTATCTTAGGAGAATCCAGAGTTATAATCAACTTCTTGCGCAAAGAAATAAACTATTAAAGATGGCTGATGTTCCCGACGACCTGCTTGATACTTTATCGGAACAGATGTCGGCTCATGCCGCATATATATATGAAAAGCGATCTTGGCTCATTGCTCAATTGTCTCTCTCTGCAGAGGATTACTATGGTAAACTGAGCGGTGGTAGGGAGAGAATAGAATTGAAATATATCTCCGATCTTAGCCATAAGCCTATCTCTGAACTCCTTAATGAGGCCAGGCAAAGGGATAAGATATTACATTATACAAGTGTCGGGGTACAAAGAGATGACATTGATTTTATGATTGATGGGTATCCTATTAAAAAGATTGGTTCACAAGGGCAGCAGAAAAGTTTCTTGATTTCGCTAAAACTCGCACAGTTTGCGCTTATAAAGGAGTATTCCGGAAAAATTCCGCTGCTTCTGCTTGATGATGTTTTTGATAAACTCGACATGAAACGAGTGGAGTTTTTATTGGGGCTTGTTTCGAGCCCCTTGTTTGGCCAGATTTTTATTACCGACAGCAATAAGGTGCGTATGGATAGAATATTGCAGGCAGTAGGTACCGACAGCCGTTCATTTAGTGTAGAGGGAGGAGTGTACAATGAAGCGTGAAGGTTCCAGATTGATAGGGGAGTTGCTCTCCGATTTTGTCAGAAGTGAGGGTCTTGAGCCGGGATTACTCCGAATGCGAATTTTCCAAACATGGGATTTAATTGTAGGTGAGACTTATGCAAAGGCAACTGTTTCAAAATTTTACAGAGACGGCATTCTTTATTGCACCATTTCTTCGTCGACAGTCAGGACTCAGATGTACTTTCAGAAGCGATATTTTATGGAGCAGATTAATAAGGCTTTGAATGCACAATATATAACCGAAATAGTTTTAAAGTAAATATTTGCGTGATGTAAATTACACTGTATATAAAATAAGTAGTTGGAGGTTTAGAAACGTAGTTGAGTAGCAGTGTAGAAACGAAGTTGTGAAATGTAAAGAAAAAGAGTAAGAGTAAGAGGAAGAG
>CAZNBA010000060.1:0-12143 GCA_964571395.1 uncultured Muribaculaceae bacterium
TTTGCTGAAATTGCTACCGCTATGTGATAAACCTATTAATAATGCGATCAAGTACAAATGAGATCTCTTTTACAAGTGCTGCAACTACTATATTGTAATCTTAAAATCCGTAGAATAAGAGATATCGTGATGCCTCAGGCAATCAAGCAACCCTTCATTCACCTCCACGGAATATTTTTTAGAGAAGAACTCTACCGACAACCCTTTTGTTTTGTCGAGAATCCTTACATTCAATAACTTTTTACCTTTATTGGCCTTAATGTTCTTTATCAACTCCTTTCTAAACTCCTTATTAATCTTCTCCACCGGAATATCCATTGTGAAAGAGCGGATGAACTCCTCCTTCGTATTGGCCAACAAAGTCATTCGTCTTATCCTAAGCCTGCATCCCCTCGTCTGCTCATTCCCAGACGAGTCTGACTGCCCTTCCTGCCTCTTTACAGAACCAAAATCAGGCTGTAAGACAACCTTTATAAACACAGCAGTGCCGTTCTCCAAAAAGGGGAGACAAGCCTCATAATCTTTTCCATATAACCTGAATGAAATTGTTCCCGAATAATCCTCAATAGAAAAATCCGCATATGGCTTACCGCTTGTACGAGAAATCTTTTTATCTACACTACATATAAGCCCTGCAATAAAATATTCAGAACCCAATAAATCTGCATTTGAAGAGGCCTCCTTCTCCTTCTCCTTTAACGTCACGTTATCGCAAGTGGTAAAATTATCCAACTCAAACTTATATGTATCAAGAGGATGAGCAGAGATATACATTCCCACAAGATCCTTCTCTTTTTTCAAAAACTCCAACTTATTATACTCACCGGCCACAGGTATTTCAGGAGGAGTAGGCTTAAAAGCAAGGTCCACCTCTCCAAAAAGAGAATTGGAGGAGTTTAAAGAATCATTTGCCAAGCGGGAACCATAACGGCACAAAGTATCTATAAACAACTCCTCTTTTGAGTTAGAAAGAAAAAACTGATCTCTCCTTATATTTCCAAAGGAATCAAATGCACCTGCATAGGCCAAAGACTCCATTGTTTTCCTGTTAACCCCTCCACGCTCAGAAATTCGCTCCATAAAATCAAAAAGATCGCCAAAAGGCTTATCCCCTCTGCAATCTACAATCAAATCAGAAACAGCCTCTCCAACACCCTTAACTCCCGCCATTCCAAAACGGATGTTACCCTCTTTATTAACGGAGAATGTTCTGTAACTTTCATTAATATCCGGACCAAGTACCCCGATACCCATATGCTTGCAATCCGCCATCAACTTGGTAATCTCGTCAATATTATTAAGATTTTTGCTTAAGTTGGCAGCCATAAATTCGGCAGGATAATTCGCCTTTAAATAGGCCGTTTGATAGGCTACCCACGTATAACAGGTTGCATGTGATTTATTGAAAGCATACTCTGCAAAAGCTTTCCAATCTGTCCAGATCTTCTCCAATTTTTCCCTAGGATGTCCCTTCTCAACTCCACCCCTCATAAAATCCTGATACAGAACGAGCATCTGATCTATCTTCTTCTTTCCCATTGCTTTCCTCAACTTATCGGCCTTCCCTTTAGAAAAACCAGCCAACTTCTGCGAAAGAAGCATCACCTGTTCCTGATAAACAGTAACCCCGTAAGTATCCTTCAAAATCTCCTCCATCTCGGGAAGATCATACTCTATTCTCTTGCGTCCGAGCTTGCGGTCAACAAAATCCGGAATATAATCCATAGGTCCCGGTCTATATAGGGCGTTCATGGCAATCAAATCCTCTATCTTTGAGGGTTTCAACTCCCTGAGCCATTTCTGCATACCGGGCGACTCAAACTGAAAAGTAGCAACGGTATCACCCTTGCAAAAAAGGGCATAAGTCTTTTTATCATCAAGCGATATATGATCTATGTCAACCTCTATATTTCTGTGTTTCTTAATATTACGTAAAGCCTCCTTGATAATTGAAAGAGTCCTGAGCCCGAGAAAATCCATTTTGAGCATTCCCACATCCTCAATAAAACTGCCTTCGTATTGAGACACCCACATATCCTCTCCCGTCTCCTTATCCTTTGCAATACAGATTGGGATATGCTCCATAAGATTATCCCGTCCTATGATTATGGCACAAGCATGTACACCAGTCTGCCTGACAGTTCCCTCAAGCATTTGGGCATACCTGATAGTATCCCTGACTCCGGGGATTGAAGAGTTCTCGAGAGCCTCCTTCATCTCCGGAACATATTTGCAACAATTCTTCAGATTCACTTTAACTTTCTTCTCAATCTCCTTCTCCACACCCTCTTCAACCACCTTAACCTTCTCATTCGGAAACTTTTCCGGAACAAGTTTACTTAGACGATCACTCTCAGATAATGGCACATTCTGAATACGCGCCACATCCTTAATCGCACTTTTGGCCGCCATCGTTCCAAAGGTCACGACATGCGAAACATGATCCTTACCATATTTCTCCTCAACATATTTCAAAACAGTGCCACGTCCCTCATCATCAAAATCTATATCAATATCCGGCATTGAGATTCGTTCCGGATTGAGGAATCGCTCAAACAGAAGATCATATTTTATAGGATCAATCTGTGTTATTCCCAAACAATAGGCAACAACTGAACCTGCCGCCGAACCTCTCCCCGGCCCCACTGAAACACCCTTTTCCCTTGCCGCTTTAATAAAATCCTGAACAATCAGAAAATAATCAGGGAATCCCATATGTTTTATTGTTCCCAGCTCAAAATCGAGACGTTCAGTTAACTCTGGAGTTAACTTTTTATACAGTAATTCGGCTCCCTTATACACAAGATGCCTCAAATAATCATTAGAATCGGAAAACTCATTTGGAATCGGAAAAACAGGCAATACGTGATCCCTGTTAATATCGTATCGTTCAATCTTGTCCGCAATCTCAAGAGTATTGGAAATTACCTCCTGATGCTCCGGAAACAAGGCGGACATCTCTTCAGCAGTTTTAAGATACTCCTGCTGTGTATAGTGCAAACGCTTAGGATCATCGAGCAACGCATTAGTTGTAAGACAGATGAGCCGGTCATGAGCAGGCCCATCCTCCTTGGAGGTAAAATGCACATCATTTGTAGCAATACACTTGATGCCCAGCCTTTCGCCCATTTTAAACAACTCATCATTCACTAATCGCTGAGCCTCATAAACCTCCTGGCTTTGTCCTGACACCTCAGTTTTATGAAGCTGAACCTCCAAATAATAATCCTCCCCAAAAATGCTTTTATACCACAATGCTGCCTCCTCCGCCTCCTTAATCCTTCCAGCGCGTATATTTTTGGGCAGTTCGCCTCCCAGACAAGCCGACGAACAGATTAAATTGTCGTGGTACTTTTCAATAATCTCACGATCTACTTTGGGCTTATAATAAAAGCCCTCTACCCACCCTGTTGAGACAATCTTAACAAGATTATAGTACCCCGACAAATTTTTGGCGAGCAAAATCAGATGATATGCACTTTGATCCTCCTTACCACGCTTCGAAAATCTCCCCTCCGGATTCACATAAACCTCACAACCAGCTATCGGCTTAATATCAGGGAACTCCTTTGCTACATTAAAAAATTCCTTCACTCCAAACATATTACCGTGATCAGTGATTGCCAAAGCAGGCTGATTGTCGGCCTGGGCCTTTTTAAAGTGACCTCTTATGCTTGCCTCACCATCAAGAATGGAATAATAAGTATGAACATGAAGATGAACAAAAGACATGATAAATAAAATATAATTATTTGTAATTAGGCAAATTCGGCCTCTTTCTGCAAAGATAAAATATATTTAGAGGAGAGAAAAGAATAACTCCTACTACTTATCAACATTCAAATCACCACACGAGAATCATTAAGCAACTTTTTTAAACAAGATGCCTCAATTATATTAATTTTCTATAAGTTATATAAAAAGGACTGCCTCGCTATATTTGATGCATATGACAGTGTCTCCACAAACTCCGCAACTGTTAAACCGCGGGCCGTGAAATTCTTATTTGGATTTCAATAAAACAACAACCTACTCTGCCAGGGTATAAATAGAAACCTTGCTGCCTGAAACCGGATTTGTGTTGGTAATGTCAAAAACTTTAGAGGCATCAATTACAGTAAAATTAAAGTTACTGCTCTTCCATGCATCAAAATTATAGCAACTGCGGATATTGTTCCTCTCCAACGGGTAAGAAAACCAGCATGCGCCTGAATCACCGCCAGATGGCTTTCCAAAAGAGGGATGACAGGCATTTGCCGGAAGATAATCGGCCGGATTATTAAAAGTTACTCCGGAGCCGACAGTAGGGCCTTCTCCCCAACTTCCCTCAGTTGAATCATAATGAACATGTAGATTCCCGACAAATCTTGTTGAGTAATCCAATGAAGCATCTATCTTAAATTTCTTTATATTCATTATCGCCCCCTCTGCGCCGATACATTCTATAACAGTACTCTTGTTAGTAGATTGATATACACTTGTAACATCCATCAGCGCTCCACTTAACAAATACAGAGTACCTCCGTTCTTCTGAATAAGTTGCGGTGAATGAAGATAAGAGTGAATATACAAATATGTCTCCTTTTGCTGCGCAACAGCCTCCTCGGCATAAACACAGCATCCGGCATAAACTTTTGCCTGAGAAGCAGCAGTGCCGGTTAGATTCAATGTATTTACATTAAGTCTGTTCCCTACCCACAATAATGCACCATTCTCAACCTGCAAATCCTGCAGAGCTCCGTTGTACTCCATATTCAAATCACCAACCGCCATCAACTTTGTTCCGGTACTCAAATTCACACTCTTGCCATTATTGGCTACGCTTGCAAACTTGCCACCGGCAAGAAGATATATATTAACTTTTTGAATAGAATTAATGTTAAAGAATAATTTGCCACCGTCAAGAACATATATATTCATCGGCTTATTTCCCCAATAATTTGTAATAGTCATGGTACCTGATACATATATTGAATTGCCATTAGCCACGCATTCACCGTTGAAGCTATTGTACGACCCTGTAGCCGGAATATGGTAGTTTTTGTTTGCAGCATCTCCCCATGTAGCATATGTACTCATATCAGGAAGAGAGGTGTAATCACTCTCTTTAACCTCCGGAAAAGTTCCGAATGCTGAGACAACCATAGAGTTCCAATCACTTGCAGAGGATTTGGTAGCCCTTACCATTCCTGCAGATTCCTGTTGAGTAATACCTGCATCGGTAATCACAAGCCCGAAAGGATTTCCGTCATCATCCACACACTCTTTGCCAAATTTATTAACTGCATTAATATATTTTCCACTTGAATAAATATACCACGTAACATACACGGGATCTGTTGAATTAGGGACATCGACATTAAGTATTTTGGCAAAGGAATCAAAATGCCGATTGTATTTTTCTGTATTAATAAAACCCTCGGCACCATCAAAAAGATCCGCTCTGCAACTGTTTGCCACAACAACGTTTCCCTGTGCATCACCTTGTCTCCAAACAAAACCGAGCTTTATCTCATTTGTGGAGCCAAGAGCTATAGGATGTACACTGACTGAGAGTTTGGAGCCTGAAAGAACATATTTTGAATGAATTATAAGATCATTATAGTCAAAGTCTCCGCTTTTGGAATCTTCAAAAGCAATTGTCTGCCAAAGCGTACTCGTAGGAACAGCTGTTGTGCCTTGCTCAAAATAAACAAATAATTTTGAATCATCAGCCGCCTTTGTAGAGGAGGCAGAAGCCTCTTTAGGAATCAGAATTGTTATAGGATCACTTGTAACAGCCAAACGCTGACCGTTATAAGTAACAATTGTAGTATACCCTTCTTTAACCGGGACCTTGTACTCCTGGGTGGTTACGAGATTTTGAGCTATCTGACTGTTAGCTCCATTTTCATCCTTAACATCTTTGGGACCTACACAGGATACTATGGCCAATGCATATAGAAATCCACATAATAATTTACTCTTCATGGCATGTGTCTTAAATATTTGCAAAAATACAAATTATTTTATAAATCAAACACTTAATCACTAAAATTTATAATATTCCAAAAAAAAATGATTACATAACTAAAAGATGATTTTCCCAGTTCACATAGCGTCAGAAGTAGATTATTATCTCATTTCCATATTGAAAATAATTAAAAATCAGACAAGTTTGTTTTTTTAACAAAAAATTACGAAAATTGTACACAATAAACAATCTATGATTGTGGCAGAAGAACATCTACATATTTCTGAGCTTATCAAGAACTCGAAGTATAAAGTTGCAACTTTTATGTTATTAGCTTTGTTTCTTCTATGTTATAACTATGCTCTTTCCTCATCATTATATTTATCCTCTTCCACTTACTTATCTTGCTCGAGTTGCTCCTCTTATTCAACTTGTTCGGCCGAATCTGATACTCTTACAATTATTGCTGATGCCGGTTTCCCCCCATTCGAATTTACGGATGAAATGGGCAATGCAGCGGGGTTCAACATAGATCTCACTAAAACACTAATGAAACATCTTGGTATCACAGAATATGTTATCAAGACAATGCCATGGGCTCAAGCCCTGGATGATTATGACTCAAATAAAAACACCCTGCTGACAGGTATGATCTACACAAGAAGAAGATCAGAAAAATACACATTCGGTCCCACACACAATAATTTAAAACTCAATATAATATATAGAAAAGGAACTAAGGCTATTAAAACACTTGCCGAAGCTGCCAATAAAAGGATAATGGTAGAGGTAAACTCGGCTGCACAAGAAGAGCTTTCTAATATAGGATTGGAAAAGCAATTGATCCCTGTTCAGGACCCCGGTATCGGTCTTACCAAATTAAGCCGTGGCGAGAACGATGCTGTTATATGCATTCGCGAGGTTGCTTACTATTACATTAAAAAATATAACCTTAATAATCTTGTCATGCAAGATATGGGAATGCCGGCTCAGGCCTATTGCTATGTAGGTAAGGATAGTATATTGCTCAAAGAACTCGATTCCGCTCTCGTATTGATGCGTGCAGATGGCAGTTATCAAAAGTTAGCCAATACTTGGTACAAAAATCAGGATGAAGTACACGAGATAAAATATCCGATATACTGGTTTATCGGAGCATTATTATTGGCGCTATTTTTATTTGTCTCTGTACTTGTCCTTAAGGCAATAATAAGCAAAACAAAGCAGGAACTCGACAAAAAATCCAATAGATTAGCCCTTGCACTTAAGGCCGGAGAGGTTACCGTTTGGGGATATGATGTAAAATCCAACAAATTTTTTAATGTGGAATGCGATTATTTCCCGCCAGCCGGACAACCATTCGACAAGGAGGTTCTCTTCTTTCACCCTGATGACAGACAATTGTTTATAGATACAATAAAATCTCTATGCAATGGCGGGAAGCCACCAAAAAGGCTTTGCTTCAGACTCAACCACGACAATTCCGGAAATTGGCAATACACCGAAAAAGAGTTTGTACCATTAAAAGACAAAAACGGCAAGGTGGTGACGATAATTGGAACACACAGAAATGTAACCTCCGTTCATGATATGCAGCAACGACTTAAGGAACTTGTGAGAAGATCTGATTATGCCATTAAAGCAGCAGACTTGACCTTATGGGAGTTAAATACGGAGGATATGTGTTTTACCACCTATAACGACCCTGTTACAAATTATAATGACGGCTTAAAAACGCCAATGAATGACTATATGGAATTAATGAGGGCTAAAGATATAAAGGACTTGGATATTACAATGAACACCCTCAGATCAGGTACTGCTGTTAATGTTTCATGCAATGAAAAATTCTGGAGCAGCATAGATAGAAAATGGCACTACGGTATTGTGACAGGTACTCCGTTCAACATAGACAAAGACGGCCATACAAGGAAATTTGTGGGCTTCAGAAAAGATGTAACGGAATTGATTGAAACTCAGGAAAATCTTAAAAACGAGATGAAGAAGGCACAGCAAGCAGATAAATTAAAATCCGCCTTTGTTGCCAATATGAGCCATGAGATACGAACGCCGCTTAATGCGATTGTAGGTTTCTCCAATTTATTACCTAAAGAGACTGACCCCGAGGCAAAAAAGGAGTATGTAAAGCTAATAAACACAAGCAGTGATATGTTGTTAAGATTGATAAACGATATTCTCGATCTCTCAAAAATTGAGGCGGGCATAATTGAGATGGCGGATGAGAAGTTTGATATGTCGCTTTGCTTCAACAGAACAATTGCGTCATTAAAGAAGATGGAGCATAAAGAGGTTCCCGTATCTGCAATAAATCCCTACACTAAATGTATTGTAATGTCAGATAAAAACAGGATATCGCAAATTATCGTAAATTTTATAACCAACGCAATAAAATACACTCCTTCAGGCAATATCTCTGCAACTTACACCTACGAAGAATGTGGCATAAAAATAACTGTTAAAGATACAGGAATAGGCATACCGGCAGATAAACAACAACTTATCTTCCAACGCTTCGAAAAATTGGACGATTTCGCCCAGGGCACCGGATTAGGACTCTCTATCTGCAAAGCCATTACCGACAATTGCGGAGGTAAAATAGGATTCAGGTCTGAATACAAAAAAGGTTCAACGTTCTGGGCCTGGATACCATGTCAGTTAAAGGAACCGATTGTGTTTTCCTCATAAATTAAAATGGATCCATTATTATTAACAGAACTATAACTACAATAGCGGTTTACCTGTCATCTCAATAGGTTGGGGAATTCCCATTAACTTAAGAATTGTGGGAGCTATATCTGCAAGAATTCCATCCTCAACACATCTGATATCATCATCTACCACAATAAATGGAACAGGATTCAATGAGTGAGCAGTATTCGGCGAACCGTCAGCATTAATCGCATGGTCTGCATTGCCATGATCAGCAGTTATCAAAATTGTATAGTCGTTTTCACGGGCACATTTTACAACCTTTCCCACTAAATTATCAATCGTTCTAACAGCCTTCTGAATAGCCTCATAAACTCCTGTATGACCAACCATATCTCCATTGGCAAAATTAAGCACAATTAAATCCTCCTTCTTAGTTATCAAAATCTTCATCAATGAATCGGCTACTTCAGGAGCGCTCATTTCCGGCTTAAGATCATATGTAGCTACCTTAGGAGAATTAACGAGTACTCTCTCCTCATTATCAAATTTCTCCTCCCTTCCTCCTGAAAAGAAGAAGGTTACATGTGCATACTTTTCTGTTTCGGCAATACGCAACTGCCTCTTTCCGGCTTTTGAAACCACCTCACCAAGAGTCATCTTCACATTCTCCTTGTCAAAAAGAATCTTGACACCCTTGAATGAGTCATCGTATGGAGTGAGACAACAGTAATAGAGCGGAAGCCTCTTCATCCCCATATCCGGCATATCCTCTTGAGTAAGAACTCTTGTTATCTCACGGGCACGGTCATTACGGAAATTAAAGAAAATCACTGCATCATCATTCGATATAGTAGCAATCTGCGTACCACCCTGTTTTTCAGCAACTGAAATAGGCTTAATAAACTCATCTGTAATGCCTGAATCATATGATTTCTGAACTGCATCGGCCGGATTGCAACTCTTTTCTCCCTCGCCCTTTACCAGCAAATCATAAGCAATCTTTACCCTTTCCCATCTCTTGTCTCTGTCCATCGCATAAAAACGTCCTATTACAGAGGCTATCTTACCAGTGCTCTTTGCCATCTGAGCTTGTAACTCCTCAATAAAACCTTTACCACTTTTAGGATCGGTATCTCTCCCGTCCATAAAGCAGTGAACATAAACATTCTGCAACCCATACTCTTTTGCCACATCGAGAAAAGCATAAAGTTGTTTATTTGAGCTGTGAACCCCTCCGTCGGATAAAAGCCCCATAAAATGCAGTTGCTTTCCGCTACTTTTTACATAATCATAAACAGCCTTTATCTCCGGATTATCCAATAATTTTTTATCTCTGCAGGCTCTGTTAATCTTGACAAGATCCTGGTATACAACCCGCCCTGCACCGATATTCAGATGACCTACTTCAGAATTTCCCATTTGTCCGTCGGGTAATCCTACAGACTCACCGCAAGCAAGAAGCTCAGAATTTGGATATTTTGCCTTCAGAGCATCAATGTTCGGTTCTCCTGTCGTATATATAGCATTTGATCTATCGTGTTTTCCATCTCCCCATCCGTCGAGGATCATTAAAAGTACTTTCTTATTCATATAACTTTCATTTTAAAATTCTGTTCATAAGCGGCGCAAATTTAATGCCTTTTTAACATTTAGCATACAAAAAACTGATTTTGGAATTATTATTGTACATTTGTCATGGTTTATTCTCTAAAGAATAGATAATATCTAATATGAGTCAAAGAAAATCAAACAGGAACCGCAAAGAGAATCGCGGTAAACAATCTGAAAACAGAAGAGAGAAAAAGGGTAACTGCAGCAGAAGCGAATTCGGAAAACGCCAACGCGGAAAACGCGTTTATGAGGAGGTTACAGGCACGGTGATGATGTCGCGCGAGGGCTTCGGCTTTGTCAGGAACCCCGACAGAGAAGAGGATGTATATATTCCGGCAAAAAAATTCAGAGGTGCTTTGAATAACGATACCGTAAAGGTGATTATTACTCGCAAGAGGGCCGGCTCGCATTCTCAGGAAGGAGAGGTAGTTGAAATAATAGAAAGATCTAAAAAACCATATATCGGGGTACTCCAAATAATTGGAGAACAGGCATGGGTGATTGTTGAAAGCAGGGTGATGCCATACGACATTAAAGTTCCCATTGAGGAGGTAAAAAAAGAGGATGAGGGGTTAAAGGTTGCTGTACTTGTAGAAAAATGGCCTAAGAACGATGACGCACCAACCGGAAATATACTTGATGTATTGGGCAAACCGGGAGAGAATAATACCGAGATGCATGCCATTCTGGCAGAGTTCGGATTACCTTACAAATTCTCAGATGAGGTTGAAAAAGCAGCGGCAAAGATACCTGTGGCGATAGAAAAGGACGAATACAAAAAACGCAGAGATTTTAGAAATATCTGCACCTTTACAATAGATCCTGCGGATGCAAAGGATTTTGACGATGCCCTCTCTTTTGAGCCTCTTGAAAATGGAAACTTTGAGGTAGGCGTACACATTGCGGATGTAACGCATTATGTTATTCCTAACGATATTATTGACAAGGAGGCATATGAACGAGGTACATCTGTATATCTGGTAGACAGAACAGTTCCGATGCTTCCCGAGGTTCTTTCAAACAACCTATGCTCCCTCAGACCAGGAGAGGAAAAACTAACCTTCTCTGCCGTTTTTGAACTTAATGCCAAAGCAAAAATCATCAAAAAATGGTTTGGTCGCACGGTGATAAAATCAGATATGCGTTTTGCATATGAGCAGGCACAGGAGATAATAGAGAAGTACGCCGACAAGGCTCCTGCACGGAGCATACAAATATCGGACATAGAGGATAAAAACCAAAAAACAAAGGTTTCCAAGGAGGTCGCAAATGCAATTCTCAATCTCAATAAACTTGCGGGCATAATGAGAAACAAACGCTTTAAAGAGGGCTCAATTAGTTTTGAACGGCCGGAGATGAAAGTAATAGTGGATAACACCGGCAAACCAGTAGATGTGATTGAAAAGATAACTCATGAGGCCAACTGGATGATAGAGGAGTTTATGCTTCTTGCAAACAAGGAGGTGGCTTATTATGTAACGAAAGGACTGAAACTGAAATCTCCAACTTTTGTCTATCGAATTCATGAAACTCCCAATCAAGATAAAATAGAAAATTTGAGAGAATTCGTAAAGCATTTCGGCTACACCATGGATCCTGCGGAAAACCCGCACCAACTTGCTTTTGCGTTGAACTCTCTTTTAGAAAAAACAAAAGGAAAGCCCGAAAATAATGCTATCTCAATTATTGCATTGCGGGCTATGGCAAGAGCACAATATTCTACAGATAATGTTGGCCACTATGGATTGGGATTTGAGTTTTATACCCATTTTACCTCTCCCATCAGAAGGTATCCAGATATGATGGTACACCGTCTTCTCGCCCACTACATGGATAAGGGGAAGAATGAGGATAAGAAGAAGTTCGAAGATTTTTGCCAACATACTTCAAATAGAGAACAACTTGC
>CAZNBA010000061.1:0-12060 GCA_964571395.1 uncultured Muribaculaceae bacterium
GCTTTTCCGAAGTTAAACGAGGCCTGTTTGTCGAATTACTGTGATAGCATTCCATCAACCAATAAGTTTTAGACCTGAACACAGCCATTTGCAGCTGCCGTTTAAAAGGTTATTTTGTTTATTGCAGGAACACCCTTCTCCATCCATTCCGGTATTGGTGCACCTTTAAGGAGGTGGTTGAAAAACTCAGATTGTCTTATGCTCAAATCCTTTTGATTGCGGCGCTGGCTTAGATTATGACTTTCACCATTATATTGCAGCATCCATACAGGCTTGCGCATACGTTTCATAGCAGTAAACAGTTCAATGCCCTGATACCATGGAACCGCCTCATCCTTGTCGTTGTGCATAATAAGCAGTGGAGTCTCTATATTTGGTATACCAAAGAGCGGTGAGTTCTCAATATAAAGGTCAAATCCGTCCCATAGATTCTTTCCTATGCGGCTTTGGCTATGTTCGTATTGAAACTGTCTTACAGATCCGCTTCCCCACCTTATACCTCCGTAAGCACTTGTCATATTTGCAACAGGCGCACCTGCCATGGCTGCTTTCCATTTAAATACCTCTGGATGCGTAATCATGTAGGCAACCTGATAGCCACCCCAACTTTGTCCGTCAATACCGATATTATCTGCATCTGCCCATTTGTTTTCGCAAATCTTCTTTACACCGGGAACAATGCAATCAAGAGCCGATTTGCCTGGGTGTCCAATTGTATAATGGATATCGGGTACAAAAACCAGATAGCCGTTACTTACATAATATGGAATATTAATTGTGGAACGGCTTGGACTTGGTGAAATATAGCTGTAAAGTGTTTCGGACCTTGTCTCGTAAAAATAGACAAGCATCGGATATTTCCTCTTCGGATCAAAATTTTCAGGCTTATAGAGAATACCGTCGCAATCGAATCCGTTTTCCGACCTCCATGAGATGAGTTCAGGTGTACCCCAAAGGTAATCTCTTTGTTGAGGGTTTATATCGGTACATTTAATGGAGGTCTTAAAATTGTCATATGTTACATAAAGATCGTTGCTATGTGAAAAGTTGTTTTTCATGAATAAAAATGTCTTGCTTTTGTCGGCTGAACCTCCACTTATATTTGTGAAGGTATAGGGCTCCATGAAAAGTTTCTGCATACCTGATTTTTTACTGTCGAGATTCCTGCAATATAACCCGTTATATTTTGAATGTCTGTCAAATGCAGTAAAATATACTTGCCCGTGCTCACCAATTGGCTGCATAATATTACCTATTTCTGGCACATATTCAGTCTTCTCCTTTGGGCGAATCAGTCTAAAAGACAGTCCGCTCTTATTTCCTATCCCACCCGTGAAATTTTCCGGAGCCTTCTCCCCACTCGGATCCAATTTCCAAATATCATTTACTGCATTGACTAATATTGCCTTATCATCTGAAAGCCACCCTGCATAGCCGTTATCGTATGGCATTTCTGGGGTATCTTGCATATAAATTTTAAAATCGTCTCCTGTAGCTGCAGAAATATTTCTAATGACTCCATTAACAGCTTCGTATGAGTACCATTGTGCATCTTTAGCGTTAAACCAGGCAAGGTACTTGCCTTTTGGGGAGACTGAAAAAGACCTCCAGCAGACATTCTTAAGAAGGATTTCAGTCTTTCCTGTTTCAATATCAACAATGTACAGGTCGGCATACGGATTGGCATCCCACTGGCTCTCCAACTGATAGCTATAGTCTGTTATGCCATAACCCCATGAGGCATTATAGAGGTTTGGAACAGTGACAGATGGCATCTCCTCAGTCTCAAGTCTTACAAGAGTTAAAGATCTTGGATCATTTATACCGTTTGATTGAACTGTACTTGTGCAGAGAAAGCTTCTCTCTTTTTCTCTCTTAATTCTCAATAATTGTGTTGGCTGGTTAAAGTGATCTTTATAATTCCATACATCAAGCACTGCTGTCTCCGATTCCACAAGAGTACTATCCTGTGGTTTGTAAAGTCTCTTGATTCCATAGAAGATGCGCTCTCCGTTCTTATCGGTTATACCTTTATGATCTGTGCTCAAAGTATATCCATCAGGTATTCCTTTCATCTTTGAATCGGCTGCCAGGATAGGTTTATCTGCCTCCTTTTTCATTAAGAACAGCGACACATTCTCCTTTCCCTCCTTTGTAGTATCTGTCTTGGCAAAGAAGGTGAAATTCTCGTTGTCCTTGAGAGTGAAGGGTAAAAAGACACTCTGTTTTTTCCCGGTTGCAAAGAGCAGAGAACAGAGCTTACTTGCAGGCTCATATTTGAACAGACCGTTGCCATTCTCCTTTCCCTTTTCAACTATATAGTAAATGGTGTTGTTCCTCTCATCGAAATCGAACTCCGAAACCTCTTTGATGGTATCTGTCGCCCATTTCTCAAAATTAAACACATACAAATTATGACTTTTTGCACTCTCCTTCTCCTCTTTACCGCTCTCTCTTTGCTCTTTTGCGCCCTCTTTGCCGGTTACCTCCAAAGTTTTGCCCTCAGCCGCGATGCTCTTTCCATTTGTGATTACGGTCAAACTCTTCATCTCCTTTCCCTTCTCGGCTGTATTTTTTTCGCTATTTTGATTTTCGCCGCCATTCACTTTCTCCTTCTCATCACCTGCCTTCTCCTTTTCCGCTTTCTTCTCCAGTACATATGCTATAAACTGTGCCGAATTATTGCCTACTTTAAAACTCTTGAGGTTGGGTATCTTGACAAATTTTTGTGTAGCAATGGAATATAGTCCCAATGTATCCTTAGGCTCCTTTATCTCCTTTTTTTTGTCAAGTTTAGCTGCACGACTCTGAGCATAAGTGGGTTTTATTGAAAAGACCAGGTATTTACAGTCGCTTGTAAATGAGGCATTGTTACCCCTTGGGAACACGTGTTGCTCCCTTGTTTTCACATTTAGTAAGACGAGATTATTATCGCCCTGCTGTTCCTTTACAATAAAGGTGGCAAATTTTCCATCATTTGAAACAGTCAGAGCAGTTAAACTTTTCCACGAATCATATACTGAGTGATCCAATGGAACTCTCTTTTTTGAATTATTCTGTGCCGTTAGCATTGTTACCGACAAGGTGAATAATAAGATCAGTATCGCTTTACTCATGATTCCCTCTCTTGAAAATTCCCTCTTTAGAGTGATGTTTTGTATTATATTGGATGTGATACATGACAACCTTTCTTTTGTGATAATAAGTCTCTTCATTATGTTGGTTTTAGTTGTTTAATCCTCAAAAATAAGAAAAAATACAGGATGTATTAACTTTTTAAAGTTAAAATCCATGAAGTATTGAATCTTATATAAGAGGAGACAAATAGTAAAAGTTAAAAAAATATTGTGCAAAAATATTATGCAAAAATTTTATTTGACCAATAATATTTAAAAAGGTTTAATTTATTATGTGAATATTTAATAAAAAAATTATGATTTTAATATTTTATTATATCTTTGCGCGCTTTTATAAACAAATGTGTGTGTGTTTATAGGGGAACTTATTCATATTTGCACCATTTTCAGATGCATAAGTTATAAAACTATTTTATTAACTAAATACTCTCAATACTGTTCGCAAAAATAACAAATGCTTAAAATGTTGTTTCTCCAAAAATCTAAAAGGTTCGAAATCAACACCGATTTTTGTTAATCATTTAGTTGTTAGCGATTTTATTAATTCAAATCGTTGAGTACGAGGAACCCTTATAGCGAATTGATTGACGGCTTATTCAAATGGTTGTTTGGGATTTTAGTGGACACTAATGAAATACTCTAATAAATGAAATATAATAGGGTATTTGTGCTTTCAATACTCTTAGGAGTAAATGAGAAAAAACGCTCCGCACAGAACAATTATAAAAATAGTTTTAATCCGAATATATTTATTGTTTAATTTTTTTTAAAAGTATGCACCACAAAACATTAATCACTATTGCACTGGTATCGTTGCCATATCTCTGCATCAGCATGAATGCTTCGCATGCGCAACACAATTCCGATTCTTACGTGACAATAACAGACACGGTAAAGGACGGGAACTTAAGGCAAAACCTTGGCTACATAAATGAGGTGGCAAAGGGTAAAAACATCTCTACTGTTACAAATTGTGACGGGTATTTTACTATTTATTAACCAAATAATCTACTAAATGAAATCTATTAAATTATTTCTTACCTCACTCTGTGTGGTACTGGGGATATCTGCTTATGCCCAGAATGTAACAGTGTCAGGTATGATCTCGGACGCTTCAAATGGGGAGCCGATTCCGTTTGCATCAGTGCAGGTCAAGGGTACTACTCAAGGTACTTCAGCAGATGCCGATGGTCATTACACAATTTCACTGCCGAAAAACGGAACACTAATTATAAGTTCCATCGGCTATATTAATCAGGAAATAGCTGTTGCAGGGAAACTTGTAATTAATGTTACCCTCAGTCCTGATGCCGTATCGCTTGACAATGTAGTTGTTGTCGCATATGGTACAGCAAAAAAAGAATCACTTACAGGTGCTGTAACATCGGTAGGCTCAAAGAATATCGAGAAACGTCCAGTTTCTAATGCAATCAGTGCATTGGAGGGAACTACATCGGGTGTTCAGATAAACAATACCTACGGAGAACCTGGTTCCGCACCTGAAATTCGTATACGCGGATTCTCAACAGTAAACGGAAGTAACTCTCCTCTTTATGTTGTAGATGGTGTACCTATGAGCGGTGGTACAAACGATATCAATCCAAACGATATTGAGAGTATCTCAATCTTAAAAGATGCCGCTTCTTCAGCACTATACGGAAACAGAGCCTCTAACGGTGTTATTCTCATCACTACCAAAAAAGGAAAGAGTGATAAGCTTACTCTTAGGGCAAATGTTCAACAAGGTATCTATTCAAGAGGTACAAAGGAGTATGAAACTTTAGGACCTGACGAGTGGATGGAGACATTCTGGACAGCTACAAGAAACTCATATATGTCTACCGCTAACAGTAAATACACACTTGCTGAGGCAAACAAGAAGACTACAGATGAGTTTTTTGAAACAGGTATCTACAATATTTACAACAAAGCTAATAACGAGGTATTTGATGCCAACGGAAAACTTGTTGCAGATGCAAAGATCAAATCTCAGGTTAAGGGGGATTTGGACTGGTTCAAACCTATCGAGAGAGTGGGTTACAGACAGGACTATAACATCAGCGGTGACGGTGCAACGGAGAAATTAAACTACTATTTCTCAATCAACTATCTAAGCGAGGATGGTTATATGAAGGCCTCGGATATGCAGAGATTCACAGGTAGAACCAACATCAATGCAAATATCAAAAAATGGTTGAAGGTTGGATTTAACATGAATGCATCTCACAGAGTGTCAAACTCTACAAGTTTTGAGAAAAGCACATCATATGCTAACCCGTTCTTTTTTGCAAGGAACATAGCTCCGATATATCCTGTTCATGCACATGATTATACCTCAGCCGATGGAGATTACATCTATGAAAATGGAGAGAAGGTATATGATTACGGACAGTATATTCAAAGAGCTCAGAGCTCAGGTCGTAACGTGGTGTACGAACGCGAACTCAATGTAGACAAAAACTACAGAAACACAATAGATGCTTTGGCTTTTGCTGAAATCACATTCCTTAAAGATTTCAAATTGACTGTCAAAGGTGATTTGTTCAACAGTAATTCGGAGGCAAGAAGCTATGATAATGCAATTGTAGGTGATGGCGTAGGTTCACATGGACGTGCAAAACGAGTTTTGTACAGATATAAGAACTACACCTTCCAACAGCAACTTTTATGGACCAAACAGTTCGACAAACATAATGTGGACATAATGGTAGCTCATGAAAACTATGCATCAAGATACAACTACCTTTACGGGTACAAAACAGGTGAAGGAACTCCGGGCGGAACAGATTTGATCAACTTTTCGGAACTTACAGATCTCACCGATTCTGAGTACAACTACAGAACAGAGAGCTTCCTTTCGAGAGCACGTTACAACTACGACAACAAATACTTTATAGAAGGTTCGTTCCGTCGCGACGGTTCGTCGAGGTTCCATAAAGATAACCGTTGGGGTAACTTCTGGTCTGCAGGTGCGAGTTGGATTATCTCACGAGAGAATTTTATGAAGGAGATCAGATGGGTAGACAATCTTAAACTCAGAGCCTCTTACGGTCAGGTAGGTAATGACCAGTCTGTAGGACTGTTTGCATACATGGGCCTTTATGGTCTTACGACAAACGGTAAACTGTTTGCTGCTTATAAAACACAATACGAGGCTAAAGATATCAAATGGGAATCAAGTAACTCACTCGGTATTGCAGTTGAGGGACGCTTCTTTGATAAATTCAATCTATCGGTAGAGTACTTCGACAAACGTTCTAAAGATCTCCTCTTCAATATCTATCTTCCATTATCTGTGGGATCAACTGATACCGATGTTACAACCGCAAACAAAACAGTTAATATTGGAACCTCTTCCAACAGAGGAGTTGAGGTAAACTTGGATGTAGATGTTATAAAAAAGAAAGATTTCAATTGGAATGTAGGTTTCAATATGACTTACCTTAAAAATGAGATAACCAAACTCCCTGCTCAAAACAGAGAGAACGGTATCATCAGCGGAAGTAAGAAATACATGGAGGGGCACAGTATGTTTGATTTCTGGTTGTATCAATTCGTTGGAGTAGATCAGATGACAGGTAAATCTCTTCTTGAAATAGATACCGATAAATACTACGGTGCAACACCTGCCGAAGGTAAAACAGCTATTCCTTCAGATTATTTGGTTAATATTAACGGAAAGGAGTACACCACTTACACAACCTATGCTAAGAAGGATTGGAGCGGTTGCGCACTTCCTAAGGTATTCGGAAGTTTATTCACAAATATTACTTGGAAGAACTTTACATTTGGAGCCACGTTCACATACTCATTGGGCGGAAAAACATATGATAATTCATATGAAGGCCTTATGGGAGTAGGCTCAACTCCAGGTGCAATTCATAAGGATATTCTCAAGTCATGGTCAGGTGTCCCTGCAGGAATGACAGAAACTTCATCTAATAGAATTGACCCTAACGGAGTTCCTGTAATAGATGCGAACCTCGATACATATACCTCTGTAGGAACCTCTACAAGATGGCTTCATAATTCCAGCTACTTGGTAATCAAGAATGTAAACATGAGCTATCAATTACCTGCATCACTTTGTAAAAAATTGGATCTCAGTAAGATCAATCTTACTTTTGGTGTTGAAAACCTTGCAACCTTCACCTCATTGAGAGGTATGGACCCTCAGCAATCGTTCTCAGGTGTATCCAACAACTCGTTTACAACTGCAAGAACATTCTCATTGGGTGTCAACATTACTTTCTAATCACTGAAAATTATTGAATAATGAATACAATTAAAAAAATATACTTTATAATAGCCGGTGCCGCATTGCTTGGAACCTCATGTTCCAAGGAGTACCTGCAGACCTCTCCTACCGATTCTTGGGGTGAAACAGCAATTTTCTCTTCAGTAGAGAATGCTCAGGTTGCCATGAACGGTGTATACAGATGTATGACTCAGCAGTACGGTGGCTTCGGTCAAGGATATAACGGTGAGGGTGCAATAAAATATTTTATCGGCAATTTCGGCGGAAACAACTACCTCCTTTCAAACTCAGGTAACACCGCCTCTATGAACCAAACATATCACGATAATAACTCATCAGTCTTCATTTTGTATCCGTGGTACTATTACTACAGAATCATAAGCAACTGTAACTCTATTATCAAACAGATAGATGCTGCAACCGGTTCTGATGCCGCTAAGGCAAATATAAAAGGTCAGGCTCTTACAGTACGTGCATATTCATATATGATGCTTTCGCAGCTCTTCCACAAGAGGTGGATTGACGGTCATCAGGATGAGGCCAAGGATGGCAACGGTCTTGTTTTAAGACTCGAGCCTACACAGGATGCCATGCCTCTCTCCTCTGCAACAACAACTTTCGCGCAGATTTACAAAGATCTTGACGCCGCTATTGAGAACTTTACCAAGGCAGGTATCTCAAGAAAGAACAACTACTATGCAGATATAAATGTAGCTTATGCAGTCTATGCGCGCGCTGCCCTTGTAAAACTCGACTATACAAATGCAACCAAATATGCAAAACTTGCAAGAACGGGCTATCCTTTGATGAGCAACGACGACTATCTTAAAGGTTTTTACACTCCAACCTCAGAGTGGATTTGGAGCAGTTACGGTGGTGAGACAGAGACATTGTACTACTACTCATACTTTGCATATGTAGCTTACAATGCTAATACATCTACCATAAGAAACTATCCGAGATGTATTTACAGTTTGCTCTACAAACAAATTCCTTCTACAGACTTGAGAAAAGGATTATTCCTCGACCCTAAAACCGACAAGTATAACACAACTACCGGTTTTGCAACAACAGGTTCGGAACTTTACAAGAGAGGATTTGCCATGCGCGAAGGTATTGCGGGGACTGCAAAGATTGCAGCATGGATGCAGTTTAAATTCGCTTGTTCAGACGGAGTGGGTGTAGGTAACCTTAATCATTTCCGTTCCGCAGAGATGTATCTTATTGAGGCTGAAGCTGAATACAAACTCGGTCATGAGGAGTTGTCAAGAGCGGCTCTTATCGCACTTACCAAAACATCTGGCCGTGACTCAAAATACACTTGTACCAAGACAGGTACTGCTTTAATGGATGAGATTAAACTTTACAGAGGTATCGAGCTTTGGGGTGAAGGATTCGAGTTTTTTGATCTTAAACGCTGGGGAGATAAAATTGACCGCGAAGGCTTCAAAACAGGCGGAAACTGGGGCTCAAAATATGTATTGTCAGTAACTAATGATCAATATAATGAGTGGACAAACGTATTGCCTTTAAAGGAGACCGATTATAACGACCAGATAAAATAGTTGATTTCTATGTGGATTATTGCCATAATAAGGTAAGAATCTGTATTATATGAGAATTTGTTGTGTTAAAAAACAAATTCTAAGGAATGAGAGCGGGTAAAAAGAGATTTTTACCCGCTCTTTTTGTATATTTGTGAATTGTATATTTGTAAAGTCTTAACTTAATCTGCAATATGATTGTCAGTGTACTGATGCCTACATACAAGCACGAAAGGACCATTTCACGTGCAATAGAAAGTTTCCTCGCGCAGAGTGTCACCTCTGAGGACAATCTCTCCGAATTAATCATTTCCGATGACTGCTCCCCCGATTCCACCTCTGAAATAGGTAAAAAATATGCCTTAAAGTATCCCGACAAAATAAGATATTACCGTCAAGAAAAAAACCTCGGACTCATAGGCAATTACGGCTTTCTTATGAGTAAGGCGAATGCAAAATACATAGCAATATTGGAGAGCGACGATTACTGGACCAATCCCTACAAATTACAGATGCAAATTGCAATAATGGAGAAGAGGCCAACTTGCGGAGTCGTTTATACACATTGCACCTTTCTTCGTGAAAACTTTGAAGAAAATCTGTTGGCCGTTGAATGCTCTGCTGCCGGCAATTCTGACAATGCTGTATCTCCTGTTGCAGAAAAGTCAAAAGTGAAGGGATGCATATCGTTAATACGGTGCGTGGAAGATAATATTGTGGGGAGAGAGGAGATGCCGCCGTTTGAAGAGAATATCACAATTTTACGTAGGCCGCAAATGTTTAGACAGCTCGTTAAATCCAATTTGATTCCTGCCGTAACTGTACTTTTTCGGCGAGCACTATACGACCGATATTGTAACATGGAGGAGTATATAAAGGAAAAATTTGTAACATTTGATTATCCTGTGTGGCTAACGCTTTCTGCTGTGTCGGATTTCTGTAAACTCAATTTAGATACTGCAACATATACTGTAAATGCCAGTTCTGTAAGCAACACTGTCTCTTATGAAAAAAGATTGAATTTTCAGAACGGAATAGACAATATAGAAAATTATATTTACACTCATTTGCTTAATAGCAAAATAATACCGGATGATAAAAGTGCACAATCACAACAATATGTAAAAGATGTAAAGCAATTACCTGATATTCGGAGCATGCGTAATGAACGTATTGTAAAACACATGCTTATGGAGTTGCAGTTTGGGCACAAAGAGAAATTTTACCAATTGTCACGCAAAATTACAGGAAGCAAACTAAAATGGATATTGATAAAAATATTTCCCGCACTGTTTATGCTGAAAAAACGCAAATATTTGAATAATAAATTAATGTAATTACCGGTAGAAATGAGTGCAATGAGTGCAATGAATGCGCGATTAACGAATATCCTTTAAAATCAGTTAAGTAATACGTACTTATATATCATTGATAATGAACGAGGAGCATAAAAGAATAATAAAGAATTCGGCTTACATGTATCTGCGAATGATCTTCATAATGGTCATCTCTCTGTACACCTCACGTATTGTGCTCAATATGCTCGGATTCAAAGACTTTGGAATATATACGCTTGTCGGAGGTATTGTATCAATCTTCACTGTATTATCATCGAGCCTTCAGAACTCGGTGCAAAGGTTTCTGAATTTCGGAATCGGCAGAGGAGATAAGGAAAAAACGGAAAATTATTTTACGCACAGCATCTCAATCTTCGCAATAGTCTTTCTGCTCTTTCTCATAATAGGAGAGACTATCGGTCTTTGGTTCGTTCAAAGCAGGCTGAATATTCCGGCGGGGAGAGAGAGTGCCGTCTTCTGGGTCTACCAGTGGGCATTGATCGCGGTGCTGTTCGCAATAATCCAGATACCCTTCAGCGGTGCTGTCATAGCGCGGGAGAAGATGAATATATTTGCCTTTGCAGGAATCTTTGATGTCTGCTCTCGCCTGATTGTCGTAGTACTTTTATATAATTACGGCTCATTTGATAATCTTATAGTATATTCCTTTTTTATTACCGCGATACAGATTCTGATCACCTTCTTTTATATAATATACGCCATAAGAAATTTCAGCGAGTGCAAAATAAAATTCAGGTGGCAAAAGGCTACTGTAAAGGAGATTATGAATTTCATGCAACTCTCCTTTTTCGGGAATACTGTAGTTACCGTCACTCAACAGGGTATCAATGTGATTCTCAACATCTTTTTTGGTGCAGTTGTAAACGCGGCGCGCGGTGTGGCCTTTCAGGTAAACGTTGCGGTACTGCGTTTTGTAGAGTGTGTAAATACTCCAATTAGACCGCAGATTGTCAAATCTTTTGCGGCCGGAGATACGGAGAATATGCTCTTCCTTTTTGAGAAAAATACAAAATATGCACTCTTTCTGATGATGGTACTCTGCGCGCCGCTCATCACAGAAACCCGATTTGTACTCAATTTATGGCTCAAAAATGTACCGGATTATGCGGTCATATTCACGCAACTTGTACTTATAGAGTCATTGTTTGCAGTCTCCTCCTATAGTGCGGCCTCAATCATCAATGCCACGGGCCGGCTCAAGAACATGGAAGTTTACGGGAAACTCATTATCTTGGCGGTATTGCCGCTCTCATATATAATCATTAAGGTAATAACTTCCGGTACTCCACACATCTCCTATGAGATAGCTCAGACAGCCCTCTCCTCAGGCTCTGCAGTGGCACCTGCGCAGAGAATAACACAGGATCTCCTACATAACTTCAGTTTGTCTGCCTTTATGCCCCTTATCCCTGCTTTATTATCGCTTATAGCTCAAATAATTTATGCTATTTACCTTGTAGCGGACCTTCGCAAAAAGATAAACCTCGATATGCGCAGATATTGTAAAAACGTGATGATGCCTCTCTTTTCAATGGCACTTTCTCTAATAGTAGTGTGTGGAGCTGAGGCAATGCTATTTCCTGATAAATATTGGCGATTCTTGATTATAGGATTCTCGACAGTGATTATCGGGATACTCTTTATGAAAAAAGAGATAAAATATCTGTTGTTGCATAAATAAAGATTAATGTAGCAGCAGTAGCAGGATATAGTGAATAGTGAATAGTGAATAGTGAATAGTGAATAGTGAATAGTGAATAGTG
>CAZNBA010000062.1:0-8427 GCA_964571395.1 uncultured Muribaculaceae bacterium
GCTTTTCCGAAGCTAAACGAGATCCGCATTATGTTATCTGTGACAGCATTCCAACCAACAAGATCCGCATTATGTTATCTGTGATAACTTTCATCCATCTATAAGACTGATACATATATAGAGACAGCCTTTTGCAGGAGCTCCATTTGTCTCTCTTTTTACTATTACATTTTTTATAAAGATAAAATATTTTCCAATGGAATATTGTTTTATTAAAATTAATGTCTACTTTTGCATTGTTTTCTATTGGAAACTTTTTCTATTAGAAATCATAAATAGAGAATTCTTCATATTGTGAATTACAAAGGAATGATAATTTTCATATAATCAAGAACCAATAACAATGGGCAAACGAAGAGTTATTATAAAAGAGAAGCTGCTGCAAATACAATCAACAGTTTATAAATAAGAGCAAGAGTTGAATAGGAAAATAAAGAATAAGAATAAAAATAAGAATAAGAATAGATGAAACACTTAATTATCGGTGGCGTGGCCGGCGGAGCTACGGCAGCTGCAAGAATCCGCAGAGCGGATGAATCCGCACAGATTATTATGTTTGAAAAGGGCAAATATATCTCCTACGCAAATTGTGGCCTTCCCTATTATATCGGGGATACCATTCAGGACAGGGCGAAACTATTTGTACAGACACCTGCTACATTTAGCAAAAGATTCAATATAGAGGTAAGAATAGAAAATGAGGTTACAGGTATAGATACTTCCACCAAAGAGGTAACGGTACGCAAAGCAGACGGTGCCGTATACAAAGAGAGCTACGACAAACTGCTCCTTTCACCGGGAGCCTCCCCTGTAAGACCCCCGTTGAAGGGGATTGAGAGCGAAGGCATTTTTACTCTCAGGAATGTTGACGACACTGATAATATAAAGGCCTATTTAAAGGATAATCAAGTAAAAAGCGCAGTAGTTGTGGGAGCAGGCTTTATCGGATTGGAGATGGCTGAGAATCTACACAACGCAGGGGCACATGTTTCAATTGTAGAGATGGCCAACCAGGTAATGGCTCCGGTAGACTTCTCCACAGCCTCCCATGTTCATCAACATCTGATGCAAAAGGGAGTAAACCTCTATTTAGAAGAGAGCGTGGAGAGTTTCCAGAGAAAAGAGGGTAAAATTGAGGTAAGATTTAAGAGCGGAAAAGTAGTTGAAACCGAAATTGTTATCCTCTCCATAGGAGTACGTCCAGAGACCACACTGGCCAAAGCTGCAGGGCTGAAAATTGGCGAGGCCGGAGGAATATGGGTAGATGAATATCTCCGGACATCGGCCAAAGATGTATATGCCGTTGGTGATGCAATAGAGTACAAAAATCCTATAAGCGGAAAACCCTATATGAACTATCTGGCAAATCCGGCCAACAGGCAGGGCAGAATAGTGGCTGACAATATGGTTTTCGGAAATTTGACAAAATACGAAGGCGCTGTTGCAACCTCAATCGCAAAGGTGTTTGATATGACAGTAGCCTCAACCGGACTTCCTGCAAAAAGACTGAAACAAATGGGTATAGAATATGCAAGCTCCACAACCCATGGAGCCTCACATGCAGGTTATTATCCTGATTCTCTTCCGTTGACAATAAAACTGACATTTGACCGGAAAAGCGGGAAAATTTTTGGTGCACAGATAGTTGGATTCGATGGAGTTGACAAAAGAATAGACCAGATAGCTTTGCTTATCAAAAAGGAAGGAACAATATATGACCTTATCCGGCTCGAACATGCCTACGCTCCGCCATTCTCAGCCGCAAAAGACCCGATAGCAATCGCAGGTTACGTGGCTGGAAATATTATAAGCGGAGCAATGAAACCAGTCTATTGGAAAGAGATTGCCGGTGCAGACAAGACAAAAGTTGTAATGATTGATGTAAGAACTCCTGTAGAATATTCATTTGGTTCAATTCCAGGAGCAATTAACATTCCGCTTGACGAGTTACGAGACAGAATAGGCGAAATTTCTGCAGAAAAGGAGATATGGCTCTTCTGCGCAGTTGGCTTGCGCGGTTACCTTGCCGAAAGAATTTTAGAAGGCAACGGATTCAAAAACATAAAGAACCTTTCTGGAGGTTACAAAACCTACTCCACAGCCATCGCTCCCATAAAGAACAACTGCTCGGATGAGTGCCTGAAAACAACACGTGAAAATGCACTCAAGGTTGCAAGCGACAACGGCAACTTGGAGGTGAAGAGGGTTAATTACAATATAAAAACAATGAAAATAGATGCATGCGGATTGCAATGTCCGGGTCCCATAATGAAGATAAAACAGGCTATAGACTCCATAGACAACGGAGAAAGAATTGAGATGGTGGCTACAGATGCCGGTTTTGCAAGAGATGCAGAGGCATGGTGCAAAACGACAGGCAACCTACTGATTTCAAACACGCAGGACAAAGGTAAATACACTGTAGTAATTGAAAAGGGGAAGGCAAAAGCCTGCACACTTACCACCTCATGTGAGGGCAAAGGCAAAACTTTAATCATGTTCAGCGACAGCTTGGACAAGGCTCTGGCAACATTTGTTCTTGCCAACGGTGCAGCAGCAACAGGAGAAAAAACCACTATCTTCTTTACCTTCTGGGGACTGAACGTTATAAAGAAAAGTACCAAGCCAAAGGTTAAAAAGGATCTGTTTGGCAAGATGTTCGGCATAATGCTTCCATCAGATTCATTTAAACTTCATCTCTCAAAAATGAGTATGTTCGGCATTGGAGACAAGATGATGCGCCACATCATGAAAAAGAAAGGAATTGAGTCTCTGGAATCTCTGAGGCAACAGGCAATAGACAATGGTGTAGAATTTATAGCTTGCCAAATGTCGATGGATGTTATGGGAGTGAAGAGAGAGGAGTTGCTCGACAATGTAACAATCGGTGGCGTAGCTACCTATATGGAGAGAGCCGACAACGCAAGAATGAACCTTTTTGTATAGTATCGCGATGGAAAAATTATGTAAGATAAGAGATATTCAACGTCTTATAATACAATATGAAGTTGAATTTGAGAAGTTGCACGGAATCTGCCTTAATGAGGGCATGGCTCTGTGCAGCCTCACCAAACAGGAAAAATTATCCTCTGGGGAGTTGAGCGAAATTCTTGGATTAACGCATTCCAATACCTCAAAGGTAATTGCTTCGGTTGAACGTAAGGGTTATGTAGAGAGAGTTATGGGGCAAGAGGATAAACGCCAAATGTATTTCACCATTTCGGCAAAAGGCCGGGAGGTTCTTGAAAGAATCCACAAAAAGGAGTTGGAAATTCCTGATACTCTGGATAAACTTATATCGGGAACCAAATAAAAACCGCCGCATCCCATAAGGCATGAGAGAGAATAATGGCTGCTAACTTACCAGGGAATAAGCGATAAAACAGACCCCACACAATCCCGGCCGTAAGAGCGGCCATTATTAACATAAAATTGCACGAACCAAGATGTACTATGGTATAGAGTAAAGTTGCAACTACAAAACCAATATTAGGATTCCAGCGCTCGGAGAGGCTTTTCTGCACATAACCTCGCCAAAAAATCTCCTCTGCCGGCCCAATAAGGAAGAGCATCAAGAAGGTAAGCAACCAGGGAGATTCTCCACTCTTCATTGCATAGATAAGATCAACCTGCGGTTTGGCAAAGTTAAATATTAAAGAGGAGAGCTTATCTCCCACCCAGAAAACACACCATAAAAGAATTGCAACAGTAATGCCCGTGGAGATATTGGCAAAATCAAATCTTACTCCTCTCCACCATCCTCTGTTAAAGAGAGTGGCCAGCATAGACAATGTAAGTGCTGAGGCCGTCATCATCCACCAAAAATTCAAATAAGAAGCGGTTGCAGGCGAGAACATTAATGTCCATAGCACAGCCGCCAGCAGAATTGTAAAAATCAATCTTTTCATTACAGTATTCTCGACAAAAAAATTAAAAAAGCACGGCGAGGAAAAAAGAGAGAGAGAAGAGCAGTCCAAACATCAACTGCAATTTTGCGCTCCTTACGTCAAGGTCCGAAATAACGACAGCTCCCTCCTTCGTAAAGCGGGAGGCAATCCTAAGATTTGCAAAGGCAGGTACTACAGCAGGCAAAACTATTAAAGTCCATATCGGGAAAAAACCAGAAACTACACAACCGGCTATCCAACCGAATGGGAACATTATCTCCGCACAATACAGGTACACCGAACTCTTTTTCCCGATAACCATGGCGAAAGTTCTGATTTCAGCTCTCCTGTCAGTAATAATGTCTCTCATGTTGTTGGCATGAAGGATTGCCACAGTAATCAGCCCGACAGACAATGCCACCCACAAGACATCAACCGCAATGGCACCTGTAACAACATAAGAGGTCCCCAAGGTGGGCAGAATAGCATAACAGAGAAATATGTCGAGGTCCCCAAAGGCATTAAATTTTAAAAAGGGATAAAAAATGGCCAAAAGCGTGCCTATAGCACCTATTATCAACACCGGAACTCCACTGTAGTGCAGGCAGGTAACAGCAAAAATCGCTAATCCTGAGATAATGGCACAAACAAGTAAGACAATTCCAAATCTAAAGATTTCCTCAGAATTAAAGAGCCCGTCCGTAAGAGTTTTTGAACCATATGTATCGGAGGAATCAACGCCATGCTTGAAATCGAAATAATCGCTCCAGACATTGCCGGCAGCCTGAAATAAAATCATATTAAACAAAGCCCATACTCCCATTACCCAATCTATCTCTTTTCCCATATAAAAAAGCATGGCCATTGTTACAATTACAGGCATCGCCGAAGCCGGAAAAGACCAAGGCCTCACAGCTATCATCCAATCACTGAATTTATGTAGTCGCATATTAAAATATTTTAGACAAAAGTTATTTAAATGTTTGTTCTCCGCGCAAAGAAGTTCACACCTCTGCAACACCGAAAAAAGAGATCAGTTATCCGCACAAAAATACAACAAGTAATGGAATTGGGAAGAATTGCCGGACAAATATGTGAATTTGCAACAATGATTCGTAAAGGGGATAAAATAAGATTTCTTAATGACTGCGGAGGCGGTACTGTCATCGCGGTTAAAGGGAGCTATGCCATAATAAAGCAAGGCCCCTTTATTCTGATAAAGGGACCTTGCTTACAAGATTTATATTATTTTATTATTTACCGAGTTTGCTCTCAACCTCCTCTTTCGAGATTTGTTTAGTGCAGAAGAACCAATCGTAGCAGTGAAGATTACCCTCCTTGTTCTCCATTCTCTCCTTTGCTACTCCGCATGAACCTGCAGGTGGAACAATCACCTCTTTTCCCGGACGCCAATCTGCCGGAAGTGCTACTCCAAAATTGTCAACAGTCTGCAAACCAATGAGAACACGCTTAATCTCGTCGAAGTTCCTGCCCAAAGAGAGCGGATAATACATAATTGTACGAATCTTGTTTGCAGGGTCAATAAAGAAGACCGCACGTACCGCCGATGTTGTGCTCTCGCCCGGCTGTATCATTCCATACAATTTTGCAACCTCCATTGTGATATCCACTACAAGCGGAAATTTAATCTCCACATTCTTCATTCCTGCCCAATCAATTTTCTCCTTTATTGTACGCAACCATGCGATATGGCTATGCAATCCATCTACAGAAAGGCCTACCAGCTGGCAGTTCAGATCTTCAAACTCCTGTGCCATATTTCCGAATGTCATAAACTCCGATGTACAAACCGGTGTAAAGTCGGCCGGGTGGCTGAAGAGAATTTTCCATTTGCCTTTGTAATCGGTAGGAAAATTGATAGGACCTTGAGTGGTCATTGCTTTGAATTCAGGAGCAGCATCGCCTATGCGAGGCATTACATTTACTTGATAATTTGTTTCCATAACTATAATTTTTAAATTGTTAATATATTTCTTTTCGTTTTGTTGATGCAAAGATATTGGAGCAAAATATATTTATCAAACAGATTTTATCTATATTTGTATCTATAAAAACGATTAAATCTTGGATAAATGAATCTTCAACAACTGGAATACATTGTAGCAGTGGACAAATACCGCCATTTTGTACGTGCCGCCGAATCATGTAAAATCACTCAATCCACACTGAGTTCTCTCATACAAAAGTTGGAATTAGAACTCGACACTGTCATTTTTGACCGCAATAGCCATCCCGTTGTACCTACTTCGGCTGGGGAAAGAATCATAAACCAGGCAAAGGTTGTACTGTACAATGCCTCTCAGTTAAAAGAGATCTCACTATCAGAAAGAGAGCAAAGCACCGGAGAGATTATAATGGGGGTTATCCCAACAGTAGCTCCCTACATTTTGCCAAAGTTGTTCAGCGAGATAAGAGAGTCAAATCCCAAGATAAAATTACGTGTATTGGAGATGAGGACAGCTATAATAATTGAGAAACTCCGGAGAGCGGAGATAGATATGGCCATTCTCGCAACTCCTCTGGAACAGGATGATTTACTTGAGGTTCCGCTATATTATGAGAAATTTGTAGCTTACGTTTCCGATAAGGAACCAATCTCTGCACAAGAGCGGATAGAATTACACAAAATGCCCTCCAAACACCTTTGGGTGCTACAGGAGGGACATTGTTTAAGAAATCAAGTATTTAAATTTTGCGAAATGAAATCGGACTATTCGGCAATTTATGAGGCGGGAAGCATAGATACTCTCGTTAAAATTGTGGATGAGAATGGTGGTTACACTGTTATCCCTGAGATGCATATACCGTTGCTTTCCGAATCACAGAAACTTCTTATTAGACCGCTCGTTGAGCCCGAACCGGTCAGAGAAATCTCTGTAGTAATCAGGCAGGATTATGTCCGAGAACGCATGCTCAACATTATCGCCGATACAGTAAAAAAAATCATTCCAGAGCAGATGCTCGATACACGCCTTAAAAAATTTGCAATCAAACTGTAAGATATACCCATTGAACAATATATGCTCCGTATCTGAATTATCGCTTTTTGCTCGGTTTTTGCTTTAAGTCCAAAGGACGCATGGAATAACTTTCCTGGCCAAACGCAGGTTGTTGCATCTTGCCGCCTTGCAAACCATTCAACCTTTTTTCGAGTTGAACCGCATAGTCGTAGTGAACTGAAGCATCATCCCTGTCAGGATTATTATATGCAACAAAACGACTGAGCTCAAAACATTTCTCAATCCATATTTTAGGATTATCGCCATACAGAGTAGATCTCGATATAAAATAAAGCGACCTGCAAACATCTTGAGAAAATTTGCCGTGATATGACATTAATGAATCCAAATATTTAAAGGACTCTTGATATTTATTAGCATATATCAACGCATTTGCCTCACCAAGCAGCACAAGGACCTCCTTTCCATCAAATTCTGGCATGGATTTTAATAAAGCCATAGATTTAGCAGAATATTGGAACTCCTTATACATTTTCTTGTCAACCTGCTCCACTCCATATAATTTAACATACTTTGCCCTATTTGCCACCATCTCCTTGAAAAGCGGATTATCATTTCCCTTAACATACATGGTAAAGAGAGTCCACATCCTTTTGTCTGAAAGGGAGACTCCACACTTCTCAAAAAGCTCCAACGCAATAGAATCAACCGCATCATTATCATATATGCTTCCCTTATATATCGCATAATCAATCAAGAACGAGGTCTCTTTACATCCTTCACTGAATTTCTTTTCAAGATATGAAGAAGACTTTTTAGGATTTAACGCCGATTCTCCTGTAAAAAGAAAAACCTCAGGATCTTGTCTGCCGGAAGATCTGTGTATTACCTCCAAAGTATTGGGATCTATAAAAACATACGTAGGATAGGAACCACCAATCTATCAATCCAATTATAATCCTTTAATGCAACATAGTGAGCTCCGACAGACCACAACGGGCGATATTGATATTTAGGATCTGTACCAAACAAGTTAGATTGGTCCATTCTTATACTTGCAGTCAGGGTAAGTTTGTTCTTGTATTCATAAGAGGCGTTACCGTAAAAGGAGATATATCGGTTATCCACATAGGTTGTTTCCGGAGTTTTATTTGTAAACCAAAAACTTCCGTACAATGCTTCAGTACCATACACACCTTGAGTCAATGCCAATTCATCTATTTTACTGTAAGATAAGTTATCATCATCGTAGCCGAGTCTGTAGAAACCGTTGCTCGATGTTACCACTTTTCTTGCCTCAGCTCCAACCAGTGCCTGAATTTTATGATCGCTCTTAATCTGTTTGTTATAATCCACCTGACCTCTTACCGTCCACGAAAAATTATCGATGTTGTCCTGAAGAACCTGACCACCGACCGGGATGATATAATTAATTTTACCCTCCTTAATCTGAGCAGCATCATTAATCATGGTATTAACCGTATATGAATCCTTTGTATAGTAATCCTTTGTAAAACCATTTGTAGTCTCTTTCTGAATACGGAAAGTAGCATTCAAAC
>CAZNBA010000062.1:8527-11877 GCA_964571395.1 uncultured Muribaculaceae bacterium
AATATCTTGCAGTCTGGCGCTTCACATTAGGATAGCTTTGCATCATCATTTGCTGATAATCGACCAACTCACTGCTCGACATTAAATGTGAATATTCTCTATCTGGTAATCCCTGAAAGGTAATATTACCAGTATAATTGACTCTCGTTTTACCCTTTTGACCCTGTTTGGTGGTAATCACAATGACACCATTCGCCGAACGAGCTCCATAAATAGAGGCTGCGGTAGCATCTTTCAATACAGTAACATTCACAATATCAGACGGATTGATAAGATCAAGAGGTGATGTATTGTCACTACCTGAGCTTGGCTCTCCTTCAAAAGGAATACCGTCTACAACAAAGAGGGGGTTCTTGTTACCGTTGATTGTAGAGACACCACGGATTTGAATGGATTTGCTGTTGCCGTTCTTCACAATATTCAAACCGGCAACCGCACCCTCAATTCTGTCCATAATATTTGTCTGCAGTTTGCTTTCAATCTCTTTTGGAGAAATAACTGCAAATGAGCCTGTTGCTCTCTCCTTTGAAATTGTCTGGTAACCTGTAATTACGACATCACCAAGAGCAATGGCATCGGACTTAAGAGTTACATTGTAAATCTCCCTCTGTCCAATCACCATGCTCTCCTCTTTCATCCCAATGAAGGAGTAGGTAATTACATCTCCCTTGACCCCTTCAATCTGGTATGCCCCGTAATAATCGGAGGCAGCAACCTCTCCTGACCTACTATTTTTAATAGTAACTCCTATCAGCGGTTCACCGGAATCATCAACTACTTTACCCTTTACAGGTCTGACAGCACTCGGAGTAGACGAATGTGTAACCCGTCTGCTGCGTAACCTCCTTAAGAACAGTCTTAAGCGGTACATCTTTGAAAGAAAAAGAAACTTTGTGCTGAGCACTTGTCTCAAAAGAGATAAGGAAAATAGATAAGAGCAACATCAGCTGCAAAAATATCTTCCACTTTTTAATAGCTCGATACATAATGTTAAAATTTTTGGTTATTTACCTATTTAACGAATGTATGCCTATTTACCATAAAAATAAACACAGATTTTTTAAAAAAAAAGATAGATTTACCTGCCAAATAGCTCAACATGATTGTTCACAATTTTATAATCTATAAGAGAACAATATTTTATCATATCCATAATCTGAACAATAGACTCATTGTTAAATGTCGCGGTAATAGGATAATCCAGAATTTTAGGCTCTTTAACAACAAATTCAACACCGTGCCAACGCTCAAGCATCTTAATGACCTCATTCATTTTTGTTGCATTAAAAATCAACTTACCCTTTGTCCATGCCACCTCATCCTCAATGGTCTGTGGAGAAACAACTGTAAGTTTTTCAGCTGAAAAGAGAGCCTTTGTGTTAGGACGTATCTCCTTTACCACCTTTTCTGTCTTTGAAGAGGTATAAACTAAACTGATTTTACCTGAAAACAGAGTTGCCTCCGCCATCTCATCGTTATCATAGGCCTTAATATTAAATTCCGTTCCGAGTACCTTAACCGATAACCCCTTATGGGTATTCACAATCATCGGCTTCAACGAATCCTTTTGAACCTTAAAATAGCCCTCGCCCTCAAGATTAACCTCTCTTGTATTACCTATAAATTTTGTAGGGAAAGAGAGTCTGGTATCGGAATTCAACCAAACCTCGGAGCCATCTGGCAAAACAATATAACCCTTTACTCCCTTTTCGGTATAGATAGACTCAACATGCCCTGCAGGGATATCGGACAACAGTATTCTCACAGCCCCTTTTTTGGCATTCTCAATCTCATTGCGTGCCGGAGTGCCAATAATTAAAAAGGCAAAAGCAATAATTGCAACTGCTGATGCGACAATAGAGACAATCTTGTACAATCTTAATTTCAACTCATTATCACCACCTTTCTCCGCATTACTTCCTATATTGCTTCCGGCATTGCCATCTGCATTGCTCACAGCGCTGCTTTCGGTATTACCACCTGATTTTTCCCACTCTCCGCCGTTCAACTTGTTACCTGCATTCTTCCCTACTCCACCATTAATGTTGCAGCCTGACGCCTCTCCTTTTTCACTCATCGCTACGCTCCTGATTTCGCTCATAAAAGAAGCAATCTCACTCTCGGATGCCCTCTCAGCCGGTAAATGTTGCGAAACCCATATATTCTTCAGCTCATAAAAATAACGCCTGTTATTGTCGGATTCCTCAATCCAGGCAATAACCTCTCTCTTCTCCTGAAGTGTCGCATTCCCTCCTATATATCTTATTCAAACAATACGTGAATAGAAAGTATATAACCGGTTTTGGAGTCACTCGTAGCAGGAAAGTAAAAAAGATTTTACAAAACACGCAAATTATTGTATCTTAGCACTTCAATTCACCTATAGAAATGAAAACTATGACCTTACAAAAAGTGCACTCGGCATTTTTTAGTGCGACCGGCACAACGGCCAAAATTGTAGCGGCAATAGCAAGTGGTACTGGAGTACAACAACGTGATATGCTGAATTTTACAGCACCGCTCACAGACTCTGTCGCAATACCGAACAACGAAGTTGTCATTTTCGGAGTTCCTGTCTTCGCGGGAAGAGTACCTGAAATAGCGATGAAATCTATCGAAAAAATAACGGGCAATAATACTCCTGCAATTATAGTATGTGTTTACGGTAATCGCGATTTTGATGATGCATTGATAGAACTCAAAGAGGCAGTTGAAAGAAACGGCTTCTATGTTTTATCTGCAGCGGCATTTATTGCACAGCATTCTATCTTTTCTAAGGTAGCACACGGACGTCCCGACGAGCAGGATATTAAATTGGCTCATGATTTTGGGAGATTAAGTGTCGAGGTACATGACAGCAATAATATGAATAATATTCTGGTTGTTAAGGGAAACCATCCATATAAGGAAATAGGCACTATTCCTCTTATACCCTCAACCGACAGACATTGCACACTCTGCGGACTATGCGCCGATTTATGTCCTGTACAGGCCATTGATTTTAAGAACCCCAAGAAAATTGATAAAAACAAATGCATTCCATGCGGACATTGCATCTCTATCTGTCCAAATCATTCCAAGAAATTTAAAGGCCTTATATTCAGGATTGCATCACATAAATTCGTTAAAACTTATTCAGATAGAAAAGAGCCTTATATCGTCTATCGAACCGGCACAGCAGAATAAAGCCCTTAAAGAAGTATATATATTCAATAGAAAATATTAAATTTGCAGCCCTTAGAAAATAACGAGTACATTGGAGAGATGCTCGAGTGGCTTAAGAGGCACGCCTGGAAAGCGTGTATACCCCCAAAGGGTATCTGGGGTTCGAATCCCCATCTCTCCGCAAA
>CAZNBA010000063.1:0-11753 GCA_964571395.1 uncultured Muribaculaceae bacterium
CCTCAGAATAAGTTTTGGAGATTCCATACATACGTATCCAGTCATTGCCCGTACCTGTTGGAATTACAGCAAGACAAATATCTGTAGTTGGCACAGCATTTTGAATAAAAAGCCCATTTACCACCTCATGTATTGTACCGTCTCCTCCAACAGCCACTATATTTTTGAATCCGTCATTAACAGCCTTAACTGTCAGTTCAATTGCATGATATTTATGCTCGGTAAAAACGCAAGTGAATCTTAGCCCGCTATTATACATCTGATTAGAAATGATAGGCCAATCCTTAAGCCCCCTGCCGCTACCAGCCTTAGGATTAACAATGACCATCCAAATATTCCCCGGCATATCTAAATTGTTGATTATTTCTGTTTGTTGAAAACTTTATCCTTTGCAAATGTAATAAATTCTACTCGCTTAAAAAAGATTTCTTAACTTTGTGAGTTAGCATTTACGCGCACAATTTTTGTATAGGAAGTGAAAAAAAAATTATGGGTAAAATAATAGCTGTTGCAAATCAGAAAGGAGGCGTAGGAAAAACCACTACCGCCATTAACTTGGCAGCCTCATTGGCTGTACTGGAAAAGAGAACATTGCTGATTGATGCTGATCCGCAAGCAAATACCACATCGGGGCTCAATTTCAATCCCGATTCGGATAAAAAAAATACCTTATATGAAGTACTTATAGGAGCAAAAGAGATTAATGAAACCGTAATGGATACGGAGATAAAAAATCTAAAAATAGTCACATCACATATAAATCTTGTCGGTGCAGAGATTGAAATGCTGAATATGGAGGAGAGGGAGACTGTTATGAAGAAAAGTATTAAATCGCTCTATGAAAAGTTCGATTATATAATCATAGATTGTTCTCCTTCACTTGGATTGATAACCATAAACTCTCTAACAGCTGCCGATTCGGTCATAATACCTGTTCAGTGTGAGTTTTTTGCTTTGGAAGGACTCGGCAAACTGCTGAACACTATAAAACTTGTACAAAACAGATTAAACCAAACTTTAGCAATAGAGGGATTCCTGCTGACAATGTACGATGCAAGGCTTAAACTCGCGAACCAGGTTGTAGATGAGGTAAGACACCATTTTGGCGAAATGGTATTTAAAACGGTAATAACAAGAAATGTCAGGCTAAGTGAGGCTCCGAGTCACGGAAAGCCGGTGATTCTTTATGATGCTCTTTCAAATGGGTCCAATAACTATCTAAACCTTGCAAAAGAGATAATAGAAAAGAACGAAAAAATCGCCAAAAAGACTGATAAAAAATAAAGCAACATAATATGGCTAAAATACAGACAGGTCTTGGAAAAGGGTTAAGTGCTCTTATTTCCGACGTTAATGCAATTCAGCGGAGCAGCGAGGAGAATAAACCGCAAAAAAGCGAAAATTCCCCCCTTTTGTCCACCTCTGAGATCGACATAGACAGAATTGAACCAAATCCGTACCAGCCAAGGAGAGAATTTAATGAAGAATTGCTCATGGAGTTGGCCCAATCCATCAAGACTCTCGGACTTATACAACCTATAACCGTTAGACCGATAGGAGGAAGCAGATTCCAAATAATAAGCGGAGAACGCAGATTCAGGGCCTGCAAAATTGCCGGAATAAAAACTATTCCTGCCTATATTAAAAATGCTGACGATAATGGAATGCTAGAAATGGCCATTGTTGAAAATGTTCAAAGAGAAGATCTCGATTCAATTGAAATAGCACTTAGTTTTCAACGTCTTATAGACGAATGTAACCTGACTCAAGAGGATATGGCTATTAGAGTCGGAAAGAAAAGAGCAACAGTAACCAACTATCTTAGAATGCTGAAATTACCGGCAGAAATTCAATTTGCAATAAGAGCAAAGAGGCTCTCAATGGGACATGCCAAGGCAATTCTCGGGCTCGAAGGTGAAAAGGCACAGTTAAAACTGGCCAATATGATAATTGAAAAAGAGATGTCAGTAAGAGAGACTGAAACCAAAGTACAGAAGATTAACGCTGTAAAGGAGAAAAAAGAGATAGCGGAAGAGGAGGAGACTCCGTCGCAGTACTTTAGGGTAATTGATATATTGGGAAAATATTTCGATAACAATATAAGTGTCAAACGTTCGGAAAAAGGTTCAGGAATATTTACCCTCCATTTTAAAAACGACAAACAGGTAGAAATCTTTTTAAATGCATTGGAGGAATCTGGTTTGTGTTCAAAATAGTTAAGATATCCCTTTTTTTTACAATTCTGATACTGTGCACAGTATCGGCTAAAATTGCTTTCTCCCAAATAAGAGCCAATGGAAACTTCATAAACACTGCGCCTCCTGGGAGCGTGCAGGATACTGTAAAAAACAGACCAAACGATACAACTGTAGCCTATACAAAACCCTCATTCACAATCAAAAGATATTTTAAAGCCCTTGCTCACAAAGATAGCATGTACATCTCTCCGATGTTTTTTGGCTCTCTCGCACTTCCCGGTACATCACAAATTTACAATCATCAATATTGGAAACTTCCGGTAGTTTACGGAGGCTTGGCAGGATTTATCGGAGGTGCCGTAATGAGCAATATAAAATACCAGCAGACAGGTAAATCCTCTTATAAGGAGATGCGCTCAATTATGATTGCGGGAGCGGCCGCAACCTACTATTGGAGTCTTCTCGACGGAGTCATCTCCTACAAAAGCAGAACAAACCCACTACCGGCAAGAGCATCATTCTACTCGGCACTGCTCCCCGGATTGGGACAGGCCTACAATGGAGATTACTGGAAAATACCTATCTTCTACGGGGGTTTTGCAATCAGTGGATTCTGCTGGTCCGTTAATCAGAAACAGTTTAAAAGATATAAAAACATGTACATTGATGCGGTCGCATTGGGTGATAAATACAAAGGAGATTTATCGCTCGATGATATGATTTGGTACAGAGATTCTTACAGACGTCTCAGAGACTATTCCATCATCTGCACCGCACTGATATATGTACTGAATATAATTGATGCCAATGTATTTGCGCACTTTAGTGATTTTGATATAAGCGATGATATCTCAATGAAAATAGAACCGGGAATAATTGATAGATTAACTCCCGATACAAAAAGTTATGGAGGTTATTCCGGAAACTACTATTCGCAAACCATAGGACTGAAAGTTAATTTTAAATTTTAATTATACAGAAAAATACTAATGAAACGATTGACACTGCTACTTGTTTTTGCAATGATTATTGCCATACCTATTAATGCAACTGCTCAAAGCAAGACAAAAAAGATTGAAATTCTGACAAATGAAGTAAAGAATTTAAGAAAGGTCGTTGATTCATTGCAATCAATTATTAATGACGGCACAATACAACTTTATGATACGACCGGGCTAACCGACTCAATAAATGTTGGAGACTTTAACTACGAAGACTGGCCAGAAATAGAAGAAGCAGAACCCGGATGCAATACAGACAGCCTGCTTGCATTATGGTATGAACACAGGAACGCGCCCTATGAAACAGTAGAAGGGATAGACCTCGACAGCATGAATTTAAGTTCCAATATACCCGATTCCATATATATCAACAAGATAAAAAGAATGAACTCATTCATACCGATACCATATAATCGAGTGGTAAGAAACAGTATCATTCTATATACCGAAAAGCGACCTTATCTTGCAAAGAGAATATTGGGGCTCAGCTCCTACTACCTTCCTATATTTGAAGAGATAATGGACTACTACGGCCTGCCAAAAGAGCTTAAAGCGATGGCAATAATAGAATCAGCACTTAATCCGTTTGCAGTATCGCGAACAAAAGCCAAGGGAATTTGGCAATTTATGTATAGGACCGCACTGCAATATGACCTTACAATAAACTCTTATGTTGACGAAAGATTAGACCCTGTCTCTTCGGCGATAGCAGCTGCCAAATATTTGAGAGACTCCTATACTATTTTTGGAGATTGGCCTCTTGCAATTGCCTCATATAACTGCGGTTCGGGTAATGTAAGTAAGGCTATCAGAAGAGCAGGAGGCTCCAAAGAGTTCTGGAGCATCTATCCATATCTTCCGAGAGAAACAAGAGACTACATTCCAGCATTCGTTGGAGCGCTTTATCTACTCAACTACTATAAAGACTATCAAATTACACCACTAAAGTTCAATATGCCACATCATGTAGATACAATTGCTGTGAATAGAAATCTGCATTTTGACCAGATTTCACATGTGATAGGGATTCCTGTTGAACAACTCAGAGAACTCAACCCGCAATATGTAAAGGATATTATCCCCGGAAACGAGAGGGAGTATATTTTAAAAATACCTTATAACTTCACCTCCTCCTTTGTGGATAAGGAGAGTGAAATCTACGCCTACAAAGACTCACTGTATTTCAATCCCATCCTGTATAATAATCCAAAATCTACAATTGCGGCAGAGAGTGGAAGCGGTAGATCATGGAGAAGTCCGGCTCGTGTAACCCATTCAGTACGGTCCGGTGAAACGCTGAACCGAATCGCAAAAAAATACCGTGTCTCTATTGCAGATATAAAACGGTGGAACCATCTCAGACGCGATGTAATTCAGAAGAATCAGAAACTTGTAATCTATAAAGGCGGGGATTCCGACACCTATGCCGACAATGAGAAAGATATTCCCGACAATACTTCACTTGTTCCGAGAAGTTCATCAAAAACCTCACATTCAAAGGGATATACTTACTATACAATCAGAAAAGGCGATACTCTCCTTGGTATAGCAAACAAATTCTCAAACACAAGCCTCGACGAACTTCTCAAAATGAATGGACTCACAAAACATTCAAAGATATTCCCTGGAAAAAAGTTGAAAGTTAAGAGATCATAAAAAATCTAAAGGCAGAGTTTTATGCCCACCTTAAGTTTAGAGACAGGTTCCTTTGTTACCTTTACAAAGGAACCTGTCTCTTTATCGCCCTCCTCATTAGGAAAATAACGTAATGTTTCAGCTTTAAGGAAAAAATCGAGTCCACGCATAATCCTCGCCTTAAAGAGTATATATACCTTATACCCCTCACCATAAAGCAATTGAGATGAATAACTTTGAGGCAGATCACGCTCATACATGTAAAGACGGGCATTCCAATCTCTACAATTGAAATAAGTACCGCTCACAATCAAATTAAAAGCACCACGTGGTGACAGTGCACTCTTCAAATAACCTGAGAGATATAACCCATATCTCTTTGCACAATAGATATTATCCTGCTGTATTTTAACTGCAAGTATAGAATTAATATTGTATAATAGAGACCATTTCAATCTAATGGAGTTTGCACTATTGTAGCTTCTGTAAGAATCAGACAATCTCAAAGTAAAGGATAACCTCTCACGAGAGAACTCATAAGAAGAGAGTATCTTAAAATAGTGAGACGGAGAATCTATATTGAAACGAGGAGAGGGGTAATAGAGATAATCGGCAGCAAAAACAAACTTGGAAGAGGAGGAACAAATACGAGTTGCATTTGCAGAGATACCAGCCTGATTATAGCATCCGGACAACGTAGAACAAGCTCCGGCATTAGGAGCTATATAACTCTTTGAATATCTACGCACAAGTAGAGAGGTTTCCCACCCTTCAAACTGTCTTGAATTAACACCAAAAAGGAGGGCCGTACTACCACCCACATCAATAGCAAGCTCTCCAAAAATTACATTTTTCCCTGCCACAAATGCAAAATCAAGTGAAGCTGCACAACTGTAACCATTATAAATTTGATACTTGTTATCTTCCCGTACCCTCCTGCCATTTTGATATTCAAACTTTTGTGCAGTAAAATTAAAGGCTCCCCTAAACCTGTTCCAACGCTTTGAAAGAGAACCTCCAAAGACAAAATCACCCATGCTCTTCCTATTATTATATCGGGATACCGTATTATGCAACCCGTCACTCTGTAACGATGTATATTTTAATTTATTGCTAACGCTATCCAACGACAATGCCGCATCCCGCTTGCGATAAGAGGCAAACAGCACCATCTCCATTCTATTGAGACCCAATGTAACGGCAATCCCTCTTAAGAAATTATCTTCATCAGCCGATGAGTTCATAATAACCGGAGCACCACGCTTATAAAAGCCTCCGAGCACCTGCCCTCCGGAGATACTGAACCCCTTCCAAATTGTCAAACCCTGACCAAACCTAATTTTATAATCACCAAAAATAACCTCTGCCGCCACACTTCCAATCCTGATATTCCGCACTGTAAGGTACCCCGACAAAAAATCAAAAGGAACTGAGGCAGTCATTCTCTCCCCGGCATCCTTTTCAACCAACACTCCTCCCTTAAATTTATCTCCATGCGAGAGAGAATACTTAATCAGAAAGTGATAGGGAGAACCCAAATATCTTGAATTAGGGCTTCTTTTAAACTCCTCCTCTGAAATAGGCCTATACATCTTTTGCCGTTCAAGCACCCTGTCGGAACGCATATACAACTCATTCGACCAACTATCGCTATTTCTCGACATGGCCCCGAACGAGATAAAATAACGGAGGAACTCTCCTGTCTCATTGTCAAAACCAGGCAAAAGCATAAGCTCCGAAAGCGATAGAATATTGCCATGTTCAGTCCTATATTTAATTATAGACTCTATCTGAAAATCGGTAAGAAAAACAATCTTTCGAAACGCATCATACCCCGCGACATTAACATTCAACGGCCTTTCCGCAAGCATATGGAGATAATCCTCAAGATATTCGGCCTGCTCACGAATCTGCTCGGAAGAGAGTTCGTAACTCTCCACGTCATCTGCAACCCGCTCTACGATTTTTCTTATCATCTCCTCAACCGTATCGCGCCGGAGGCTGTCCACACCTCTATTATTCCATTCTGCAGAGGCCGCATCAATTTCACATAAAACAATAAACGGCAATGCCGCAACAAATGCTCTCCAACACATCTCTTTCCTCCCTTATTGCGGCATCAAGCCGTATTTAATTAAACTGATACTAACGAACGCTACTGATACTGCACAATAGTATCTGATACTATATAATTATGCTGAAACAACCAATCACTAATTTGTTTTATAGTTAAATTTTAAGGCTGCAAGTTCCAAGTTGGCTTTCTCTATCTTTCCGGCCAATTCATTTTTAAACTTTACAACCTTCTCTGCAATTGCAGTATCTGAGGAGGCAAGAATCTGAGCTGCAAATATAGCCGCGTTCTTTGCTCCGTCGAGAGCCATTGTTGCAACAGGTATTCCTGAAGGCATCTGCAGGATAGAAAGAACAGAATCCCAGCCATCCATAGAATTTGATGATTTGATAGGTACCCCGATAACAGGAAGCGGAGTAGAGGCCGCAATCACACCCGGAAGATGTGCAGCACCACCGGCACCGGCAATAATTACCTTAATCCCGCGCTTTGCAGCATTGGAGGCAAACTCAGCAACTTTATCGGGAGTCCTGTGTGCCGAAAGGGCATTTATTTCAAAAGGTATTTGCAATTCGTCAAAGAATTTTGCAGCCTGCTCCATGATTTTAAGGTCGGAGGTACTACCCATAATAATACTTACAAGTGGTTTCATTCTAACTTATATTTATATTTTGTTAATTACTATCAAAAAGTCTCAAACTGTTCTTAAACATTTCTCCTTAAATTACCTCTTCCCGCTCTGTTCCACCATCTCTCTTTTTGAAAGTTTATTGGGGATAAACAAAATTAATACATATTTTTGCAGAGGCAAAACATTGTCGTAAAAAAATACATTTTCTTTTTTTATAATTTTTAATAAATAGCGCTATGGACAGGATTAAACTTTATGATAAGTATTTTAAGAAATATATCCCAAACGAAAAAATAGAGAAGGAAATATCGAGAGTTGCAGAACAACTTAATAAAGATATGAAGGATGTTGACACTCCTATTTTTTTAAGCGTACTGAGCGGTTCTTTCATGTTCACGGCAGACCTGATGAAGAAAATAGATTTTCAATGCGATATCACCTTCATAAAATTAGCCTCATACTGCGGTACCTCCTCTACAGGAGAAGTTAAAGAGATTATGGGACTGAGTAAAAACGTAGAGGGAAAAACAATCATCATAGTAGAGGATATCGTTGATACAGGAACCACTATTGATGAACTTGTAAAGATTTTAAAAGCAAAGAAAGTTGCTGATATCAAAGTTTGCACGCTTTTATTCAAACCCGGCTCATATAAGAAGGATATTAAGATAGATTACACCGCATTTGATATCCCAAATGATTTTATAGTGGGTTTCGGACTTGATTACGACCAATTAGGCAGACAATACAAAGATATTTATGTAATTGACGAAAAATAATAATAACATGAACTACTACATTCTTTTTGGCCCTCCCGGGGCAGGCAAGGGAACTCAGGCAAAACTGATGGTTGACAAATATAATTTCCGACACGTTTCTACCGGCGATCTGCTCAGAAGCGAAATTTCAAAAGGGACTGAACTCGGAAAAAAAGCAAAGGCACTTATCGAGGCCGGTAATCTCGTAGATGACTCAATTGTCGTAAAGATGATTGAGAGTGAAATCGACAACAATCCGACTGTAAAGGGCTTCCTATTCGATGGTTTCCCAAGAACCACAGCCCAAGCCGAACAACTCGATAAAATGCTCGCAAAAAGAGGGCACAGAATTGACAAGGTTATCTCATTTATTATAGATGACAAAAAAGTTTTTGAAAGAATAAAACACAGAGCTGAAATAGAAAACAGGAAGGATGATGCCGACCCGGCTACCATCCAAAACAGAATTAACACATATCACAGTAAAACAGAGCCGCTTATCGGATATTACAAAAACTGCGACAAATATTACGAAATAAACGGTGACGGCGAAATTGATGAAATTTTCGCACGTGTAACAAAACTATTATAATACCTGATAAATTAATATGGCAGATACAAACTTCGTCGACTACGTAAAACTGTTCCTTGCCTCCGGAGACGGAGGAAGTGGCTCTACACACCTGCACCGAGAAAAGTTCGTTGCAAAAGGCGGCCCCGATGGAGGAGACGGAGGGCGTGGAGGACATATTATATTAAAAGGCAATCCTCAGTTTTGGACTCTTATTCACCTCAAATACAGAAAGCATATTAAAGCGGAGGCCGGTGAATCTGGAGGAAGCGCGCAATGCACAGGAGCCAACGGCAAGGATATATATCTTGATGTACCGCTCGGAACTGTTGCTAAAAATGCTGAGACAGGAGAGGTTATGTTCGAAATTACAGAACCCGGAGAGGAGAAAATAATTGTTAAGGGAGGACGAGGAGGACTTGGCAATGTTAATTTTAAAAGCGCCACAATGCAAACTCCAAGGTTCGCCCAACCCGGGGAACCGAGAGTTGAAGGTTGGTTCATTCTCGAATTGAAAATTTTGGCCGATGTAGGTCTTGTCGGATTCCCGAATGCCGGAAAATCCACCCTGCTGTCGACCGTTTCAGCTGCAAGACCAAAGATTGCAGACTATGCCTTTACTACATTGGAACCAAGTATAGGAATCGTAAATTATTACGACGATAAATCCTTTGTAATGGCAGACATACCCGGAATAATCGAGGGAGCACATGAAGGAAGAGGACTCGGTCACAGGTTTCTCAGGCATATTGAGAGAAATTCACTGTTACTCTTTCTTGTACCGGCAGACAGCAACGACATTACAAAAGAGTACAAAGTTCTCCTCAACGAATTAAAGATGTATAACCCGGAATTGCTTGATAAAGAGCGCATACTTGCAATTTCAAAATCCGATATGCTCGATGACGAACTTACTGCCGAGATAAAAAGGCACCTGCCTAAAAAAGTGCCTCATATTTTTATCTCCTCAATAACGGGACTGCATATTAAAGAGCTTAAGGATTTAATTTGGAAGGAACTGAACAAATAGCCACTACAAATGCTATTTAGAAACAATTTGAAATTATGCTGGATGGTCTGATAGAGTTCGACAAAAATCTCATGTTGGCTATAAACGGAGCGACAAGCAGTTGGGCAGATTTTATAATGCCTATAATTACTTATAAATATACCGGAATCCCGATCTATTGTATTATCCTTATTTTGCTCTTTTATAAAAGGAATCTCAAAACTGCAATTCTTATGACCATTGCGGTTATCATGACCTTTGCACTTTGCGATTCGCTTTCAGTAGCCCTATTTAAACATACTGTACATAGATTGAGGCCCTGTTGGGATCCCACAATCTCCGAGTATGTAAGGATGCTGGAATATAAGGGAGGTCAATACGGTTTTGTATCGAGCCACGCGGCAAATCTATTCGGACTTGCAACAATAACTTCATTTCTCATAAGAAAAAGAGTTTATATCATACTGATTTTCATTTGGGCAGCCCTTGTAGGCTACAGCAGAATATATGTTGGGAAACATTTCCCGCTTGATGTAATATGCGGAGCCATGTTCGGAATGTTGATAGGATATCTCGTCTGGTTACTGTACAAATATGCCATGTGCCGGCTATCGCCAAATAATAAATAATTATCACACTTTAAAATCGAATACTACAAATGCTGTACATTATCGACTCCTGCACAGATCCATACTGGAATCTTGCAGCTGAAGAATATATGCTGAAGAACTTTACGGAACCAATATTCAGACTATGGAGAAACGACAACGCAATAATTGTCGGACATTACCAGAATACCATTGCTGAAATAGATGTTGAGTATGTAAAATCACATAAAATCAAAGTTGTACGAAGGCTTACCGGCGGTGGAGCCGTCTTCCATGATCTCGGTAACCTTAATTTTACCTTTATAGAAAAAAAAATTGAGGGAGAAGACAGCAGCGCAATGTTTAAGAGGTTTACAACTCCAATTATAGAGGCTCTCAACTCAATGGGAGTAAAGGCCTATCTGGAGGGGAGAAATGATCTTTTGATTGATGGGAAAAAGTTCTCAGGAAATGCTGTTTGCGTTCACAAGGAGCGTATATTACAGCACGGAACACTATTGTTCTCCGCTTTTATGCCTGATCTCGCCAACGCCCTAAAGACAAGGCCGGAGAAGTTTCAGGGTAAGGCGGTACAATCTAACAGAAGCCGTGTAACTAATATATCGGATCATCTTAAAGCCACGGGAGACAACAGGTTTATCAATATGGATGTTGAGGGCTTCAAAGAGTATCTCGGCAACTATATCTGCAAGAATTATATTGGCAATGAGGAGCACGAAAGCCAAAAATCCAAAAACAGCATTATAAGATACGACTACTCAAAAACGGACATTAAAAATATTACGGCATTGAAAGAGCAGAAATATGCTCTTGACAGCTGGAATTTTGGCAATTCTCCCTCCTACTCCTTCAATAAAAGCATAAAGTTCGCCGGAGGGATAATGGAACTCTTCATGGCGGTAGAGAAGGGGGCTATAACAAACATTGAGATCTTTGGCGACTATTTCTTTACAAAACCAACCGAAGAGTTCATTGCAGAACTTATGAAACCAGGAAAAGAGGGGAAGTTGATGCATAACAGAGAGGCTATTGAATTGAGGCTATCGGAGATTGATATGTCGGGGTACTTTAATAATATCTCAAAAGAGGAGATTCTTTCTCTGTTTTTCTAATATATTTGGGAGCACCTGCAAAAGGAGTTGCACTTATATAACGGACCATGCAGTCTGAGGAGCATGCCGTAAACAGCAGTGTTCAGCAGGAGCTTCACTCGGTTTACAGGCTTTCAGCCTGAAATACAGCACCGAGAACGGTGCGGCTGCTGATGC